>JAEUOD010000113.1 GCA_016791065.1 Dechloromonas sp. | reverse complement strand
TTCGACCTGGTATCTCGGGCCCTGGCTGTTGTTGATCTGGTGCGGCGCGCTTGCCGCGGCGATCGGCGGACGGGTGCTGGGCACCGAGCGGCCCGCCGAACGGGCGGGCTACCTGCTGGCGTTTGGCTATCTTGTCTGCGTCACCATCTTCGGGGTGGTGCCGGAAATCTCGCCGGCGGTCGAACTCGATCCCTGGTTGCGCGACCTGTTCGCCCGCTTCATGCCCTTCCTGCTCCCCCTGCTCTTCGTCTTTCCCGCACGGACGCCGCGTCGGCGTGCCGGTGATGCCTTCGACCTGTTCTATGGCGTGATGGTCTTCCTGGTCCTTGCCGTGCTCGTCCTGGGCGCTCTGGCCTACATGCTGGTCGGCGGGGTGGGTTATGTCGATTCGCTGTTCAAGACCTCGATGACTCTGGCCGGAGCGCTGCTCGTGGTGGCTTGGGCCTGGAATCCGCGAGGCGGCTTTTCCAGTATCGGTTCAGCCATGTCGCGCTACCTGCTGTCGCTCGGCATGCCGCTCGAGCAATGGCTGGTCCAGTTGGCCGAGGAGAGCGAACGCGAGGTCGATCCGGCTAGGTTCCTGGCCGGCGTCATGCAGCGCCTGCTGAACATGCCCTGGGTGGTCGGGGTGACTTGGCAAGCCGAGGGAGCGAGCGGCGAAAGCGGTGAGCAGACAGGGTTTCGCCACGTCTATCAGATGGGCGATCTGGCCTTGGGGGTGTCGTTGAAACTGGCACCGTCACCCTCGATGCGCTGGCATCTCGACTGGCTCTTGCGCCTGGTGGCCGAGTTTTACCTGGTCAAGCGGCAGACCCACCAGTTGCAGCGCATGAACTATCTTCAGGCGGTTTATGAAACGGGATCGCGGGTGACGCACGACGTCAAGAATCTTCTGCAATCGATGCAAGGGCTATGCTATGCCGCCGAGCAACCGGGCGATCCGGCGCAACTGGCGATCTTGCTCGGACGTCAGTTGCCGATGATCACCGAGCGCCTCAAGGTGACGCTGGAAAAGCTGCAATCGCCGCGAAGCGAAGCCGGCGAGCAGATACCGGCCCTTTTGTGGTGGGAGGCGCTGCAGGTGCGCTATGTCCGGGCGGGCATCGTCTGGCAGGGGGCGCCAGCCGAGGATGAGGCGATCCCTGGGGCGCTGTTCGACAGCGTGGCCGAGAACCTGTTGCAGAATGCCCTGGCCAAGCGCTTGCGCCAGCCCGGGCTGGAAATTGCGGTGAGCTATGCGGCAACGGGCTTCTGCGTGGAAGATGGCGGGGCGGCCATTCCACCCTCCATGGCGGTGACTCTCCTGCGCGAGCCGGTTTCCTCGGAGGATGGCCTGGGTATCGGTCTTTATCATGCCGCCCGGCAGGCCGAGGCCGCCGGTTACCGTCTGGCCCTGCGGGACAACCGCGAAGGCACGGTCGCCTTCAGTCTGTCGCGGCAGCCTTGAGCGAGGTTCGCTCGGCGGCGCTTGTTTCCTGCCTGCCCAGTAGGCGATAGACCGCGGTAAAGCCCTTGCCCTTGAGCGGGATCATCTTCGGCTCGTTGAAGATGTAATTGGGTGCGAGGCGGCGGTAGGTCGTTTCGTCGACCTGAATCATGCCGGGGAAGCCTTCACTCGTGATCCGACTGGCCAGGTTGACCGTGTCGCCCCAGAGGTCGTAAATGAATTTTTTCTTGCCGACCACGCCGGCCACAATGGGGCCGGTGCCGATGCCGATGCGGACGTCGAGATGCATGTCGTTGACCGTGAAATCCCGGCGGAGCAGGTCGCGCATGGCAAGCGCAAGGTCGGCGATGGCTTTCGAATAGTTGCCGGATTCGTTGTTCAAACCGCCGGCCACCATGTAAGCGTCGCCGATGGTCTTGATCTTCTCGACCCCGTATTTTTCCGCCAGTTCGTCGAACGAGGAAAAAATGCGGTTGAGCATCGCAAAAACCTGCTGTGGCGTCATGCCTTCGGCGAGGCGCGTGAAATTGACGATGTCGACGAACATCACACTGACGTCGGCAAAACCGTCGGCGATCGTCTGGTTGTTCTGCTTGAGGCGTTCGGCGATGGGGCCGGGCAGGATGTTGAGCAGCAGACGTTCGGAACGCTCCTGCTCTTCCTGCAGCAGGTGATGCGTCGCCTCCAGGCTGGCCTGGGTCTTGGCTTTTTCCTGGACGGCGTAGCGCAACAGCAGGTAAACGATGCTCGAAATGGCGGCGAAGTTGAGCGCAAAGAAAAAGACGCTCGTCTGGATCGCAATTTTGGGACCCGCCGCTGCCAGGCTGTCGGCCAGGTAATAGTCGAAAAATCCCGAGAGCGCGGTCAGGAAAATATAGGCGGCAAACCAGGCGATGGATTCGCGCGGTCCGATGAAAAGCAGTGCGCCGATCGGTGCCAGAAGTCCCCAGAGGCTGGTGCCGCGGGCCGTGATGAAGTTGCCGATACCCCATTGCACGGCGAAGGGAGCGAAGAGGAAGAGAGCGAGTTGCGAGTAGCGGAAGAAGTCGAAATTGCCGCTGTAGAAGAAAAACAGCAGGTTGACGACGAGCAGGATCTGGAAAACGAAGGGGGCGGTTGCCGAAAACTGAGGGCCCATCTGGCCGTACAGGAACAGCCAGAGCATCGAACCGAGACAGACCAGGCCGGTCGCGAAGATCAGGAGGGATTTCTTGAGCCGAGTTTCGGCATCGTCATCCGGATCTATCCCGGCATTGCGCAGGTGAAAAAGGAAGGATTGCTGGCTCACGGGGTTCGACTATCGCGTTCAAAACGTCGGCAGGCGTTGAGTGTGGCAGTCGCGTGAAGGCTGGTCAATACGCCAAATGCCTAGGGGAGACGGCCGGCGGCGATCATGCGGTTGTACAGGACGCTCGGCGAAAGCCAGATGAGATGGTCATCGAATTCGTTGATGTCGGCGCTGGTTGCTACCCTGCTAACGTAGTCTTGATCCCCATCGGCATTCTCTTGTTCGTCTCCACCGGTTCCAATGCCGTTTCTTCCGCCGGAGAGCACGATGACCGGAAGCCCGGATGCCAGGACCGTTGTGCAGGCAGCTTGTTCGCAAACGCGTAGATTGCTGTTGGTGGTAAATGTAAAGCCGATGTCGTTTCGTCCAAAGTTGGCGTGGACGTGGTAACGCAGGCGATTTCCCCAGATGTCCTGCCGGCTTAGACCCAGGTCGACAAAAGGGAGTGCGCCCGACGCGCTTGTACAGGCGCTTCCAACCCGGTTTTCCAGGCCATCTCCATCCGTGTCCGGGCACGGCAGGTAGGGTTTTCCATCTGCAGCGAGATGTGAGGCAGCAAATCCCAGCAACGCATCCCGTGCCTCTTCCAGTTGTTGTCTGGTTTCGCTGCGTTGTCGCTGATCGACTTGGCTGCCGAGCGTCATCATCAGACCACCTGCCAGTAACGAGACGATTACCAGTACGACGGTCAGTTCGACCAGCGTGAATCCACGGGCAACAGAAGCGTTCAGGGGCAGGGAAGGGCGGGGCATGGTACGGCTTTCATGATCGATGTGCCGATGCTCAGTTGGGCTGAATTCGCAGAAATTCGAGTGTAACTTACCAACGGAAGCCAGTTGTTGGTGGTTAGCCATGCATCAAGGGAGAGTTCGTTGAAGGGCAATCTGCCGGTCGCGATATTGGCATCCGCAAAGCCATCGCCATCATTGTCAGCCCACGGAAATGTGCCGTACAAATTATGGAAATTGCGTAAGCCGCGAACGGGAAGGTTGGGGGCCTGATCGTCGAGGCCACGTAGCTCGGCGAGTACGCGGGTGTTGACCGCCTTGAACAGTTCTGCTTGGGTGATGATGACAAAGCGATCATTGATCGTGCCAGCCGGTCCGCTGCTGACAAAGGACGATCCCCCCGAGTTGGTCAAATCAAGATATTGAGATACCTGTGGCGGATTGGCCGGGGTGACTGCAGTCCGGCTTTGTCCGCTCAGTGGCACCCCGGGAGCGACAATGACTGCCACCGCAGCGTTTGGGCGGCCATCAACCTGGAGCTGGCCAAGCGTGTTGCTGTTGATGGGAGCTGCCGAGAATCCCGGCGAGAGCGCGTACCAAAGCGGTTCCCCGGTGCCGTCCCGAAGAGTGTCTAGTCGTAGTGTTTTCCAGGGGAAACGCCCGATTCGGCTCGCGGCAGTGGTGCAACTTCCCTGGGCTTGCCCTTCAATCGGGTTGGCGATGGAAATGCTTTCGGGGCAGCGCAATCTGCCTGGGATCGCGCTTGCTACAGCGTCGCCAATCAAGGCTTCCTTGGCTAGATTGAGCGCCTGTTCGGTTCGGCTTTCCTGTTCAAGGCGAAATGCATTTTGATTGAGGGCAGACAGGGAAAATGTTGCTGCTATTCCGAACACCACCAACAAGAATAGCAACAGCGCGACACCATGTTGTACTCGCTTTGCGTGCCCCATCTCAATGCTTTGCAGTCGGTGGCCTGATTTGGATTCTGCCGCCACGCAGAAGATCGTCTTTCTCTCCGCTCCCCGGGTAGATGGTGTCACCTACTGTGACCGGCGCTTTGTCACGGCTGCTACTTGGTTCGGCGACACCATTGATCCAGCGCGTATTTCGCCCGGAGCTACGGCGGACTTCGCCATTGAAGGTCAGGCTGCTGGCGCCATCGTCGACTGATGTGCCACCGGGGTTCATCTGGCGTTGGCGATCGAGCATCAGGCGCTGTTCCGGCGTCAGAAACAGCCGGCCAAGGCTCTCCTGCTGCGCTTGCAGGGAAAGCGGCAGCAGGATCAGCATAAGTGCGGCGAGGTTGAGGTACGGTTTCATTAGCCTTCCGTGGCGCGCTGAACAGTGATCCACTGCAGTTCGCAGTCGGCCGCGAGTTGCGGCATCTGACTGCGCGCTTCCGTTGTTTCGGGCGCTCGCGTCAGCTTGCAGTTGCGGATCAGCACCATGGCCCGTGCTTCTTGCTGCAGGCGGTTCAGGAAGAGGAGCAAATCCTGCTCATGCAACAGGCGGAGCTGCAGTCGCATCGGGCTGGCGAAATAAGCATAGGCGACGCCGTTGACGCTTTCCAGCTGCTTTTGGGCTCCCAGTTCATAGGTCATGCCGGGCAGGCGCAATTCGCGCTGGAGTAGGCGCAGCAGTTCGGTCCATTCGAGGCGTTTTTCCGGGCCGACCATGCCGCGCGCCTGCATGGCCTGAAAAACCTGGGTACGTTCCTTGACTTCCTGTTCTTCGGTACGGACCTGGCGCAGGCGTTGCTCGATCTGCTGCCTGGCATTGGCCGCATCATTTCGTTCCTGGCTGGCCTGTTGTCCGGCCAGTGTGCTCCACCAAGCGAGCAGTGCCCCGAGTGCGAGCAAGGCCAAGGCCATGAAGAGTGGCAGGCGAAGTCGGCTCAGGTCGCGACTCGATAGCTTCATGGCGTGATGTTCCGGATCAATTCGACCGCGAAGGCTTTGGGCTCGCTCGCGCCGTCGTCGCCATCGCCGCCGCGCAGGGAGCGTCCCGATTCGAGGTCGAAAGGCTGTTGCAATACCTTGAGTGCCAGATCCGGGTTGGCTTTGAGCCGTTCGGTGAATTGTTCGAAGCTGGCCAGGATCTGGCGCGGCGTGGCCGCCCGGGGTGGTATTACGCTGGCTTTGATGAGGGCGATTTCCTCGTTGCCCTCGATTCCACTATTGCCGGCATTGGGGCGGCCAATTCTCCACTCGATGCTTTCGAGCTGGATGTTGGGCATCTGGTCGAGCGCACGGCTGAGCACCTGATAGAGGGGGCCGGGCTGGCGCTGCTGTCGGGCGAATTCGGTCTGGCGGCTGGTCAGGCGACGCAAGGTGTCGGTATCGATGCCAATTTGCGGGAAAGTGGCCGAGATTTCCTGGTAACGCCAATTGAGATCGGCCTCGCCGGCTCGCAGGGCGAGCGTTTCCTGGCGCAGGGCACGGGTATCGAAGGCTTCCTTGGCGGTGAACAGCAGACCGCCGAGCAGACCGACCAGCCCGGCTGCCAGGAGTCCCTGGCGTAGTTGGGAAAGGCGATAGTCGTGGCGCAGGGGCTCGTCAGCAAACTGCTGGCGTGGCGGTGCCGTCGCCAGCAGGTGCAGGAAAAGGTAGTCGCTGCGATTGTCCTCGGGCGGGCTGCGCAGCCCCAGTTTGCCGGCGGCCTGATGGCTGTCGATGATGGAAAAGCTGAGCTGGCCACGATCCGGGCAGGCATTGTCGATCGCTGGAATCGCGGGCGGGTAGGCGACGATGAAGACCGGCAGTTTTTCATCGCGGCCGATCAGGCGCTGGCCGATCAGGTACTGGTGCAGTTTGCCGGCTTCGGCGGCAAAGCTGCTGGCGATGCCCGCGATGCTGCTGTCGGTGATCGGTGCCATGCGCGAGAAGAGCGTCTGGCCGTCGGCCAGGTAGCTTTCGCGGATCGAGTGATCCTGCTGACTGAGCAGCAGACAGCGTCCCTGGGCATGGCCGAGTTTGCGCAGTAATTGGCCACCGAGTTGGGCGACGGTATAGATGCCGGCGAGCGGGGCTTCGGCCTCCTGAAGGCGCTGCAGCCAGGGGTCGAAATGCCCTGGGTTGGTCAATGCCGAGAGCAGTAACTTCTCGTTACGCCGACGGCCTTTTTCGTAACCCAGCGGAAAGGCAGTTGCCAGTGGCGTGCCAAGGAAATGCTGGCCGATCTTGCGGGTGATCAGCGCCTGGCGGTCGCCGCCCTTGAGAAATGGGATGGTTTCAAGAACGTGCCCTTCTTCGGCCACGTTGGCGAGCAGCGAGAAATGGCTGCGTCGGTTAGCTTCAAGATAGGAGCGAAAGCGTTCCAGGCCTTCTGCGCCGTTCTCGAAGCTATCTTCCGGTTGCAGCTTGCCGTGCCGCCAGGCATAGGCCGAGAGACGATGGGTATTGAGATAGAGCAGGCGGCGGGCGATCATGTCTTGATCTTGCTGATGACGTCGTAGATCGGTCCGATCACGGAGAGCATGATCCAGCCGAGCAGGGCGCCCATGAAGAGGGTGAGCAGCGGTTCGATCATCGTTTGCGCCTTGCCGACCGATTCCTTGACATCGCGGGTGTAGAAGTAACTGACGTTGAGCAGCGCCTTGTCGAGGCCTCCAGTGTTTTCGCCGACCCGCAGCATGCGGACGACGAGCGGCGGAAAGAGCCCGACGTCATGGAAGGCACCGGCGACGTTGCGGCCTTCGCGGATCGATTGCTCGACCCGCTGCAGCGCCTGCCGGACGACGCCGTTGCCGACGATTTCCTGGGTCGTGCGGATCGATTCGAGGATCGGGATACCGGCCGAGTAGAGCATCGCGAAAGTGTTGGCGAAGCGGGAAAGGATGATCTTCTTGAGAATGGCGCCGAGGATGGGCAGGCGCAGCTTGAGGCCATCGAAGCGCAGGCGGGCGTGTGGGTCGCGACGGATGGCGAAGTGGCCGCCGGCAACTGCGACGACGGGCACGATCAGGAAGGCATACCAGTAATTGACCAGCAGGTCGGAGACGAAGAACAGCGCCTTGGTCTGCAGCGGCAGTTCCTGTCCCATGTTGCGGACGAAGAGCTTGAGCTGCGGCACCATGTAGATCATCAGGAAGAAGGTGGCGGCGAGCACGATGGTGGCGACGAAAGCCGGGTACATCAGGAGCTTCTTGGTGTGCGACGCGAGTTCGTCTTCCCACTTGAGCGATTCGGTGAGGCTGACCAGCACCTCAGGCAACTGGCCGCTGGCCTCGCCAGCCTTGATCAGGTTGACGAAGACCTGGCTGAAGACATCGGGGTGGACGCCCATCGCCTGCGACAAGGTCTGGCCGCCCTCGATGTTCTCGATCAGCACGGCGATAACCTCGCGGAAACGCGGATGCTCGATCGAGTCGCGCAGGTCGGTCAGGCCGTCGAGGATGGGCACGCCGGCCCGAGCCAGTTGCTCGAGGTGGAAGCAGAAGTTGATCAGTTCGGGGCGCGGAATGCCGCGGCTGCCGAACAGGGCGCGATGCTGGACGAGCGTGCCGGTGACCAGGTCGAGTTCCATGCGCTTGAGGCGCATTTCAAGGTCGATCAGGTTGATCGCGTCGAGTCGCCCGTAGATCATCCTCCCCTCGGCGCTGACCGCCTTGTAGTCAAACAGCATCGCTACATCCGGTCGGTCAGGTCGACGACGCGGCCCAGCTCTTCGAGCGAGGTCGTGCCGTTGAGGACACGCCGCAGGCCGTCGTCGGCCAGCGTACTGAAACCCTGTTGCAGGGCGCGGCTGCGGATCTCGTAGGTGGTCGCGCGGCGGGCGATCAGTTCGTCGAGCCCGGCGTCGATGCGCAGCAATTCCATGATCGCGATGCGGCCGCGATAGCCTTGGAAGTCGCAAAGCTCGCAGCCGGTCGGGCGGAAGAGCAGGGGGCGGGCATGCACGGCCAGCGTGCCGAGCAGGCGGATTTCGTGCGGTTCCGCGTGATAAGGCGTCTTGCAATGATCGCACAGGCGACGGATCAGGCGCTGGGCAACGATGCCGATGATGTTGCCGGCCATGATGTCGGGCAGCACGCCAATGTCGAGCAGGCGCGGGATGGCGCCGATCGCCGAGTTGGTGTGCAGGGTGGTGTACACCTGATGGCCGGTCATCGAGGCGCGGAAGGCCATTTCGGCCGTCTCGGCATCGCGCACTTCGCCGACCAGGATGACGTCCGGATCCTGGCGCATCATCGAGCGGATGCCGTTGGCGAAATCGAGCTTGGCGTTCTCGACCACCGAAGTTTGGCGGACCATGGCCATCGGGTATTCGACCGGGTCTTCGAGGGTCATGATGTGGATGCCCTCGGCGTTGATGTGGTTGAGCACCGAGTAAAGCGTCGTCGTCTTGCCGCTGCCTGTCGGGCCGGTGACGAGGATGATGCCCTCGGGGCGCGAGATCATCAGCTTGAGTTGGTGCAGGTGTTCCTCGCTGAGGCCAAGCTGTTCGAGCGGGACGATGCCCTTCTGGCGGTCGAGGATGCGCAGGACGATGTTTTCGCCGTGGATGGTCGGCTGGCTGGCGACGCGGAAGTCGACGGCGCGGCCGGAGACGGTGAGGCTGATGCGCCCATCCTGCGGCGCCCGCATCTCGGCGATGTTCATGCCGGAGAGCACCTTGATGCGTACCGTCATCGCCGGCCAGTAGGATTTGTGCAGGGCGCGGATCTGGCGCAGCATGCCGTCGATCCGGTAGCGAATGCGCAGGAAGTTGGCTTCCGGCTCGAAGTGGATGTCGGAGGCCTCGCGCTTGACGGCATCGGTGAGGATCGAGTCGATCAGCCGGACGACCGGCTGGCTGTATTCGTCGTCACTGGCCGAGAGGCTCTTCCAGTCGATTTCGCCAGTTTCGATTTCGTGAAGGATGCCGTCGATCGACAGTTCGTGGCCATAGTACTGGTCGATGGCACGGTCGATTTCCGATTCGCCGGCGAGCAGGGTCTCGATCTCGACGCCCTCTTCAAGCAGGGCGCGCACGCGGTCGAGGCCGACGATGTCGTTGACGTCGGAAATCGCCAGGGTCAGCCGCCGGCTCGGCTGGTCGTAGTCGAGCGGCAACAGGTGGTAGCGTTTGGCCATGTCGCGCGGGACGAGACGCATCGCCTGTGGGTCGACCACGGCATTCGAGAGGTCGACGCTCTGCTTGCCGAGGTTTTCCGAGAGGGCCTGGCGCAAGGTGGCCTCGGAGACGAAGCCGAGCGAGACGAGCAGCTTGCCGATCGGCTGGTTCTGCTTCATCTGCTCGAGCAGGGCAATGCGCAACTGGTCCTCCGAGAGGATGCCCTCGGAGATCAGGATTTGCCCGAGCGGGCGCCGTTGCAGGGTCGATGTGCTCATCGCGGCGTCAGGGCTGGCGATCCGGTTGCAATTCGGCCAGGCGGTGCCGGACCTGCGGCCGGTCGAAGGCGGCCGGGCGCTTTTCGGCGGCCTCCAGCGCCAGGCGGTAATGCTGGGCGGCAGGTCGGACCTGGCGCATATGATCGAGGCTGACTGCGAGATTGAACAGGTAGTCCGGGTTATCGGCGTCGGCCGCGACTGCGTTGAAATAGGCCTGTTGGGCATCGGGCCAGCGCTGCTGGCGCGAGTAGAGATTGCCCAGGGCGAAATTGAGCGGGGCCGATTCGGGTTGTGCGGCGAGCAGGGTTTTCAGTCGGCTTTCCGTGTTCTGCGGATCGGCGCCGGCGGCGCTACCGTTGAGCACGGCGCCTTGGACGGCTGGATCGCTCGGGTTGGCGACCAGGGCGCGCTGGTTGAACTGTTCCGCCTCGCCCGGGCGGCCCTGAGCCTGGGCAATGGCAGCGAGGGCAAGCAGGGCGTCGGTGTTGTTCGGGTCTCGTTGCAGCACTTTCTCAAAACTTTGTCGGGCCTGAGCAAGTTCGTTGCGCTGCATGGCGGCGTGGCCTTGCTGCAGGTTGCCATCAGGCTCCGGGCGGGTGCGGGTCAAGCGGATTGGGGCTTCCGGTGGTGGCGGGCGCCAGGTCTGTGCCGGGCTGGCCGGGGCGACGCGCGGTTCGGGCGTTGGGGGCGTGAAGAGGCGCGTCGTGTCGGTGGCGCTCGGCACCGGCTCGGGTGAGCTTGCCGTTGGCGCTGCTAACGGCGATGGTGCTCTGGTTTGAACCGAAGCCATCGGCGGTGGCGGGGGCTGAACTGACACGGCCGGTTTCGGCGCATTGAGTGTATTGAGTTGATACCAGACGTAGCCGCCAATCGCGATGCCGGCAATGCCCAGGGTGCCGAATGCCAGCCAGAGCAGCCCTTTGGTGGGTTTGGGCACTTCCTGCTTGGCGGCGAAGGCATTACGCGCCATGTCACGCTGTTGCTCCGGTGATGGCGTAGCAGCAGGGGGCGGTACGGGAGGGCGGGGCGCCGCTGGTTGGCTGGAACTCTCCTGCTTGGCTGAGTTGGCGAGTTCGGCATCGACGGCAGCCAGATGCGAAGAAAGGTCGGGAAGGGGCGTTTGCACCGGTTTCGGTGCGTCATCTGCGAGCGGGCTCAGGCTTAGCCCCGCGTCGGGCTGAGGCGGCGTCTTGGCGCTGAGATTGCGCGCAGCTTCCTGTTTGCTTGCTTCGGCCCGTTTCAGGGCATCCATCAACAAACTCATCGCCAGGCCCTCAACGACTTGGCGCGAGTTGGTTGAACGGCTGCGCTTCCTTCGGCGGGCTGAAGAACTCCTGGCTGGGCAGGAAGGGCTTCATGCCGGCATAGTCGCCTTCCAGGCTGGCATCCTTGATCACCACCGGGCGCAGGAAGATGACGAGTTCGGTCTTCTGGGCCACGTTGTTGCGGCCGGTGACCAGTTCTCCCGCAATCGGAATCTGGCCGATGACCGGAACGCGCTGGTTCTGATAGTCGATCTTGTCTTCCATCAGTCCGCCAAGGATGGCGGTGTCGCCGCTACCGACACGCATGATGGACTCGATCTCGCGCGTCCGGATCTGCGGTATCTGGTTCGGGATGGTCAGGTCGGGATTGGGGTCGCGGACGAAGGAGGCGATGCTGGTGATGGTCGGCCGCACGTTGAGGGTGACCTGCTCGCTATCGCTCACTTGCGGCGTGACAGACATGACCAAGCCGACGCTGACGGTTTGCGGTGTCGTGGTGAATGATTTGAGGGCGCCGGAATTGACCGTTCCTGCAGCAATATCCGATTTGACGTTGAAATAGACGACGTTTTCCACCACCTTGAGCAGCGCTGTCTGATTGTTCAGAACGGACAGGCGCGGGCTTGAAAGCACCTTGGTGGTGCCGAAGGTTTCGAGCAGGGTAATGACGGCATTCGGGTTGCTCGCCTTGGTGTACGTCAGATTGGCCACGCCGTTGAGTTGCCGCCCGATGAAGGAGGCGACGCCACCGCTGCTGATCTGGGTCCAGTCGATGCCCTGCTCGAAACCGTCCTTGAGGGCGACTTCGACGATTGTCGTTTCGATGAGCACCTGACGGCGCGACGAGTTGATGACGCGGTCGATGAATTCCTGAATTCGTTCGTGCTGGCGCTGCGTCGCCCTGACGGTGACGGTGCCACTCTCGGCATTGACGATGACTGAAGCGGCTTCGCGGAAGGTGTTGCGACGGGTGATCGAATTGCCGATGGCCTGACTGGTGGAGTTCGGCGATGGGTTGTTCTGCAGTGCATTGGCCACGGCTTGGGCAGCACCGCGGGCACCGTTGCCTTGGGGCAGGGCAGCAGCGCCACTGGCGCTTTGGGCGGTGGTTTGTTCGACGACGGTTTCGCTGGAGCCTTCCGGCAATATCTTGTCGGTTTCGCGCAGGATGTCCTTGATGTTCTTTTCCAGCGACTCCCAGAACTGGTTCTTGGAGGTGTTCTCGATCCGCGTGTTGGAGACGTTGCCGCTGCTACCCACCGGTGTCGATGCGCCCGATGTGCCGACATTGCCCGAGCCGGTGGCGATCTGGGTGTTGGCCGAAACCGTGCCAGTGACGTTACGTGACATATTCACGTAATCGACCTTGTAATGTTTGAGGAAGGGCGAGTCCGGCATGACCGACAGGTTGGGGCCGTCGAGTTCGAAACGCATGTCCACTTGCTTGGATATGCGCGTCAGCAACTGCGGCAGGGTCTGGTCAATGGCATTGAGCGAGACGACGCCAGTGATGCCCGGATGGATGTCGACATTGACCTTGGCGTCGCGTGCCAGGGCAAACAGCAGGTCGCCGACCTGGACGTTATTGACGACGACGCTATAGGTTTCGGCCTTGGGCTGGGGTTTCGGCTTGGGCAGGGCGAGCGATTGCTGGACTGGTGCCGGGATGTTCGCCGCCAGAGGTGCTGGCGTGGCGGTTTCGGCGTTGAGGTGGCCTTTGAGCGGCTCGCGCGGACTGGGCGCCGCGCAGGCAGCCAGCAACAGAGGGATCAGGGTCGCGCTGAGATAACCGATTCTCATCGGGCTTTGCCTTGTCTTTTTGAATGGGTCACGGGTCCAGGATTGTCAATGATGCTAGCACGTTATTTGACTACCCGTAACGCTTGGCGGCGGCTTAATACAATCGCGATACCTGGCGCGGAAAGGGCTGCGCGGCCTTGATCGTATCCGGCAGGGCGAGCATTGCCGCCACGGCGGCTGCGCGCGTCGGATAATCACCATATATGACACCGACACGGTCGCGGCCGGATAGTCTGGAACGGTAGGCGCGCAATTCGGATGGCTCAAGCGCCCCAGCGGCACGTGCCAGAAAACCCTCTATTTCGCCGGTGTGCGTGGCATCGGTCGCCAGGAGTTGGATGAAGTAGTGCTGGCGCGGGGCGCTTTCTGCCCATGCCTCGTATTGATCGAAGTGCTTGCGGGTGAGTGGGCCGAAACGGATGCTGGCGACCTGGGGTGGGCTTGCCTCCTGCGCGCTGGGTTGGCTGGCCGGCCTTCGGAGAGGGGGGGCGATCTGCGGGACGGGGGCGGCCGTGTCCTGCGAGATGGCGGTGATGCTTTTTTCCAGTCCATTGCGTGAGCCGAGGTTGAAGGCCAGGGCCAGCAGCAGTCCGCCAAGCAGTAAACCCGCTATCACGAGTAGTACCGGCTTCTTGCCGTGGCCGGGGGGCTGCTGCAACGGGGCAAAGCGGGCGTCCTGGGCGGCAGAGCGCACCTCTGCGACATCGACCTGATGTCCGCCATGGGAGAAGGCGGCGAGTAGGGCCTTGTCGGAGAGGATGTTGATGCGCCGCGACAGACCTTCGGACGTATCGGCGATCAGCTTGATGGCTGCTGCGGTGAACGGCATCGGGCCGCGATAGCCGGCGGCGCGCAGGCGGAATTCGATATAGGCGGCAACGTCGTCGGCTTTGAGCGGTGTCAGGTTGAAATGCTGGGTGATTCGTTCGCGCAACTGGCGCATGTCATTGGCGGCCAGGCGCTCGTCGAGTTCGGGCTGGGCAAAGAGGGCAATCTGCAAGAGCTTGGTTGCCTTCGACTCGAGGTTGGAGAGAAGGCGGATTTCCTCGAGCGACTCGGCCGGCATCGCGTGCGCTTCGTCGATCAGAATGACGACGCGCTTGCCTGCCGCATAGCGTTCGATCAAGGCTTCCTGCAGGGCGCGGGTCAGCGAGTGCGTGGCCTTGCCGTTGCTCGGAATGCCCAGTTCGTCTGCGACGGCGCCGAGAATCTCCGATCGGGACAGCGAAGGATTGGCCAGGTAGAGCGTTTCGACGTTTTCCGGCAAGCGTTCAAGCAGCATGCGGCAAAGCATGGTCTTGCCGCTGCCGACTTCGCCGGTCACCTTGACGATACCTTCGTCCTGGGTGATCGCGTAGATCAGGGCGTCCAGGGTCGGGCCGCGGTTGGCGCCGGAAAAGAAAAAATCGGTATGCGGCGTGATGCGGAAAGGCGGCTCGCGCAGTCCGAAATGTTCGAGGTAAAGGCTCATCGACGGTTCCAGCCTTCAAGGCGGTTGTAGAGCGTGGTGCGGTTAATACCGAGCCGGCGCGCCGCCTGGCTCATGTTGCCGGCGCTGAGTTCGATGGCCGCTTCCATGTAGCCGCGCTCCCAGAGCTCCAGGGTCGCATCGAGATTGAGGCGGCCTGCTTCCTGCAAATGCTTGCGGGCCGCATCGCGGGTCTGTTCGAGGTCTTGTGCCGCCAGGCCGCTAACTTCCACCACGGGTTCAACGATGTCGGACGACTCGAATTCGTCCAGGAGTTGTTCCGCCATGACCGTCTGTCCAGCCTGGCGGGTGGTCAGGCGGATGACGATGTTGCGCAACTCGCGGACATTGCCGGGGAAGGCGTAATTGAGCCAGAGGGCCTTTGCGGCCGGAGCCAGGGAAAAGGGCGTCAGTCCGGCCTGCGAACAGTAAAGTGCCCGGAAATGTTCAAGCAGGCGCAATCGGTCTTCACCCATTTCCCGCAGGGGCGGCACGGCTACCGTGAAAACGGACAAGCGGTGAAAGAGGTCGGCCCGGAAGCGTCCGGCACGGATTTCCTGGCGCAGGTCGCGGTTTGTGGCGGCGATGATGCGGGCGCGGGAAATACGGGTCTGGGTCTCGCCAACTCGCTGGTATTCACCGTTTTCCAGGACGCGCAGGAGCTTGGGTTGCAGTTCGAGCGGCAGCTCGCCGATCTCGTCGAGGAACAGCGTGCCGCCGTCGGCTTCCTCGAAATAGCCGGCCTTGGCCGTGCTGGCCCCGGTGAAGGCACCCTTGGCGTAGCCGAACAGGGTCGGTTCGAGCAGGGTCGGCGAGATGGCGGCACAGTTGAGTGCGAGAAAGGGCTTGGACTGGCGTTCAGTCAGGCGGTGGAGGTAGTGGCTGGCGACGATGTCCTTGCCGCTGCCGGACTCGCCCTCGATCAGGACGGGAAAGGTCAGGTTGGCGTATTGACCGAGTTGCATGCGCAGGCGTTGCATTGGCGCGCTTTCACCGATCAGGCCACCTTCCCGGCGTGGATCGTCATCCTCGGCGAAACTCAGGGCCTGCCGGAACAGGCTGGCCAGACGCCCAGGGTCGCAAGGCTTGCCGACGAAATCAACGGCGCCGAGGGTGCGTGCGTGTCGTGCATTGTCTTCGTCGTTCTGTCCCGATAGGACGATGATCTTCATGGCGGGCGCCAGGGCCAGAAGGTCGCTGATCAGGGCAAACCCCTCGTCGGGGCGATGCGGGAAGGGTGGAAGACCGAGGTCGACAAGCGCGAGTTGTGGTGCCTGGCGGAGCCTTTGCAGCAGGCTGAGGGCATGCGGGCGGGAATGGGCGGTGACGACGTCGAACTCGGCGGCGAATGCGTAACTGAGCGATTCGCTGATCAGCGAATCATCGTCAACGATCAACAGCAGCGGCTTGGCGACGGACACGGATGCAACATTCCATATGAAATTTGTTTGATTATAGCGTTGGCCATTCCCGGTGTCGGTGGGGCAATCTGATAAAATCGCCGGACTTTTGCCAAGGAAAAACACTTGCCGGACGACATCCTGGTCGATATTGAGGACCTCCAATTCAACTATGACGGGCGCCCCGTGCTGCAGGGAATCAACATGAAGAGTCCGCGCGGCAAGGTCGTTGCCATCATGGGCGGTTCCGGTTGCGGCAAAACGACTTTGTTGCGCTGCATCGGCGGGCAGTTGCGTCCGAGCGGCGGGCGTGTGCGCCTCGAAAAACACCAAGTTTGCGAAATGTCGCACGATGAGTTGTATCGTTTGCGTCGTAAGATGGGCATGCTTTTCCAGTTCGGCGCCCTGTTTACCGACATGTCGGTGTTCGATAACGTGGCGTTTCCGATTCGCGAGCACACCGATCTTTCGGAAGAGATGATCCGCGATCTCGTCCTCATGAAGCTGGAGGCGGTCGGTCTGCGCGGGGCGCACAAGCTCATGCCGGGCGAGCTTTCCGGTGGTATGGCGCGGCGTGTCGCATTGGCCCGGGCTGTCGCGCTTGATCCGATGCTGATCATGTATGACGAGCCGTTTACCGGCCTCGATCCCATTGCGCTTGGCGTCATCGGCCAGTTGATCCGAAAGCTGAACGATGCGCTTGGGGCGACCTCGATCATGGTGACTCACGATGTTCAGGAGTCCCTGCAGATCGTCGATTACATCTATTTCGTCTCGAACGGACAGATCGTCGCCGAGGGTACGCCGGACGACATCCGGGCTTCGCGTGATCCCTTCGTGCATCAGTTCGTGCATGCCGAGGTTGATGGGCCGGTGCATTTTGACTATCCCGCACCTGCAGCGCGCCAGGAATTTCTTGCCGGGGTGGCGCATGCTTAGTCCGCTGGGGTTGGTGCGCCAACTCGGCCATGCGACGGTAGAGCGAATCTGGCGGCTGGGTTTTGCCGCACGCTTCCTGTTCGCCATCATTCTCTATTCAGGCGCCTCCTTCAGGCGCCTGGGGCTGACGATACGCGAGATTTATGTCAGTGGTGTCCTTTCGCTGCTGATCATCGTCGTTTCGGGGCTTTTTGTCGGCATGGTGCTCGGTTTGCAGGGGTTCGAAACGCTGCAGCGTTTCGGCTCGACCGAGGCGCTCGGCATCATGGTGGCGCTCTCGTTGACCCGTGAGCTAGGACCGGTGGTTGCCGGCCTGCTTTTCGCATCGCGGGCCGGCTCGTCGGTGACCGCCGAAATAGGTCTGATGAAGGCGACCGAACAACTCAAGGCGATGGACATGATGGCGGTCAATCCGATTGCCCGCGTCGTGGCGCCCCGCTTCTGGGGCGGCGTCATCTCGATGCCGCTGCTCGCGGCGTTGTTTTCATCGATGGGTGTTATCGGTGGCTGGCTGGTTGGTGTCGTCTTCATCGGTGTCGACGAAGGGGCATTCTGGTCGCAGATGCAGGCCAGCGTCGATTTTCGCTATGACATTGTCAATGGCATAATCAAGAGTGTCGTGTTCGGCGTTGCAGTTTCGCTGATTGCGGTATTCGAAGGCTACGATTCCGTTCCGACGGCCGAGGGGGTGTCGCGCGCGATCACCCGTACCGTCGTGACGTCTGCGCTGACCATTCTGGCGCTGGATTTCGTTCTCACTTCGTTCATGTTCCGGGGAACTTCATGAACCGTACCGTCCTCGACCTTTGGGTCGGATTCTTCGTTGCCATTGGTATTGCCGCCGTGCTTTTCCTGGCGCTCAAGGTCGGCAACCTTTCGTCGGCGCACATGTCGGAAACGTATGTGCTCAAGGCCAACTTTGATAACATCGGGGGGCTAAAGGTGCGCGGTCCGGTCAAGAGTGCCGGGGTTGTCGTCGGACGCATCGCCGATATCCGTTTCGATTCGGCGTCCTACGAGGCCGTGGTGACCATGACGATCGACGGGCGTTACCAGTTCCCGAAGGATACCTTTGCCGGCATCTATACGGCCGGACTGCTCGGCGAGCAGTTCGTCGGTCTGGAGGTGGGCGGCGACGAGAAAATGCTGGCTGCGGGCGATGTGATCGCCAAGACGCAGTCGGCGGTGGTTCTCGAAAAGTTGATTAGCCAGTTTCTTTTCAGCAAGGCAGCGGACGGACAGGACAAGAAATGACGGGGATGTGTCGGGCGTTGAAATTATGTGCAATCCGCCAGCTTGTGATGGGGGGGCTGCTGTTGGCCGCATTTGGCGGTACGGCTTGGGCTGAAGGAAATCCACGAGATCCTTACGAAGGCTTCAATCGGACCATGTTCTCCGCCAACGAAGTCATCGATAAATATGCAGCCAAACCGGTGGCCCAAGTCTATGACAAGGCCACGCCACTCCCGGTGAAGGCTGGTGTCGGCAATTTTTTCGGCAACGTCGGCGATCTCTGGATCGGCGTCAATAGTGCGTTGCAGGGCAAGTTCGGCGATGCCGGAATCGATCTGGGGCGTCTGGCGATCAATTCGACCGTGGGTATCTTCGGTTTGTTTGATGTTGCCAGCGAACTCGGCCTGGAAAAACACGAGGAAGATTTCGGACAGACCATGGCGGTCTGGGGCGTCGGAGATGGCGGTTATCTGTTCTGGCCGATCATCGGGCCGCGCACCCTGCGCGATACCGGTGGCTGGGTAGTCGACTCCTACGTCGATCCGGTCTGGCGTGCCCGGCCGATCTCGGCTCGCAACAGTATGGTGGCTCTGCGTTTCGTCGATATCCGGGCGAGCCTGTTGCCGGCTGACAAGGTGGTCGAGGAGGCTGCACTCGACAAGTACGCCTATATCCGTGACGCCTACTTGCAGCGGCGTCGCAACCAGATTTTTGACGGTCGTCCGCCTCGCCTAGACGATTGATTACCTGAAAATGATGAAAAAACTACTCGCTTTTGTTTTTGCCGCTTTTTTGGCTTCCTCCGTATTTGCTCAGGAGGCGCCTGATGCGCTGATCCAGCAGGTGACCGAGGAAGTCCTCGATATCATCCGCAAGGACAAGGACATTCAAAATGGCAATACCCAGAAGGCAATCGATCTGGTTGAGAAGAAAGTTCTGCCGCACTTCAATTTTCCGCGCATGACGGCGCTGGCCGTCGGCAAGGACTGGCGCAAGGCCACGGGAACGCAGCAGCAGCAACTGGTTGGTGAGTTCAAGACCTTGCTGGTACGGACCTATTCCAATGCCTTGACTGGCTATAAGAACCAGAAAATCGTTTACAAGCCCTTCAAGATGGCTGCCGGGGAAACTGATGTTCTGGTGCGCACGGAGGTCTTGCAACCAGGCAGCAAGCCGGTGCAACTCGATTACAGCCTGGAGAAAATCGAGGCTGGGTGGAAAGTCTATGATGTGACGATTGCAGGCATCAGCCTGGTGACCAATTACCGCGACCAGTTCGGTCAAGAGGTACGTAACGGTGGCATCGATGGTTTGGTCGCCTCGTTGGTTGCCAAGAACAAGTCGTTGGAATCGAATCTGGCCAAGGCCGATAAGAAGTGATCGACTGCGAAGGCGGGCGCCTGCATGTCAAGGTGCCTCTGACTATGGATAATGCGCGCGGCCTGCTTGCAGCAGGCCGTTCTGCATTGCAGGCCGGGGAGCAGGTGTTCGATTTTTCGGAGGTGACCGAGGCCGACTCCTCCGCGATTGCCGTCATGCTGGGTTGGTTGCGCTCGGCCGAAGTCACGCGCTCCAAGATCAAGTTCGCCCATATTCCGACGGGCGTCCGTTCGCTGGCTGAACTGTACGGCGTTACCGAACTGCTGCCCCTCGCCTGAGGGGGATTTATGGTTGCCGCTGTTTCCATCGTCGATGTCGTCAAGCATTTCGGTTCGCTGCAGGCTTTGGCCGGGGTGGCGCTGGAAATCGAACAAGGCGCGTTTTTCGGTCTGCTCGGTCCAAACGGAGCGGGCAAGACGACGCTGATTTCCTCGCTGGCGGGCCTGGTGCGACCGGACTCCGGTGTGCTCAAAGTGCTGGGGCACGATGTCATCAAGGATTTTCGCGAGGCCCGCCGGTTGCTGGGGGTGGTGCCGCAGGAACTGGTCTTCGATCCCTTCTTCAATGTGCGCGAGACCTTGCGTATCCAGTCCGGCTATTTTGGTATCCGCAAGAATGACGACTGGATCGACGAAATCCTCGATAACCTCGACCTGACGAGCAAGGCGGACGTCAACATGCGGCGTCTCTCGGGGGGCATGAAGCGCCGTGTGCTGGTCGCCCAAGCGCTGGTGCACAAGCCTCCGGTTATTGTCCTCGACGAGCCGACGGCAGGGGTCGATGTCGAGTTGCGCCAAGGCTTGTGGCAGTTCGTCAGGCGCCTGAACAACGAAGGCCACACTATCATCCTGACCACGCACTACCTCGAAGAGGCGGAAGCACTCTGTGGCCGAATCGCGCTGATGAAGCAGGGCAAGGTCATCGCCCTCGATACTACGGCCAACCTGATGGCTGCCCATCCCGGCGGTACGCTTGAAGATGTTTTTGTCCGGACGATGAATCAATGATCGGCTTCTGGACGCTGTTCTACAAGGAACTGCTGCGCTTCTGGAAGGTTGCCTTCCAGACCGTCGGCGCGCCAGTGCTGACGGCGCTGCTCTACCTGCTGATCTTCGGTCATGTCCTTGACGAGCATGTGCGGGTGCATGGCGTGCGCTACACCACCTTCCTGGTGCCGGGGCTGGTCATGATGCAGGTCTTGCAGAATGCCTTCGCCAATTCCTCGTCGAGCCTGATCCAAGCGAAAATCACCGGCTCCATCGTCTTCGTGCTGCTGCCGCCGATTCCCTACAGTGCCTTCTTTGCCGCCTACATCCTGGCCGCTCTGGCGCGTGGTCTGATGGTCGGGGTCGGGGTCCTGGCGGCAACTGTCTGGTTCACCGAACTGAAGATCGTGGCACCGCTCTGGATCCTGGCGTTCTCTCTGCTGGGCGGCGCGCTTTTCGGGGCACTCGGCATGATCGCCGGCATCTGGTCCGAGAAATTCGACCAGCTCGCCGCCTTCCAGAATTTCCTGATCATGCCGCTGACCATGCTCTCCGGCGTCTTCTACTCGATTTACACATTGCCCACGTTCTGGCAGGGCGTGTCGCATTACAATCCCGTCTTTTACATGATCGACGGCTTCCGTTACGGTTTCTTCGGCGTCTCCGACGTGGCGCCGGAAATCAGTCTGGGAGTCGTTTTTGCCTGCTTCGCAGCGGTCACCCTGCTGACTCTCAACCTGCTCAAGCGTGGCTGGAAACTCAGAGCCTGAACCCATGCACCCGGATCAAATCAAGCAACTCATCCTCGCCGGCATGACCTGCGAACATCTCGTCCTCGACGGCGACGGCCAGCATTTCGAGGCGCTCATCGTCAGCGTCGAATTCGCCGGCAAAAGCCGTGTTCAGCGCCAGCAGCACGTGAACAGGATTCTCAAGGCAAAATTCGATTCCGGTGAATTGCATGCCCTGTCGTTCAAGACCCTGACCCCGGAAGAATGGAGTGCGCAGCGTGGATAAGTTGTTGATTCAGGGCGGCAATGCCCTTTCCGGTGAAGTCGCCATGTCGGGGGCAAAGAATGCCGCCTTGCCGATTCTCTGTGCGTCGCTGCTCACCGCCGATCCGTTGCACTTGACCAATGTGCCGCATCTCAACGACATCTCGACCATGCTGCGCCTGCTCGGTGACATGGGCGTCGGCGTCACCATGGACGGTGCCGATGGACTGGTGCTCGACGGCAATGGCCTGAACAACGCGGTGGCCTCCTACGAGATGGTCAAGACCATGCGCGCCTCGATCCTCGTCCTCGGCCCGCTCGTCGCGCGCTGCGGCGAAGCCCGGGTTTCCCTGCCTGGCGGCTGTGCCATCGGTGCCCGGCCGGTCGATCAGCACATCAAGGGGCTGCAGGCGATGGGGGCGGAGATCAAGGTCGAACAAGGCTACGTTCACGCCAAGGCCACCCGCCTGAAGGGCGCCCGCATCTGTACCGACATGGTCACCGTGACCGGTACCGAGAACCTGATGATGGCTGCCTGTCTTGCCGAGGGCGAGACGATCATCGAGAACGCCGCGCGCGAGCCCGAGGTGGTCGATCTGGCCAACTGCCTGGTCAGCATGGGCGCCCGCATTTCCGGTGCAGGTACCGACGTTATCCGCATCCAGGGTGTCGACAAGCTGCATGGCGCAACGCATTCGATCATGCCCGACCGCATCGAGACCGGCACCTACCTGTGCGCCGCCGCAGCCACCGGTGGCGACATTCGCCTGCTCAAGACCTCGGCCGCCTACCTCGATACCGTGGTCGACAAGCTGATGGATGCCGGTTGCGAAATCACCGTCGAGCGCGATGCGATCCGCCTGCAGGCGCCGCAGCGCCTCAAGGCGGTCAGTTTGCGCACGGCGCCGTATCCGGCTTTCCCGACCGACATGCAGGCACAGTTCATGGCGATCAATTGCGTGGCCGACGGTGTCGCGACCATCCGCGAGACCATCTTCGAGAACCGCTTCATGCACGTTAATGAACTGATGCGCCTCGGTGCCAACATCCAGATCGAAGGCAATAATGCCATCGTGCGTGGCGTAGACCGCCTCGAAGGCGCGACGGTAATGGCGACCGACCTGCGCGCCTCGGCCTCGTTGGTGATTGCCGGTCTGGTTGCCCAGGGGGAGACCCTGATCGACCGCATTTACCATCTGGATCGTGGTTACGAACGGATCGAGGAGAAGTTGGCCAAGCTCGGTGCCAGCGTCAAGCGGGTGCATTGACGGTGTTGTTTCAAGGATGAAAGCCGGGGCTTTCTACACCGCTTTTTAAAAAAACTGAAAAAATACTTTGCATTCCCGCCACTCTCCCGCATACTCGGGCCTCGCGATTTCCAGGCAGTGTGTTGTTCCTGCGCCGTGTCACGGTTTGTCAGCTTCTCCGTCTTGGGTCTCGTATTTGTTTTGGGCGCAAGCTCGTTAATTTTTTCCAAGGAAGCTATAAATGGCAACTGGTACCGTCAAGTGGTTCAACGACTCCAAGGGTTTTGGTTTTATCTCCCCGTCTGAAGGCGGCGAAGATCTCTTCGCTCACTTCTCTGCCATTCAAGGCAACGGTTTCAAGACCCTGGCCGAAAACCAGAAGGTGACCTTCGACGTCGTCACCGGCCCGAAGGGCAAGCAGGCTGCAAACATCCGCCCGGCCGAATAAGCCAAGGCGAAGCCTGATCTGAAAAAGCCCGGTTTTCCGGGCTTTTTTGCGTTTACGCACCAGGCAAGGTGCTTTCCGGTTGCGTGTGTGACGGGGGGGCATCGATAATCCCCGATTTACCCCAAAAATAAGGAGAGAGATATGCAGCGCAGAACATTCATCGCCGTCGCCATGACCGCTTGCCTTCTGGCCAGCGGTGTAGCGGAGGCTCAGAGCTACCGCAACGAGTATCGCCTCTCCACTACCCTCGGGCCGGCTTTCCCCTGGGGGCAGGCTGGCGAGCGCTGGATCGAACTGGTCAAGGAAAAGACCCAGGGGCGCATCAACATCAAACTCTATTCCGGCAACTCGCTGGTTGGCGGTGACCAGACCCGTGAATTCACGGCCATTCGTCAGGGGGTGATCGACCTGTCGATTGGTTCGACCATCAACTGGTCTCCGCAGGTCAAGGAACTCAACCTTTTCTCTCTGCCCTTTCTGATGCCGGACTACAAGGCAATCGATGCCCTTACTCAGGGTGAGGTTGGCAAGGAGCTTTTCGCCGTTCTGGAAAAGCGCGAAGTTGTGCCGCTCGCCTGGGGCGAGAACGGCTTCCGCGAAATGTCCAACTCCAAGCGGCCGATTGCTTCGCCGGCTGACATGAAGGGCATGAAATTCCGTGTCGTCGGTTCGCCGCTCTATAACGAGACCTTCAGCGCCCTGGGGGCCAATCCGACCCAGATGAGCTGGGCTGACGCGCAACCTGCCCTGGCTTCCGGTGCTGTCGATGGCCAGGAAAACCCGCTTTCCGTGTTTGTGGCGGCCAAGCTTTCCAACGTCGGACAGAAGCATTTGACGCTTTGGCACTATGTTGCCGATCCCTTGATCTTCGTGGTCAACAAGCAGGTCTGGGCAAGCTGGACTCCGGCCGATCGCGAGGCGGTGCGCCAGGCGGCGATCCAGGCCGGGCGCGAGAACGTCGAGAAGGCGCGCAAGGGTATCGCCGGCAGCGACAATGCCGTGCTCAAGCAGATCGAGGCGGCTGGTGTGACGGTGACCAATCCTACGGCTGAGCAGCGCGCCCAGTTCGTCCAGGCGACCCGCCCGGTTTACGAGAAATGGTCGAAGACGATTGGTGCGGATTTGGTCAAGAAAGCTGAAACCGCCATCGCCAAGCGCTGATTCACCCATGTCCGACAAGCAGAATGCCGCCCGGGAGGGCGGCAAGTTGACGCTCGCAGCGGTCGAGCGTTTCCTGATGGCGTTCTCGATGGCGCTGCTTTGCCTCCTGACCATGGCCAATGTGGTAGTGCGCTATTTCACCGATATTTCCTTTGCTTTTACCGAGGAAATATCGGTTGCCCTTCTGGTTGTGATGACCCTGGTCGGCGCCTCGCATGCGTTCGTTACCCGGCACCACATCGCCATCGATTACCTTGTCGACCGCAAGCCGGCCCTCAAGGCACTGGCCTTCCGCTGGGGGGCGCTGTGCTCGCTGCTGATGTTTGCTCTGCTGGCCTGGTACGGGGCCCTGATGGCCTGGGATGACTACAGCTTCGAGGTCACCTCGCCCTCCCTGGGCGTTCCGCAGTGGTGGTACACCATCTGGTTGCCGCTGCTCTCCTGCGTCATCGTGCTGCGCTTGCTGGTACTGGTCGGGCGGGGGGCGAAATGATGGACTGGCTTCTGTTCGGTAGTTTCATTGTCCTCATGCTCTCCGGTGTGCCTCTGGCGGTCGCCATGGGGCTGGCCGGAACGCTGGTCGTCGCGATTTCCGGACTCGGCATGATGTCCCTGCCGACCAATGTTTATACCGGTGTGGCCAAATATCCTCTGATGGCGATTCCGGTTTTTGTCATCGCGGGGCTGATTTTCGAGCGTGCCGGCGTGGCCGCCGGCATCGTCCGCTTTGCTTCGGCGCTGGTCGGGGAGCGTCGGGGCAGTCTGGCCATCGTGGCTATCCTGGTCGCCATGATCATGGGGGGCATTTCCGGTTCCGGCCCGGCCGACTCGGCCGCCGTCGGTGCGGTGATGCTGCCGTCGATGATCAAGGCCGGCTATCCGCGTGCTTTCACCGCCAGCGTCATCGGTGCTGCCGGTTCGACTGGCATCCTGATTCCACCGTCCATCGCTTTCGTCATCTACAGCTTGCTGGTGCCGCAGGCCTCGGTACCGGCACTGTTTGCTGCCGGCATCATCCCCGGCATCCTGGCCGGTGTGTCCTTGATCCTGATGGCTTGGTGGCTGTCGGTGCGCCACAATTTCGAAGCTGAGCCGGCCGAGGTCAGGCCGCCTTTCTGGCAGAGCCTCAAGGAGGCCGGTTGGGGTCTGCTGGCGCCGGTCATCATTCTCGGTGGCATGCGCAGCGGCGCCTTCACACCTACCGAGGCGGCCGTCGTGGCGGTTTTCTACGGTCTCTTTGTCGGCATGCTGATCTACCGTTCGCTCCGTTGGCGCGATGTCTATCAGGTTCTGATCGAGTCGGCAGAGATTTCCTCGGTCATCATGATCATCGTCGCGCTGGCGAGTGTCTTCGCCTGGGCAAGCAGCACCTTGGGCACCTTCGATCGCCTGGCGCAGGCCGTTCTCGGCACCGGTTTCTCCGAGACGGCGATGTTGCTGGCTATTCAAGGGCTCCTGCTGGTCGCCGGGATGTTTCTCGATGCCATTTCCATCTATTTCATCTTCCTGCCCTTGCTGGTCCCGATCGCCGTGCATTTCAACTGGGATCTGGTCTGGTTCGGGGTCATCATTACGATGAATATGGCGCTTGGACAGTTCACGCCGCCGATGGGGGTGAACCTGATGGTGACGTCGCGGATGGCCGGAATTTCGATGGATACCACGGTCGGCTGGGTGCTCTGGATGGTCGCCGCGATGGGGTGTGCCATGCTGCTGGTCACCTTCGTCCCTGATCTGGCGTTGTGGTTGCCGCGACATCTCGGCTATCTCTAGCCGTGATCGACGCATGGGGTGGACGCGGGACTACAATCGGAGGCATCCGGCGCTCGTGCTCACTCATGCCGTATTGCTGATCATGCCTGTTCTCGCTCGCTTTCTAGGCTGTCTTTGTCTGGCATTCATGCTGTCTGCCCAGGCTTTTGCGGCGCCTCTGGCGGAGGAGCCGCTGCGCGTGATCGTGATCAACCTGCGCAGCGCGACTCTGACCGCGCAATACTGGAATCCCATCCTTGACTACGTCGGGCGCCGGAGCGGCATCCCCCTGCAACTCCAGATCGGTCGCTCGCAGGCCGAAACGGTCGAGATGATCAATCGGGGCGATGCCGACCTCGTTGTCTCGGGAACCATCTTCAGTCCGCAGGCGCAAGCGGTCGGCTACCGCGTCGTCGCCCGGACGGCTGGGCCGCCGGTACAGGGCCAAATTGTGGTGGCCAGAAATTCTCCCCTCAAGACCTTCAGGGATATCGCCGGTAAGGAAGTCGGTTTCTCGTCGCGCTCCGTATTCATCGCCTACGCCTTGCCGATGAACGAGATTCTGCGGACGGGGGTCGAGATCAAGCCCAATTTTGCCGGCAACCAGGAGGGCGTCATGGGGCAACTCGCCAGCGGACGCATCCAGGCCGCTGCCGTGCATTCGCAAGTCATGCGGGAGTTTTCCGAGCGAGAGGGTTTTGCTTACCGGGTCCTGTGGTCGTCCGAGAAATACATGACCTGGCCGATCGCTGTTCATCCACGCCTTCCTGCGATGCAGGTCGCAGCACTTCAGGCGGCGTTGCTGGGTATGCAGGATGATCCCGAGGGGCAGCGGTTGCTTGCCAGTTGTGCTGCCGTGATCAAGCAGCAGCCCCCCTACGGCTTTGTAGTGGCGGCGGAGCGGGACTACGACAACTACCGACGCTTCTACAAAACGACGCTGGTGCGCGATTGCGCCGGTTGCTCGCCATAGTCAGCCTTTGGGGAACCTGCCATCCTAGCCCGCATCCTGCTGAAATTCCGCTGGCGCCATCTGAGCCTGACCTTGCGTCTGCTGCTGATGACGGGCATGGCCTTGCTGGTGGCCGGCGCAGCGCTGCTTTACACCAGCCTGCGGCAAAGCACCCAGCAAGTCGGCGAGGAGTTGGCCGAACAGGCCGATAACGAATTGGTGTTTGTCCTGGCGGCCTTGACCGAACCAGCGGTGATCGGCGACTACAGCGTCGCCCGGCAGATTCTTGCGGCGCGGGTGCGCCGCGAGGCGATCGATGCGATGACTTGGGTCGACGAGCGGGGCAACGCCGTCGAGGTGCTGGAGAAATCGGCCAGTCAGCCTGTTCCTGCCATCTTCCACGACTGGCTCGGCCTGCCAGAGGTCCGTCGGGAGGGCGAACTGGAGATCGGTGGCCGAAACTACGGCCGGGTCAGTATCGTGATGAACATGCAGGCGGCTGAAGGTCGTCTGTGGGAGCATTTCGTCGCTCAACTGGAAATTCTCCTGTTCGCCGTTTGCCTGGAATTCCTCTGCATCGTTCTGGTCGTCGCCCGCAGCCTGCAGCCGCTTGGTCGCCTCAACGAAGCGGCGCGGCACTTCGGCGAGGGGGACTGGACGATCCGGGCAGGCCTCGAAGGCAGTCCGGAAATCCGTTCGCTGATCGCCACGTTCAACCGGATGGCCGGCGGTATCCAGGGGCTGGTAGCCGATCTCGACAGCAAGCAGGCGGCGCTGGCCGAAAGCGAGTCACGATTCCGCTCGATGATCGAGGAGCACGCGGCGGTCATGCTGCTGCTCGATCCGCTGGATGGTCGCATCCTGAGCGCCAATCTCGCGGCACGCGGCTTTTACGGCTACCCCCGCAAGGAGTTGCTGGAGCGTTCGATCCAGGAGATTTCCCTGCAGGCTGCCCCGACGGTGCTGGCCGAAATTGCCGCGGCGGTCAGCGGTGGGCGCAACATCCTGCTCTTCGAGCATCGTTTAGCGAATGGCGAGGTGCGCTCGGTGGAAATGCACGCCTCGCCGATCGTTCATGAGGGCAAGACGCTGCTGTTCGCGATTATTCACGATATTTCCGAGCGCAAGCGTATGGAGGAAGGGCTGCGTCTTGCCGCAAGCGTCTTCGGGCATGCCCGCGAAGGCATCACTATCACCGATACCGGCGGCCGGATCCTCGACGTCAATCCGGCCTTTACCGAGATCACCGGCTATCGCCGGGAGGAGGTCGTCGGACAGAGTCCAAGCCTCCTCAAATCGGGTCACCAAGGGCCAGAGTTCTATGCGCAGATGTGGCAGGCGCTAGCCGAGCATGGCCATTGGCAAGGCGAGATCTGGAATCGTCGCAAGAGCGGCGAGGTCTATGCTGAGTTGCTGAGCATTTCCAGCGTGCTTGATGAGGCCGGCGGGATCAGTCGCTACATCGGTACCTTCGTCGATATCAGTCAGCTCAAGGAGCAGCAGCGCCAACTGGAACAGATCGCACATTACGATGCGCTGACGGGTCTGCCCAACCGCGTTCTACTCGCCGACCGCATGAATGTCGCGATATCCCGCGGACGCCGGCAAGGCCAGCGTCTGGCGGTCGCCTATCTCGATCTCGACGGCTTCAAGGCGGTTAACGACACGCACGGTCACCATGCCGGAGATCGCCTGCTGGTCGAAATAGCCCGTCGTCTGCAGCAGGCCATTCGCGGCGGCGATTCGGTGGCGCGCCTGGGGGGTGACGAGTTCGTCCTGCTCATGGCCGACATCGGTTCGGTCGAAGACTGCGAGCGTGCGCTGGTCAGGCTCTTGCGCGCACTGGGTGAGCCGGTCATGCTCGGAGAGTTGCCAATGCAAGTGTCGGCCAGCATCGGTGTCACCATCTATCCCGACGACGACGGCGACCCCGATACCCTGTTGCGCCACGCCGACCAGGCCATGTATGTGGCCAAGGAGGCCGGCAAGAATCGCTACCACCTGTTCGATCCTGAGCATGACCGTCTGGCGCGCAGTCATCGCGGCTTGCTCAATCGCGTCGAGGCAGCCTTGCAGAATGGCGAGTTCAGGTTGTATTACCAGCCCAAGGTGCGGCTGGCGAGCGGCGAGATTGTCGGCTTCGAGGCGCTCATCCGCTGGCAGGATCCAGCGCGCGGACTAGTCGCACCGGCCGATTTCATCCCCTTGGTCGAGGCCAGCGAACTCGCCATTCCGCTCGGCGAGTGGGTGCTCGCCGAGGCCATCGGGGAATTGCAACGCTGGCGTGCCGCCGGTCATGACTGGTCGGTCAGCATCAACGTATCGCCGCGTCACCTCGAGTCGCCGGGTTTTCTCGGCTATCTCGAAGGCTTGCTCGGCAAGTCGCAACAGGTGCCGCGCCACGCCGTCGAACTTGAAGTCCTGGAGTCGGTGGCGCTCAGCGACATCGAAGCCGTTTCGAAGGTGATGGCCGAATGTCGCGCGCTCGGTGCCAGCTTCGCGATTGACGATTTCGGTACTGGCTATTCATCGCTGACCTATTTCAAGCGCCTGCCGGCCGATGTCCTGAAGATCGACCAGTCGTTCATTCGCGACATGCTGGTTGATCCGGAATACCTCGCGATCATCGAGGGCATCATCGGGCTGACCCGCGCCTTCCGGCGGGTGCCGGTTGCCGAAGGGGTCGAGGAGATTGCCCAAGGTGTCATGCTCATCCATCTGGGCTGTGAACTGGCTCAAGGCTATGCCATCGCCCGCCCGATGCCAGCCGAGGCAGTGTCGGCCTGGGCGCAAAGCTGGCGTCCCGATCCGGTCTGGCTGGCAGCCGGGCGCCTGCGCTGGCCGCACGATGACCTGCCCTTGCTGTTCGCCGAACTTGATCATCGGCACTGGGTCGAGCAGTTGCAGCAATGTGTCCGGAAGCCGGAGTTGCGGCTCGAGTGTCCGCCGCTGGCCACCGACCAGTGCCGCTTCGGGGGCTGGCTGAACTCGCAGGGCAGGGCGCGTTACGCCGCCTTTCCAGCCTTCTCCGGTCTGGTGCCGGTGCATGACGAGGTGCACCGCCTGGGACATCGAATCGCCGGCTTGCTCGATGCGGGGCGGGCCGACGAGGCAGCTGGCCTGCTGCCGGAAATGGAGGGGCTGCGCGAACGACTGCTGCTGTGCCTGCGTTCTTTGCAGGATGAGGTTGCGGCGGAGCGCCTGCGCGCCACGATAGCGGTTTAGTCGCTAGGCAGCAGGGCGGCCGTGCGGGGCGCTGCTTGCGGTAAAATCCTTCCTTTGTCTTCAGGCCGCATTCCGTGAGCACCATCACTATCGCCCTCTCGAAGGGCCGCATCTTCGACGAAACCCTGCCGCTGCTGGCTGCTGCCGGCATCGTCCCGACCGAGAATCCGGAAACCTCGCGCAAGTTGATCATCGAGACCAATCGGCCGGAAGTGCGCGTCGTCATCGTGCGCGCTACCGACGTGCCGACCTACGTCCAGTATGGCGCCGCCGACCTCGGCGTAGCCGGCAAGGATGTGCTGATCGAGCATGGCGGCGAGGGGCTGTATTCGCCACTCGACCTCAACATCGCCAAGTGCCGGATGATGGTCGCGGTGCCGGAAGGCTTCGACTACGCCAATGCCGTGCGCCAAGGCAATCGCCTCAAGGTGGCGAGCAAATACACCAAGACGGCGCGGGAACATTTCGCCAGCAAGGGCGTTCATATCGACCTGATCAAGCTCTACGGCTCGATGGAACTGGCGCCGCTGGCCGGCCTGGCCGATGCCATCGTCGATCTGGTATCGACCGGCGGTACGCTCAAGGCCAACAAGTTGGTCGCCTGCGAGCATATTCTCGACATTTCGAGCCGCTTGGTGGTCAACCAGGCCTCGCTCAAGGTCAAGCGCGAAACCCTGCAACCGATTATTGACGCCTTTGCCCAGGCGGTGGAGAAGTAAGTCTATGGTCGAGATCAAACGACTCACGACGACGGAAGCCGATTTCACGGCAAAGATGGATGCCCTGCTGGCTTTCGAGGCGGCGCAGGATGATGGTATCGAGCGCACCGTCATCGGCATCCTGGCTGACGTCAAGGAGCGCGGCGATGCTGCCGTGGTCGAGTACACCAATCGCTTCGACCGCCTTTCGGCGAAAGGTATGGCGGATCTCGAACTGACCCGCGCCGAAATGCAGGCCGCGCTCGATGGCCTGCCGGCGGAGCAGCGTCAAGCGCTCGAAGCCGCCGCCGAGCGCGTCCGTGTCTATCACGAAAAGCAACGCCTCGACGGTTGGTCCTACACCGAAGCCGACGGCACCATGCTTGGCCAGATGATCACGCCGCTCGACCGCGTCGGCCTCTATGTGCCGGGCGGCAAGGCGGCCTACCCGTCGTCGGTGCTGATGAATGCGATTCCGGCCAAGGTCGCCGGCGTCAAGGAACTGATCATGGTGGTGCCGACGCCGGGCGGCGAGAAGAATGCCTTGGTCCTCGCCGCCGCCTGCCTGGCCGGCGTCGATCGTGTCTTCACCATCGGCGGTGCGCAGGCGGTCGGCGCGCTGGCCTATGGCACAGAAACGATCCCGCAGGTGGACAAGATCGTCGGCCCGGGCAATGCCTACGTCGCCTGTGCCAAACGCCGGGTTTTCGGCATTGTCGGTATCGACATGGTGGCCGGCCCCTCGGAAATCCTCGTTGTCTCCGACGGTTCCGGCAACCCGGACTGGGTAGCGATGGATCTCTTCTCGCAGGCCGAGCACGACGAACTGGCCCAGTCCATCCTGATCTGTACCGACGCCGGCTTCATCGAACGCGTCCAGGCCAGCATCGAGAAGTTGCTGCCGAGCATGCCGCGTCGTGAAGTCATCGAGACCTCGCTGACCAATCGCGGCGCCTTCATTCAGGTGCGCGACATGGACGAGGCGGTAGCCATCGCTAACCGCGTCGCGCCCGAGCATCTTGAGTTGTCGCTGGCTGACCCAGATCCCTGGGTCCCGAAGATTCATCACGCCGGCGCCATTTTCATTGGTCACTACACCTCTGAATCGCTCGGCGACTACTGTGCCGGTCCAAACCATGTGCTGCCGACTTCCGGCAGCGCACGTTTCTCTTCGCCGCTCGGCGTCTATGATTTCCAGAAGCGGACCAGCCTGATCAAGGTCTCGCGGGCCGGGGCGCAGACCCTTGGGCGTATCGCCTCGACGCTGGCGCATGGCGAGGGGCTTCCAGCACATGCCAAATCGGCCGAATTCCGGCTCGAAGGCTGAGCCGGAAGCCATCTTGGCCGAAACGCATCACGCTCCACAAAATCGCCCGGACCTCCGGGCGCTTTTTTTGGGTTTTTCCTCGGTCGGCCTCTCTGGCTTCGGCGGCGTGCTGCCCTTCGCGCGCCGCATGCTGGTCGAGGAGCGCCGCTGGATGACGGCGGACGAGTTCAATACGCAACTCGGCCTCTGTCAGTTCCTTCCTGGCCCGAACGTGATCAATCTGGCGGTGCTGGTTGGCAAGCGTTACCAAGGCTTGTCCGGAGCCATCGTCGCGCCGGTCGGCTTGCTGGCCGGGCCGCTGCTCATCGTGCTGCTGCTGGCACTGCTTTATGACCGCTACGGCAGTCTGCCGTTGGCGCAATCCATGTTGCGCGGTGTTGCCGCTGCCGGCTGCGGTCTGCTCTTTGCCATGGCTTGGCGGATGGGCATGGCGATCAAGGACAAGGCTGCCTTTTTGCCATTTACGGTGCTGGTGATCGCAGCCATTGCCTGGCTGCGTTGGCCGATGCCGGCCGTGATGATCGCCGGGCTGCTGTTGTCCGGTAGCGTTGCCTACTGGAAGCTGGGGCGCAAATGATTGTCCTCGAGCTGTTCCTCGAGTTCGCCTTGCTTTCTTTCGTGGCGTTCGGTGGCGCGACCGCTCTCCTGCCGGAAATGCACCGGGTCGTCGTGGAAAACCATCACTGGCTTGACGACACGACTTTCACCCATCTTTATGCCATTGCGCAGGCAGCGCCGGGGCCCAATGTGCTGGTAGTGACGCTGATCGGCTGGAAAGTCGCCGGTCTCGCCGGTGCGTTGGCGGCAACCCTGGCCATGTGCCTGCCGATGAGCATGCTGATCTACCTGCTGATCGAGCGTTGGGAAAGCTTTGCCGGCAAGCGCTGGCAGAAGGCGGTCAGCCTCGGCGTCGCACCGCTGGCGGTTGGTCTGGTCTTTTCCGGGGCGACCTTGATTGCCCAGGCGGCCGGGTTTGGCTGGGTAGCGTGGCTATTGGTCGCGGCGACCGTTCTGCTCAATCTGCGGACGAAACTGCACCCGCTGTGGTTGATCGGGGCGGGGGCCGGGCTGGGCTTGCTGGGCTGGCTCTGAGCGATTCGCCCGCTCAGGACAGGATCTGCGCCAGCGCCTCGGTCAGCGCCTTGCATTCGCCATCGGTGCCGACGGTGATGCGCAGGAACTGGTCGATACGCGGCAGCTTGAAGTGGCGGACGATGATGCTGCGTTCGCGCAGGGACAGGGACAGTGCCGCGGCATCGCGCTGCGGATGGCGAGCGAAGACGAAATTGGCGGTTGAAGGCAGAACTTCGAAGCCAAGCGCGCGCAGTTCAGCGGTCAGCGTCTCTCGCGTGGCGATTACGGCAGCGCAGCATTGTGCAAAATAGGCGGTGTCTTCCATGGCGGCGACAGCGCCGACGATGGCCAGGCGATCCAGCGGGTAGGAATTGAAACTGTTCTTGACGCGCTCCAGTGCCTCAATCAGGGCGGGGTGGCCGACGGCGAAACCGACGCGCAAGCCGGCGAGGGCGCGAGATTTCGAGAGGGTGTGAACGACCAGAAGGTTGTCGTAGCGGTCGACCAGCGGAATGGCGCTCTCGCCGCCGAAGTCGACGTAGGCTTCATCGACGACAACGACGGAGTCCGGGTTGGTCTTGAGGATGCGTTCGATGGCCTCGAGTGTCAGCAGGCGGCCGGTCGGCGCATTCGGGTTAGGGAAGATGATGCCGCCGTTCGGCTGGCCGCAGTAATCGGCCGGGTCGATGCTGAAATCCTCGGCCAGCGGCACGGTGCGGTGTTCGACGCCGTAAAGTCCGCAATAGACGGGGTAGAAACTGTAAGTGATATCCGGGAACAGAATCGGTTGCTCGTGCTTGAGCAGGGCCATGAACACGTGGGCGAGGACTTCGTCGGACCCGTTGCCGACAAAGATCTGCTGGGTCGTGATGCCGTGCGTCCTGGCGATGGCGGCCTTGAAAAGGTCGGCATTGGGGTCGGGGTAGAGGCGCAGGCGTGCCGCATCGTCGCCCAGCTCGGCGGCGATCGCCGTCAGGACGCGGGGCGAGGGCGGAAAAGGGCACTCGTTGGTGTTGAGCTTGATCAGGTTGGCGATCTTGGGCTGTTCGCCCGGCACATAAGGGGTGAGGCCGCGGACGACCTGGCTCCAGAAGCGACTCATGGGGTTTTCACGGAAGGCTTAAATAGTGGGCGAAATGGTATCATGCCCCTCCGTTCCATCGCCTTTTCAGCCTTTACCCATGCGGCAAGCCGAAATTACACGCAACACGCTGGAGACGCAGATTACCGTGCGTCTCGATCTCGACGGCTCCGGCCAGGGCAAGTTCGCCACCGGGGTGCCTTTCCTTGATCACATGCTTGATCAGATTGCCCGTCACGGTCTGATCGATCTCGACGTCCAGGCAGTCGGCGACCTGCATATCGATGCTCACCATACCGTTGAAGATATCGGCATCACGCTCGGCCAGGCGCTGGCCAAGGCCTGGGGCGACAAGAAGGGCCTGACCCGGTACGGCCATAGCTACGTGCCGCTCGATGAAGCCTTGTCGCGCGTTGTCATCGATCTTTCCGGCCGTCCCGGCCTGGAAATGCACGTCGATTTCACGCGTGCGATGATCGGTAGCTTCGATGTCGATCTGTTCGGCGAGTTTTTCCATGGCCTGGTCAATCACGCCGGCATGACCCTGCACATTGACAATCTGCGTGGCAAGAACGCCCACCACCAGGCTGAGACCATCTTCAAGGCCTTTGGCCGCGCCCTGCGCATGGCGGTGACGCCAGATCCGCGCATGGCTGGCGTCATGCCCTCGACGAAGGGCTCGCTGTGAGCATCGCCGTCATCGACTACGGCATGGGCAACCTGCGCTCCGTCTCGAAAGCGCTGGAGCATGTCTCCGGTAGCACGCCGGTGGTCGTCACCGCTGACCCTGCCGTGGTGGCCGCTGCCGAACGCGTCGTTTTTCCCGGCCAGGGGGCGATGCCCGACTGCATGCGTGAACTCGAGGCGCGCGGCCTGCGTGCTGCCGTCGTGCAGGCAGCCAAGGACAAGCCCTTCCTTGGAATTTGCGTTGGTGAACAGATGCTCTTCGAGTGTAGCGAGGAGGGCGACGTGCCCGGTCTTGGCGTTTTTTCTGGCGTGGTGAAGCGTTTCCCCGACGACAAAATGATCGATGCCCGTGGCGAACGCCTCAAGGTGCCGCACATGGGCTGGAATGAAGTTGCCCAGCGTCCGCACGCCTTGTGGGCAGGCATTGCCGATCGCTCCCGTTTCTATTTTGTGCATAGCTACTGCGTGCAGCACATCGACCCGGCCTTGACCACTGGAGTCTGCGACTACGGCATCCCCTTTACCTGTGCGGTGGGGCGGGATAATATCTTCGCGGTTCAATTCCACCCCGAGAAAAGTGCTCGCGACGGCTTGCAGTTGCTAAAAAATTTCGTCGAATGGCGTCCTTGAGACGTCCCCTCCGAGTCCATTCCCGCCCAATCTCCCATGCTGATTATCCCCGCCATTGACTTGAAGGACGGCCAGTGCGTCCGTCTCAAACAGGGCCTGATGGAACAGGCCACCGTCTTTTCCGACAGCCCGGCCGAAATGGCCCGTATCTGGCTGGAAAAGGGCGCCCGTCGCCTGCATCTGGTCGATCTCAACGGTGCTTTTGCCGGCAAGCCGAAGAACGAGTCGGCCATCAAGTCCATCCTCAAGGTGGTTGGAAGCGATATACCCGTCCAGCTCGGCGGCGGCATTCGTGACCTCGATACCATCGAACGCTGCCTCGACGACGGTCTCTCATATGTCATTATTGGCACCGCGGCGGTCAAGAATCCCGGCTTCCTGCACGATGCCTGTACAGCATTTCCCGGCCACATCATCGTCGGTCTCGACGCCAAGGACGGCAAGGTGGCGACTGACGGCTGGTCCAAGCTCACCGGCCACGATGTCGTCGACCTCGGCAAGAAGTACGAGGACTACGGCGTCGAATCGATCATCTACACCGACATCGGCCGCGACGGCATGCTGTCCGGTATCAACATCGAGGCCACCGTGCGTCTGGCGCAGGCGCTGACCATCCCGGTCATCGCCTCGGGTGGCCTGTCCAATCTCGACGATATCCGCAATCTGTGCGCCGTCGAGGGCGAAGGTGTCATCGGCACCATCGCTGGACGTGCCGTCTACGATGGCTCGCTCGACTTCAAGGCGGCGCAGGACCTGGCCGACGAGCTGGGCGCCTGATGCTCGCCAAGCGGATCATCCCCTGTCTGGACGTCACGGCTGGTCGTGTCGTCAAGGGAACCAATTTTGTCGATCTGCGCGATGCCGGCGATCCGATCGAGATCGCCCGCCGCTACGATGAGCAGGGCGCCGACGAGGTCACTTTTCTCGATATCACGGCTTCCTCGGATCAGCGCGACATCATCCTGCACATCGTCGAGGCCTGTGCCGAGCAGGTCTTCATTCCGTTGACCGTCGGTGGTGGTGTGCGCAAGGTCGAGGACGTGCGCCGCCTGCTCAATGCCGGTGCCGACAAAGTGTCGATGAACACGGCAGCGGTGCAGAACCCGGATCTCGTCTTCGACGCCTCGAGCAAGGTCGGCTCGCAATGCATCGTCGTCGCCATCGATGCCAAGCAGGTGGCGCCGGGCAAGTGGCATGTCTTCACGCATGGCGGCCGCAACGATACCGGACTCGACACCATCGAGTGGGCCAAGAAGGTTGCTGCCTTGGGCGCCGGCGAGATCCTGCTGACCAGCATGGACCGCGACGGCACCAAGAATGGCTTCGATTTGGCGCTTACTCGTGCCGTTTCTGATGCCGTGAAGATTCCGGTGATCGCCTCGGGTGGCGTCGGCAACCTGCAACACCTCGCCGATGGCGTCAGCGAAGGGCGGGCCGATGCCGTGCTTGCCGCCTCGATTTTTCATTTTGGCGAATATACCGTGCGCCAGGCCAAGGAATACATGGCATCGCGCGGCATCGAAGTCCGTCTGTGAGCGACCTCGACAATTCGTTGGACTGGCTGGCGGCGCTCAAATGGGACGCCGACGGCATGATCCCGGCCATCGCTCAGGATGAAAAGGGGCGGGTGGTGATGTTCGCCTTCATGAACCGCGAATCCCTGCAGGAAACAGTCCGCTCCGGCAACGCGGTATACTGGTCACGTTCGCGCCGGCGTCTCTGGCGCAAGGGCGAGGAGTCCGGCCACTTCCAGAAAGTGAAGTCCATCCGCACCGACTGCGACGGCGACGTGCTGTTGCTGGCGATCGAACAGGTCGGCGGCATTGCCTGCCATACCGGCCGCGAGAGTTGCTTCTTCAACGAGTTGCAGGGGGAACGCTGGGTTCCCGCTGACCCGGTACTGAAAGACCCTAAGGAAATCTACGCAAAATGAGCACGCATGACATCCTGCACCGTCTGTCCGAGACGCTCGCTTCCCGTCGCAATGCCGACCCCGAGAAGTCCTACACCGCCAAACTCTTTTCCGAGGGGCCGGACTCGATCCTGAAGAAAATCGGCGAGGAATGCGCCGAGTTGATCATGGCCGGCAAGGAAGGCAAGCGTCTGAAGATTGTCTGGGAGTCGACCGACGTCATTTACCATGTGTTGGTCCTGCTGGCTTTCTACGGCTTGAGTATCGAGGATGTGTCGCAGGAAATGCGCCGCCGCGAAGGCATTTCTGGTATCGACGAAAAGGCCGCTCGGGGTACGAAGTGAGCGATTGCATCTTCTGCAAGATCGTTGCCGGCAAGATTCCGGCAACGAAAGTCTATGAAGATCACGAGATGCTCGCCTTCAACGACATTGCACCGGCGCGTCCTGTGCATGTCCTGCTCATCCCGAAGAAGCACATTACCTCGCTGGCGACTGCTGCCGCCGAAGATGCACCGGTGCTCGGGCGCATGCTCGCCAAGGCCAACGAGATCGCTGCAGCCCAAGGAAGTCCGGATGGCTTCCGTGTCATCATCAACACCGGGCGGGTTGGGCAACAGGAAGTCCAGCACCTGCACATTCATATCGTGGGCGGACCGGACCCGGTCGGCCCCATGCTGAAACGCCTCTAGGAGACAAATCATGGGCAGTTTTTCCATCTGGCACTGGTTGATCGTTCTGGTCATCGTCATGCTCGTTTTCGGGACCAAGAAATTGCGTAACGTCGGACAAGACCTCGGCGGTGCGGTCAAGGGCTTCAAGGATGGCATGAAGGAAGCCAATGCCGACAAGCCGGCCGAGGCGCAACCGACCCAGCAGGTCAATGGTCAGACCATCGACGTAGAGGTCAAGGAAAAAACGAAGAGCTAGTCGTGAGTTGCTAGTCGTCGGTTTCCAGCTTATGACTAGTTACTAGCCACTAATTACCATCAACTATGTTCGATATCGGCTTTTCCGAACTCATGGTCATCGGTATTGTCGCCTTGCTCGTCATTGGGCCGGAGCGGCTGCCCAAGGTCGCCCGCACGCTCGGTCATCTGCTCGGCCGGGCGCAGCGCTACGTCAATGATGTCAAGTCCGATATCAACCGTGAAATTCAGCTCGACGAACTAAAAAAGCTGCAGTCGCAGGTCACCGACTCGGCTCGCGAACTGGAGAGTTCTGTGCGTAAGGAGTACGACGCGGCACGCAGTGTGGTCGAAGCGCCTTTGCAATCGGCCGTCAGTGAGCTTGAGTCCGCTACCCAGGATGTGGCCGTTACTCCCGTAGCCTCCGAACCCCCAGCGAAACCTGCTGCATGAGCGACCATCAAGGCAGTTCTGCCCCGGAAGAATCCTTTATCTCCCATCTCGTCGAGTTGCGCGACCGCTTGTTGCGCAGCCTGATTGCAGTCGCCATTGTTCTCGGTGGCTTGTGCCTCTATCCCGGTCCCGGTGAAATCTACGACATTCTTGCCGCTCCGCTGACGGCTGCCCTCCCGGAGGGAACCAAGATGGTGGCGATCGGGGTCATCACGCCGTTCATGGTGCCGCTCAAGGTAACCGCGATGGTGGCTTTCGTGCTGGCCTTGCCCTTCATTCTTTACCAGGCCTGGGCGTTCATCGCGCCCGGACTGTATGCCCACGAAAAGCGCCTGGGCATACCGCTGATCATCTCCAGTTCGCTGCTTTTTCTGATGGGCATGGCTTTCTGCTATTTCTTCGTCTTCGGGCAGGTCTTCCATTTCATCGCCAGTTTTGCGCCGAAAAGCATTACCCCGGCCCCGGACATCGAAGCGTACCTTTCCTTCGTGATGACGATGTTTCTCGCCTTCGGTATCGCTTTCGAAGTGCCGGTCGCCTTGGTCGTCCTGGTCAAGCTCGGCGTCGTGTCGGTCGAGAAACTCAAGGAGTGGCGCTCCTATTTCATCGTCGGCGCCTTCGTTGTTGCGGCTGTTGTCACGCCGCCGGACGTCGTCTCCCAGCTCGCCTTGGCGATTCCCATGTGTCTGCTCTACGAGATTGGAATTCTCGCTGCGCGCATGGTGACCCGTACCCGGCGCGATCCGGAAAGTGCGGCGCCGACTACCGATCTCGACGCCCAAATGGATCAGGCGGAAGAAGAATTCCGCAAGCTCGGCGGTAAATAGTCAGGCCGGTTTTTTCTGCGGTCCGGGTATCGTCGCCTCGGTCCGGGCCGGCATACCTTCCTCGAAACACCAGAGGGTTCCCGCCGGCATCGTTATCCAGGCTTCGTTATCGGTCAGCGGCAGCGTCGCAATTATCGCAACGCGATCGTTCGGCGTGGTGACGTCGCTGAAGTCCACCGTGACGTCGTGATCCATCAGGTGAGCTTGGGTAAATGGGGCCTGGCGGACGATGTGGCTCAGCTTGGTCGAGGCATGGGCAAAAAGCCAATCGCCGTTCGAGAGCAGAAAATTGAATTCGCCATGGCGAGCGATTTCCAGGGTCAGTGCATGGATCGCCGAAAATAGCGTGTCTCGCTCCGGCGGGTTACTGCCGAAACGTTGGCGCAGCGACTGCAAAAGCCAGCAGAAGGCGCGCTCGCTATCGGTCAGGCCGACTGGCACGAAGCTGCCATCGAGTTCCGGTGCGAAATCGATCAAGTTCCCGTTGTGGGCAAAGATCCAGTAGCGTCCCCACAGTTCGCGCATGAAGGGATGTGTGTTCTCGAGGCCGATGGCACCTTGGGTTGCCTTGCGGATATGGGCGATGACGTTCTTCGAACGGATCGAGTAATTGCGGACCAGTTCGGCGACCGGCGAGGTGCAGGACGGCTGCGGATCAAGAAATACCCGCGTGCCCTTGCCCTCGAAGAAGGCGATGCCCCAGCCGTCGGAGTGCACATCCGTCGCTCCGCCCCGCGCCTGAAAGCCGGTGAAGGAGAAGCAGATGTCGGTGGGCACGTTGCAGTTCATGCCCAGCAACTGGCACATGGCTAGTCGTCCCGTTCCTGGCGCATGGCCGGGCGCTTGCCGATCCTGACTTCGACTTCGACGATGCTGCGGTCGCGGCGCAGCCGGAAGCTGGCCTTTTCCTCCGGCTTGAGTGCCGCGATCAGGTCGAGCATGACCTGCGGGTCCTTGACAGCCTTCCCGGTCACCGCCAACAGCACGTCGCCCGGACGGATGCCCGCGGTATCGGCCGGGCTGCCGCGCATGACACCGGCGATCAGGGCGCCTTCGGTATCCGGCAGGCCGAAGGACTCGGCCAGTTCGGGGGTGATTTCCTGTGCTTCGACGCCGATCCAGCCGCGCGTCACGGCACCGCTCTGGATGATCTGCTCCATGATGCTGCGGGCGGTCGAGGCTGGGATCGCGAAACCGATCCCGTGGTTGCCGCCGGTGCGTGAGTAGATGGCGGTGTTGATGCCGACCAGATGGCCTTCCGCATCGATAAGTGCACCGCCGGAGTTGCCTGGATTGATCGCCGCATCGGTCTGGATGAAGTTCTCGAAAGTGTTGATGCCGAGGTGCGAACGGCCAAGCGCGGAAACGATGCCCATGGTGACGGTCTGGCCGACGCCGAAGGGGTTGCCGATGGCCAGTACGACATCGCCGACGCGCAGGCTTTCGGCCTGGCCGAAGGTGACTGTCGGCAACTTTTCGGCCTTGATCTGCAGCACGGCAAGATCGGACTCGGGATCGCTGCCGATGACGCGGGCCTTGTAGGTCTTGCCGTCGTTGAGGCCGACCTGAATATCGTCGGCGGCCTCGATGACGTGATAGTTGGTCAGGATATAGCCATTCGGGCTGACGATAACCCCGGAGCCGAGGCCGGAGTTGCGCTGGGTCGGGCCATCGGGGCGTTCGCCAAAGAAGTGACGGAAAATTGGATCTTCGAACAGCGGGTGGCGTTGTTGTTTGACTTTCTGCGTCGTGTAGATATGGACCACCGACGGCAGTGCGGCGCGTGCGGCTTCACGGTAGGACCCGGCGGGGCTGCGCTTTTCATCGTCCGGGATTGCGGCAGAGGTTTGCAGGGCGACGACCGGGGCGCCACGGCTGGGCAGCCACTCCGGTTTCAGTGTGCTGACGACGAACAGAATGGCAACCGCAACGGTTACCGTTTGTGCAAAAATCAGCCACAACCTATGCATGAAAGACCGTATCAATGAAGCGCGACGAACTGGTGAACTATCTGGATGGACTGCTGGAGCCCGTGAAGTTCCGGGATTATTGCCCAAACGGACTGCAAGTGGAAGGTCGGGGCGAGGTGCGGCGGATCGTCACCGGGGTCACGGCCAGTCAGGCGTTGCTCGATGCGGCGGTGGCCTGTAAGGCCGATGCGGTGATCGTGCACCACGGCTATTTCTGGAAGGGCGAGGATGGGCGGATTACCGGCATGCGCCGTCAACGGCTGGGGAGCCTGATTGCCAACGATATCAGCCTGATTGCCTACCACCTGCCGCTCGACGCACATCCGAATCTGGGCAACAACGCGCAACTGGCGAGCCGCCTCGGCTGGCTGCCGCTAGGGCGGTTTGCCGATCAGGACATCGGCTGGCATGGCGAACTGGCGATGTCCTGCGACCTGAGGACTTTTGCCGCGATGGTCGGCGCCGGGTTGGGGCGCCAGCCCCTGGTGATCGGCGAACCGGCCAGGCCGGTGCGGCGTATTGCGTGGTGCACCGGTGGTGCGCAAGGGTATTTCGAGCAGGCCATTGCCCTGGGTGTCGATGCCTACGTGTCGGGTGAAATATCCGAGCAGACCGTCCATCTCGCCCGTGAGAGCGGTGTCGCCTATCTTGCGGCCGGCCATCATGCGACCGAGCGCGGCGGCGCAGAGGCACTGGCGGTGCATCTCTCGGAGAAATTTGCGCTCGACTGCCGCTTCATCGACATCGACAACCCTGTCTAGTCCGGGCGCTTGGTATCGTACCCCTCTTCAAGTGTCCGCATAAGCAGGACGATTTCCTCTACGACCTCTAACGGGAAGCCGCTACGCGTCCCGGCGCGGTTGTCGTGGACCAGGTCGTGGAGGTAGTCCATGCATTCCTGACTGCCCCAACTGTTGGTGATTCGCCAAATGATGTGGGCGTAGTCCTCGATCGATTTCAAACCGGACACCGGTGTACTCGAATCATCCCAGGACGGTACATGAACGTTAAAGCGCCGGCGCATCGGGGCAGCGAGACTCTCGAATTCTTCTCGCATATCGCCACGGCGATAGAGGTCGAGCAACATGCTCCAGGGCTGAATGTTGTCCGGTGTGTTTTCCTCGATGTACTGAGCCAGGGTGTCGGCAGCACCCCGCAGGCGGCCAAAGGAAAGCATGATTTCGGCAAGCTCCAGCGCGGAATTGCCATCGTCGTAGCTAACGGCCACGCTGCCAGGCCTCGCTTTCTCGTCCTCTTCCGTTTCCAGCGGGATATCCACGCCGCCGGCAGCCAGCGGGGCGGGGGCGAAGTTGCTAGGGGGGGCGCTTGCGGGTGCTTGCTCCTTGACCGTGCTGGAGGGGGGCGGCGGGCTGGGTTGGACTTCGCGGCGATAGCCATTGAGGGCTGGCAGCCCATCTTCCTCGTCGAGCCGGCGGTTCCGCCGGCCGAGAAGATGGGCGATACCGACGGCAATACCGCCGCCAACCAGGGCGCTGGTCAATAACTCAACCCAGTTGCTGCTTTCCCGGCTTTCGATTCGTACCGGCTTGGCGACAGCGGCGTCGACCGCGGGTGTGACGGAACTCGGTGGCGTCTGCAAGGCCTGGGCAGTCTGCAATTTGTGCTGCGCTTCAAGCGCTTCGGTGGTCAGGGTCAGCGCAGAGTTAAGCTTTTCGACTTCCTGATTCAAGAGTTGCAGTGTCGTTTCAAGCTTGAGCATGCGCTCTTCCATCTCCGCATTGCCCGGGCGGCGGGGGGCGGCCTTTTCTCCCGCCGCCAGCTCGTCGGGCGGGGCGCCGAGTACCAGGCGGTCAGCACCGCCGGTTGGCGCTGGCGCGGCCTTGACCGGCGTGCGCTTCGGGCGCGGTGCGGGCGGAGCCGCGTCCGCTGCCGGAGATGACCGTGCAGCAAGGGATTCGGAGCGATCCTTGGCTGCCGTGTTGTTGCGCGGATTGGGAATGCGAACAGCCGTGTCGTAGGCCAGCGGCTGCTCGGCTGTCAGGTTAGGATTGGCGCGCTCCAGCGCGGCGAGCAGGCGCTGTTGGCCTGCGGGATCGCCCGGCAGGCGAGCCTCGGCAATGGTGACCAGGGTTTCTCCATCCTGAGCACGATAGTCGACAAAGTTGCGGGAGGCCTTTCGTGAAGGGGAGGACGAGGCTGCTTGTATCGGGGCCTCCTGGCCGTCGGTCATGGCGAGGGAAACCGGTGGAGGCGGCATCAATACATAGTCGCGCTGCAGATCGATACCGCAGTGAGCCCGCAGACCAACGATGAAGACAGGTTCGGCAAGCGGCCGGTTGCCGGTGATGATGAGGCGGGCATCGCTGCCGTTCCTTGCCAGACGGACGCGGGCGTTGGAAACGACCGGCAGATCGGCGCCAGGAATGTTCGCAAGCGAGAAGCACGCAGTATCGATCGGCTCCCCGGCGGCGGCGATAATCGGCACTTCGGCCCTGAGTGGTTCACCCACCCTGGAATGCAAGACGATTTGACCCAATCCGATCGCCGAGGCGTAATCCGGAAAGAGCGCTGCGATCAGGGTGCTCAGCAGGAGTATTCTGGGCTTCATGGTGCATCCTTATAAGGATTTTCTCTAATATTTGTCCCCACTCTAGCACTCGAAAGCGGCCCATGGGCCGAAATATTCCACACTTTTGATCTGCCTCATCACACTGTTGCGAGACTGCTATGAAATATACATTTGAGCCTCCGGCTATCCCCTCGGTCGCTGTTGTCGGGAGTGACGCCCGCTTCCCGGTACGCCGGATTTTTTGTGTCGGCCGCAACTATGCCGACCACGCGCGCGAGATGGGGGCTGCCGATCAAGCGGATGGTCGCGAACCCCCCTTCTTCTTCATGAAGCCGGCGGATGCCATCGTGACCGGCGATGGCGAACTTGAGGTCGCTTATCCGCCGCTGACCAAGAATCTGCACCATGAGATCGAAATGGTGGTGGCGCTGGGGGGCGGTGGCGCGAACGTCGCGGTAGGCGATGCGCTCGGCCTCGTCTTCGGCTATGCCGTCGGTCTCGATCTGACCCGCCGAGACATCCAGGGGCGGGCCAAGGAAAAGGGACATCCCTGGGATATGGGCAAGGGTTTCGACCAGTCGGCGGTGCTTGGGCCGATTCGGCCGGTGGGGAGCGCCGGTCACCCCGGACAGGGGCGGATCTGGCTCGGCATCAATGGTGAGTTGCGCCAGGATGGCGATCTGTCGGCCATGATGTGGAAGGTAGCGGACATCATTGCCAACTTGTCGACCTCTGTGCGTCTCGCGCCCGGCGATCTTATCTATTCCGGCACGCCGGCCGGGGTCGGGCCCCTGCAGCGCGGCGACGTGCTGACGGCAGGCATCGAGGGCGTTGGCGAATTGCGCGCCCGGATCGTTTAGGTCAGCGTCGCTTCAGCCCCCGTGGCCTCCGGCGCAAGCCGACATCCAGGGGGCTGAATTGCGGTGGCGGTTTATTTCGGCCGCTTGTCGATGACGCGCTTCGCCTTGCCGATCGAGCGCTCGATGCCGCCGACCTCGACGATGTCGATGCGGGCCGAGATGCCGATGTAGGACTTGATGTGGTGCTGCAGGTCGTGCGCCACGAATTCCTTTTCCGCACTGCTGGCAAACTGGAATTCGGGTTTCATTTCGACATTGACCTTCATCGAGTCGAGATGGCCGTCGCGGCTGACTTCCAGCACATAGTGAGGTGACAGCTTCGCCTGCCGGAGAATCAGTTCCTCGATCTGCGACGGGAAGACGTTGACGCCGCGGATGATCAGCATGTCGTCGGAGCGGCCGGTGATCTTGCCGATCCGGCGCATCGAGCGGGCGGTTGGTGGGAGCAGGCGGGTCAGATCGCGGGTGCGGTAGCGGACGACTGGCATTGCCTCCTTGGTCAGCGAGGTGAAGACCAGTTCGCCCTGGCTGCCCTCGGGCAGCACTTCGCCGGTCAGCGGGTCGATGATCTCAGGATAGAAGTGGTCTTCCCAGATCACCGGGCCATCCTTTGTTTCGACGCATTCGTTGGCGACCCCGGGGCCGATCACTTCCGACAGGCCGTAGATGTCGATGGCGTCGATGTCGAAGGCGGCCTCGATTTCGCCGCGCATGGCGTCGGTCCACGGTTCGGCGCCGTGGATGCCGATGCGCAGGGCGGTGCTGCGCGGGTCGATGCCCTGGCGGCGGAATTCGTCAGCAATGTTGAGCATGTAGGACGGCGTGACCATGATGATGTCGGGCTTGAAATCGCTGATCAGCTGGACCTGTTTTTCGGTTTGCCCGCCGGACATCGGGATGACCGTACAGCCAAGTTTTTCTGCCCCGTAGTGGGCGCCGAGACCTCCGGTAAATAGGCCGTAGCCGTAGGCGACGTGGACAATGTCGCCCCGGCGGCCCCCGGCTGCATAAATCGAGCGGGCGATCAGTTCGGCCCAGGTATCGATGTCCTTCTGCGTGTAGCCGACGACGGTCGGTTTGCCCGTGGTGCCGCTCGACGCGTGGATGCGCACGACCTCCGTGCGCGGTACCGCGAACATGCCGTAGGGGTAGTTGTCACGCAGATCCTGCTTGGTGGTGAAGGGGAATTTCGCGATGTCGGCGAGCGACCGGAAATCTTCTGGATGGACGCCGGCGGCGTCGAACTGGGCACGATAGTGCGGAACGTTACGGTAAGCATGATGAAGCGTCGACTTAAGGCGCTCTGTCTGCAAAGCGGCAATTTCGTCGCGGCTGGCAGTCTCGATGGCGTGTAGCCCTGGTTTCATTTTCTCTCCCTCCTGAACCGAATATTCTCGTTCCCCGGTGCGGGAGGGGGCTTGAGCCAGATCAACATGGCATGTTTTGCCAGGCGGGCAGGGCGGCGTGAGACAATCGGAACCCATGCTGCTGACCGCGATGCGCGGGCTGATCGCCCATGCTTTTCCTATCCTGATTGCCCAACTGGCTTCCATCGGCATGATGGTGGTCGATACCGCGGTGCTCGGCCATGTCAGTCCGGTGGATCTCGCCGCTGTGGCGATCGGTGGCGGCATCCACGTCTCGGTCGTCTTCGGCCTGGTCGGCATCCTTCAGGCGGTTGCGCCGGTCGTTGCCCAGTTGCATGGCGCCCGTCGCGATGCCGAGGTGGCCGGTGTGTTGCAGCAGGGTTTCTGGCTGGCACTACTGCTCAGTGTTCCGGGAGTCCTTTTCCTGATGCATCCGGATTGGCTGCTCGGCACGGCCAACATGGATGCGGCGGTCGAGATGAAGGTCCGGCAATACCTCGCTCTTCTCGCTTGGAGTTTGCCTGCCGCCCTGTGCTACCGGACTTTCTATGCCTTCTGCAATGCGCTTGGGAAATCCGGCGTGCTGATGAGCATTGGCTTGTTCGGCCTGGCACTGCATGCCGTGCTTGCCTGGGGGCTGGCACAACAAGGCTGGCTCGGCGAGCCGCTCGGCGTCGTGGGTTGCGCGCTCTCCAATATTCTCATTGCCTGGATGGCGTGTGGCGGGGGCGCCGCCTATCTGGCCTTCGGCCCCCTCGGTGGGCGCTACCGCCCCTTCGCCAACTGGCAGGCGCCGCGTTGGCCGATGTGGCGGGAATTGCTGCGTCTTGGCCTGCCGATGGGTTTCTCCAATCTGGTCGAAATCACCTCATTTACCTTGATCAGCCTTTTCGTCGCCTCGCTGGGAGCTACCGTGGTTGCCGGGCATCGCATCGTCGCCAATCTGTCGGCGTTGACGTACATGCTGCCGCTGTCGCTGGCCATCGCGACGATGGCGGCGCTCGGCCAGTCGGTCGGCGCGCGCGACTGGTCACGGGCACGCATCACGATCCGCGCCGGCCTGCTGCTCGCCTCGGCCCTTTCGACAGTGGCCGGCCTGTTGCTCTGGCTGGCGACCGAGCCCCTGGTCGCTGCCTATACCGACGATCCGGCGGTGCGCGCGGTGGCCGTCGGCCTGGTCATCTATGTGGCCATCTACCAGTTTTTCGACGCGCTGCAGACTATTGCCAGCCACGCGCTACGAGCCTGTCGGGTGACCTTCCTGCCGATGCTGATCCAGACTTTTTGCTTCTGGGGCATCGGTCTGCTTGGCGGGGCATGGCTCTGTTTCCGCGCTGCTTCGCCGCTGGGCGTTGCCGGTTTCTGGCTGGCTGCGCTGGGCGGGCTGGTGGTCGCGGCGGGCCTGCTTTTGCCCTTGCTGAACAAGGTGGTCCGGAGCTTCGAATCGGCTCCGTAATTATGAATTCTGGGGCGCAAACAAAACGCTGGTCTGTGGTAAGATTTTGCGCCTAACAACGGTATAACCGAGCGGGGCCGGGGGACTGCATGGCTACTGCTCATCGCTCGCAACTCAACTAAACGCAAGGAAAGCGCATGAAAATTCACGAATATCAGGGCAAACAAATCCTGAAGAAATTCGGCGTTACGGTTCCGCGCGGGATTCACTGCACGACCGTCGACGACGCAGTCAAGGCAGCCGAAACCCTGGGCGGCAAGGTCTGGGTGGTCAAGGCTCAGATTCACGCCGGTGGCCGTGGCAAAGGCGGTGGCGTCAAGGTCGCTACCTCGCTGGAAAAAGTGCGCGAATACGCGAGCCAGATTCTCGGCATGCAACTGATCACGCACCAGACCGGTCCGGAAGGCCAGAAGGTCCGTCACCTGTTGATCGAAGAAGGCGCCGACATCAAGCATGAATACTACGTTGCCGCGCTGACCGATCGCGCCACGCAATCCGTCGCCATCATGGCTTCCTACGAAGGCGGCATGGACATCGAAGAAGTCGCCCACAAGACCCCGGAAAAGATCGTCAAGGTCTTCGTCAACCCGCTGGTCGGCCTGACCGACGAGCAAGCCCTGACCCTGGCCAAGGGCATGGGCATGAACGAAGCCTCGATTCCGCAGTGTGTCGATACGCTGAAGAAGCTGTACACCTGCTACATGGAAACCGACGCTTCGCTGGCTGAAATCAACCCGCTGATCCACGAAGGCGACGGCACCGTCAAGGCGCTCGACGCCAAGTTCAACTTCGACTCCAACGCCCTTTACCGTCAGGAAGAGATCGTCGCCATGCGCGATCTGGACGAAGAAGATGCCGACGAAATCGAAGCCTCCAAGTTCGACCTCGCCTACATCTCGCTCGACGGCAACATCGGCTGTCTGGTGAACGGTGCCGGTCTGGCCATGGCCACGATGGACACCATCAAGCTGTTCGGTGCCGAGCCGGCCAACTTCCTCGACGTCGGTGGCGGTGCCACGACCGAGAAGGTTACCGAAGCCTTCAAGATCATGCTCAAGAACCCCAAGGTCAAGGGCATCCTGGTCAACATCTTCGGCGGCATCATGAAGTGCGACACGATCGCTACCGGCGTCGTCGCTGCCGCCAAGGAAACCCACCTGTCGGTGCCGCTCGTCGTGCGTATGAAGGGCACCAATGAGGATCTCGGCAAGAAGATCCTCAAGGAGTCTGGTCTGCCGATCATCTCCGCCGATTCCATGGCCGAAGCCGCCACCCAGATCGTCGCTGCGGTCAAGTAAGGAGCTATTGAATGTCCATTTTCATCAATAAAGACACCAAGATCATCACGCAGGGCATCACCGGCAAGACCGGTCAGTTCCACACCGAAAAGTGTATCGAATACGCAAACGGCAAGAACTGCTTCGTTGCTGGTGTGAACCCGAAGAAGGCTGGCGAAAAGATTTTCGACGTGCCCATCTTCGGTTCCGTCAAGGAAGCCGCCCAGCAGACCGGCGCCACCGTCTCCGTCATCTACGTGCCGCCCCCGGGCGCTGCTGCCGCGATCTGGGAAGCCGTTGAAGCCGACCTCGATCTGGCCATCTGCATCACCGAAGGCATCCCCGTCCGCGACATGCTGATGGTGCGCAACAAGATGAAGGAAAAGGAAGCCAAGGGCGGCAAGAAGACCCTGCTGCTCGGCCCGAACTGCCCCGGCCTGATCACCCCGGACGAAGTGAA
>JAEUOD010000088.1 GCA_016791065.1 Dechloromonas sp. | reverse complement strand
TCTCGACGCGCATCCGAACGTTCGTCGACGAACTGGTGGCGGCGTTCGCACACCTGAATGCGGGCGGGGGCTGCCCCTCCACCGCAGGCCTTACTTGATGAAGCTCAGCTGCGTGTTGATCTTCTCCAGCACGGGCTTCTTCTTCTCGTTGAAGACGGCCTTGTTCTGCGCGATGAGGTTGTTGCCCTGGGTGTCGATGCTGATGATCAGCGGGCCGAACTCGCGCACGCGGTTGATCCACAGGGTTTCGGGCATGCCCAGGTCCTGCCACTCGGCGCCTTCGATTTCCTCCACCTGCGTGGCCGCCAGCACCGCACAGCCGCCGGGGAAGATGGCATGTACCGCCGGGCCTTCCTGGCAGCCGGCGGCCGTTTCCGGCCCCATGCCGCCCTTGCCGACGATGAGCTTGACGCCGGTCTGCTTGATGAACTCGCGCTCGAACTTCTCCATGCGCATGCTGGTGGTCGGGCCGATCGAGACCATCTCGAAATGGCCGTCGTCCGTCTTGCGGACGATCGGCCCGGCGTGGAAGATAGCGCCACCTTCGAGCTTGACCGGCAGTTCGCGGCCCTGCTCGATCAGCCGGCGGTGCGCCACGTCGCGGCAGGTCACCAGGCGGCCGGTCAGATAGACCACGTCGCCCACCTTGAGGTCGGCCAGGTCTTCGTCCTTGATCGGGGTCGTCAGAATCTTTTTCACAGCACCACTCCTTCGTGGGAAATAATTTCGTAGGACATGTCCGGGTTGATCCGGATCTTGCCGCGGCGGTGCGCCCAGCAGCCGGTATTGACGGCGACGCCGATGGTCGAGGGATGGCGGGCCGACGACTCGATATTGACGCCCATGACGCTGTTGTTGCCGGTCAGGCCCTGCGGCCCGATGCCGATCTCGTTGAGCCCTTGTTCGAGCAGTTCTTCCATCAGCGCGGCGTTGGCGTTGGAACTCTTCGAATCGACCGGGCGCAGGATGGCCAGCTTGGACAGGCGGGCCGCCGTTTCGACCGAGGTCGAGACGCCGACGCCGACGAGTAGCGGCGGGCAGGCATTGACGCCACGCTCGGTAATGACGTCCATCACGAACTCGGCGACGCCCTCGTAGCCCTGCCCCGGCATCAACACCTTGGCAGCGCCGGGCAGCGTGCAGCCGCCACCGGCCATATAGACGTCGATCAGGCAGCTGTCCTCACCCGGCACGATGCGCCAGTCCAGCCAGGGAATCTGGGTGCCGGTGTTGGTGCCGGTGTTCTTCTCGTCGAAGGTCTCGACGGCGTTGTGGCGCAGCGGGCCCATCCGGGTCGCGCCCAGGGTGGCGTCGCGCAGGATCTCTTCCAGTTCGCCGATCAGCGGGAAATTCGAGCCGGCCGAGATGAAATACTGGATCACGCCGGTGTCCTGGCAACTCGGCCGATCGAGCTTGTCTGCGGCCTCCTGGTTGCCGGCCATCGAGTCGTAGATCGACTTGGCCAGCGGGTTGGTTTCCATCGTCCGCAGGTCGGCCAGCTTGGCCTTGACGTCCTTGGGCAGACGCTTGCCGATATAGGCCGTGAATTTGGCCATGGTGTCCGTCAGGGACAGGACTGCAGCTTCTTTGTCCATGTTGTGCTCCTCTAAGAATCTGTTGGGGGTGGGGTGGTTTCAGTTGGCCGCTGCTTCGGCAGCCACTGCTTTCGTTTTGCCGGACCGGGCCAGCAGCAGGGTCAGCACGGCCGAGAAGACGAGCAGGCCGGCGACGAAGTAGAGACCGCCGGCGAAACTGCCGGTCTGGTCCTTGACCCAGCCGATCATCGCCGGGCCGGCAAAGCCGCCGAGGTTGCCGATCGAGTTGATGGTGGCGATGCCGGTGGCCGCGGCGGCGCCGGACAGGAACATGGTCGGCATGCTCCACAGCGGCGGCTTGGCACAGCTGATGCCGACATTGACCAGGGTCAGTGCGGCGATCAGGCCGACGACGCTGTTGGCGCCAGCAGCAACGACCAGACCGGTAGCGGCCGCCAGGCAGGCCAGGATGACGTGCCAGGTACGTTCGCCAGTGCGGTCCGAATGGCGCGACCAGAGCACCATGGCGACCACCGAGACGACGGGCGGAATGGCGTTGAGGAAGCCGACAGTCATCGACGAGACGCCGAGCTGCTTGATGATCTGCGGCGCCCAGATGCCCAGCGTGTAGAGGCCGGCCGAGGTGCCGAAGTAGATCATCGCCAGGGCCAGGACGCGGGGGTTGGCCAGTCCGCTGAGGATACTGTGCTTGGCTTCGCCCGCCTTGCTGGCATTTTCCTCGTTCATCGCCTTGACCAGCCAGGTGCGCTCGTCATCCTTTAGCCACTTGGCCTGCTCGGGCTTGTCAGTCATGTAGAAGAAGACTACGACGCCAAGAATCAGGGCCGGAATCGCTTCGAGGATGAACATCCACTGCCAGCCAGCCATGCCCATGACACCGTTCATTTCGAGCAGCGCGGCGGAGATGGGTGAGCCCAGCGCGGTGGAAATCGGCGCCGCCGCCATGAACAGCGCGGTCACGCCCGCCCGGTGCCGGGCCGGGAACCAGTAGCTGAGGTAGAGGATGATGCCGGGGAAGAAGCCCGCCTCGGCCGCGCCGAGCAGGAAACGCATGACGTAGAAGCTGGTCGGCCCTTCGACGAAGGCCATGCCCCCCGAGATGATGCCCCAGGTGACCATGACCCGGGCGATCCACAGCCGCGCCCCGACCTTGTGCAGGATGATGTTGGAGGGCACCTCGAACATGAAGTAGCCCCAGAAGAAAATGCCGGCCCCGAAACCAAGGATCGAGGCGGTGAAGCCCAGGTCCTCCTTCATGGTCAGCGCGGCGAAGCCGATGTTGACCCGGTCGAGGTAAGCGATGAAGTACAGCAGCATGATGAAGGGCACGATGCGCCAGGTGATCCGGCGCAGGGTGCGTTTTTCAAGATCCATTTCCATTAGGTGTCTCCTCTTTTTGACGTTGGCCAATCCCGCCCGGGATGCCGTCTTCTGCGGCTCTGTCGCCTGCCCGACCGCGGTCGGGAAGGCTGCTGTTCTCTGCTGGGCGTAGCGTGAAGCGGAGGTTAAAACCTTTGATTGAATGAATAATCGAGTTAGAGTTAATACATTATTTCTTTAAAGTGAATAATGAACCCCAATTCCGAACTGGCCTTCTTCTGCCTGCTGGTCAAGCTCGGCAGCCTCGCCGCCACAGCTCGCGAGATGGACCTGACGCCACCCGCAGTCACCAAGCGCCTGGCGCAGCTGGAGGAACGTTTGGGCGTGCGCCTGCTCAACCGCACGACGCGGCGCATCAGCCTGACCAACGAGGGAGAGGTGTATTTCGCCAATGCCCAGCGCATCCTCGGCGACATCGCGGAAATGGAGCGCCTGGTCTCCAGCAGCCGGGCGGCGCCCAAGGGCCTGCTGCGGGTCAATGCACCGCTCGGCTTCGGACGCTCCTACATCGGGCCGGCCATCTCGCTGTTCACCAAGGCCTATCCCGATGTCGAAGTCCAGCTACAGCTGACCGACCGCCCGGTCAGCCTGCCCGACGAGGCCATTGACGTCGCCATCCGCTTCGGCGAGATCCCCGACTCACGCCTGATCGCCAAGAAAATTGCCGCCAACCGCCGCCTGCTCTGCGCCTCGCCCGCCTACCTCAAGGCCCACGGCCGCCCTGAAACCCCTGGCGACCTCGCCGGCCACGCCTGCATCGTGCTGCGCCAGAACGACTCGGCCTACGGCGTGTGGCGGCTGGCCAAAGGCAAGCAGCAGGGAGAAGCGGTCAAGGTGCGCGGCAAACTCAGCACCAACGACGGCGAAGTGGCGCTGAACTGGGCGCTCGACGGCCACGGCATCCTGATGCGCGCCGAATGGGACGTCGCCAAGTACCTGCGCACCGGCCGCCTGGAGCAGGTGCTGGCCGACTATGAGACGCCGGCGGCCGACATCTACGCGGTCTATCTCGAACGCCTGAACCTCTCGGCCAAGGTGTCGTATTTCATCGAGTACCTGCGGGATTACCTGAGCCGGCACGCCGATGGGCCCGAGCAGCGGGCCTTGCGGTGGTAAAAATCAGCAGGAACTGCCCGCCTCGCAAGGGATCAGGCAATCAGCTAAGATGAATATTAGATTCTTGGTATCGCTGCGTTTTCGTCACACGGGAAAGCGCAGGGGTGCCGGGTCGTGTTCCGATGCCATGCGATCAGGATTGACTGATGTCGTAGCGATCGGCGGCAAGCCAGCGACCGTGCAGAGCCAACTCCGTGCAATTGGGTTTGATACACCCATCGAAAGGAGCCTTGGGGAAGGCTACAGATGATTGCGATACGACAACAATTGCAACGGATGGTTGGCGGTGCGGTGCTCGCACTTGGCATCACCTGTGCGGCAGCGGGCTACTTCCTGCTGAGTTGGCTGTCGGACAAGGAAGTCGAGCAGAACGCGAGCGCGATGGCCGAGAAGGCAGGGCTCCAGCTGGATCGCCTCCTGCTGCCCTCGACGTCGCTGCTGAACCTGCTCGCCAACGTCCCCGACCTGAAGAGCGGAAAGCTCGACGACTGGATCACGCGCCTTCCCGCCCAGGGGTCGCTGCTGCGTGCGAATTCCATGCTGGAGAGCGTGTACGTTGGCGGCCCCGGCGGCGAATACCTGAACCTGCGGGAAATCAAGAACGCCTACGATCGCGAACAATTCTCCGTTGATGACAAGGTCGCCTGGCTCGTACAGGCGCAGCGCACGCGCGACATGCAAGAAGCGGGGCAACTGCGGCTCGGGCTCGACAAGGACTTCACGGTGTTGAGCCGCCGCTTCGAGCCCTCCGCCAGCGCTTACGATCCCCGCACGCGTCCGTGGTACCAGATGGCGATCGGCGCCAGGCACGTGATCCGGACGCCACCTTATCGGTTCTTCAGTTCCGGCCGCGACGGGATCACGCTAGCCCGTGACATGGAGAACGGGTTCGTTGTCGCCATGGACATCAATCTCGAGTCCCTGGGCCCCAACCTCAGGCAGATCGCGGCCCCGTGGGCGGCGCGGCTCTGGCTGTTCGACCGCGACCGGAGCCTGATCGCAAGCGACCGTCCCGCCGCCACCGACGACCCGCTATACGCCTATTCGCGTGACGATTCAGGCACGCCCGGGAACGGCGGAGGGTGGGTCAGGGACGCGGCAGGCGGGGAATGGTGGCTCGGCAGTACGCCGGTCCGGCTGGAGGGACGCGGCGACATGGAGTTGCGTTATGCCTTTCCGCGTGCCGTGATCCTCGGCAAGGCCGAGCTGGTACGAAACGTCCTTCTCGCCATCACGGCCCTGATGCTGGCGATCGTGATGTACGCCGCCAGGCGGATTTCCTTGCGCTTTTCGCAGCCGCTCGAGTCGCTGGCACGGGATAGCGAACGCGTGGGGAAGCTGGAGCTCGCCGAGCCGATCCGCATCGACTCCGACCTGACCGAATTCACGCAGCTCGCCGATTCGCACGAACGGATGCGCGCCATGCTGCTGGCAAACCAGCAGCATATCGTCGCACAGACGGACGAACTTGGCGCCCGGCTCCAGGCTCTGCGCCAGGCTGAACGGAAGCTTGAGCAGTCAAACGCGGATCTTTCGGCGACGCTGCTGGCGATCCCCGACCTGCTGTTCGAGCTTTCCGAGGCGGGAGAGTACATCGACATCTGGGCGAGGAATTCCGAGCTGCTCGTAGCGCAGAAGCACCTGCTGCTCGGCCATAGCGTGGGCGAGATGCTACCGGCGGAGGCGGCCGCAACCGTCATGTCGGCAATCCGGGAAGCAGCGACCAACGGCACCTCGTTCGGCGAGGTGATCGCGCTGGACCTGCCGGACGGCAGGCACTGGTTCGAACTGTCAGTCTCCGCGAAATACCGCTCGGAACTGAAGCGCCAGAGCTACATGGTGCTGTCACGCGACATCACGCGCAACCGGCTGTCCGACCGCCTGCAGGCTTACCGCAACGAAATCCTGGAGCGAGTCTTGGACGGCGCCTCGCAGGCTGAGATTCTGCGCTCGATCGCCGTCGGCCTGGAGGCGATCGATTCCGAGGTCATCTGCAGCATCCTCCTCCTCGACGGGAATGGCCGGCACCTGCTTACCGGTGCGGCGCCGAGCCTGCCGGATTTCTTCTGCAAGGCCATCGAGGGCTTCGAGATCAGTGACGGCGGCGGTTCGTGCGGGGCAGCGGCCTATTCGGGGCAGCGGGTCATCGTCGACGACATCCAGACCCATCCCAACTGGGCCCCGTACCGCGAGCTCGCCGCGCGGGCCGGCCTGGCCGCCTGCTGGTCGGAGCCGATCCGTGACTCGACGCACCGGGTCATCGGCACCTTCGCCATGTATTACCGCAGGATCGCGGCGCCCGACGACGCGCGCCTGCAGATGATCCGGGAGGCTGCCTCGCTGGTCTCGATCGTGGTCGAGCGGCATCGAGCCGAGAGCGAGCTGCGTGCATACCGGGAGCGGCTGGAGGATCTGGTCCGGCAGCGTTCGGCGAAGATTACCGAACTCAACGCCCAGCTCGAAGAGCGAGTCCGCGAGGCCGAGAACGCGACGCGGGCGAAGAGCGCCTTCCTCGCCAACATGAGCCACGAGATCCGGACGCCGATGAACGCCATCACAGGACTCGTGCACCTGCTGCGCAGGGACGACCCGACGCCGCGCCAGGCCGACCGGCTGGCGAAGATCGATGCATCGGGCAAACATCTGCTGTCGATCATCAACGACATCCTCGACCTCTCGAAGATCGAGGCTGGCAAGGTGTCGCTGGAGAACACCGATTTCGCGCTGGGCCAGGTCCTCGACCAGACCGCGTCGATCATCGGCGAATCGGCGAGGCAGCGTGGCCTTGCCATAACGGTCGATGGCGGCCATGTGCCGCTGTGGCTGCGCGGCGACGTCCTGCGAATTCGCCAGGCCCTGCTCAACTATGCCGGCAACGCGGTCAAGTTCACGGAAAAGGGCGGCGTCACGCTGCGGGCCGAACTGCTCGAGGATCTGTCCGACCAACTCCACGTCCGCTTCTCCGTCGAGGACACCGGCATCGGCATTGCGCCGGAAGTCCAGGCCCGGCTGTTCGACGAATTCGAGCAGGCCGATGCCAGCACCACCCGCCGCTACGGCGGAACCGGGCTCGGACTGGCGATCACCCGCCGGCTGGCCCGACTGATGGGCGGCGAGGCAGGATGCGAGAGTACGCCGGGCAAGGGCAGCACGTTCTGGTTCACAGTCCGGCTGCAGCGCGGCCACGGCGTGATGCCCACCGAGAAACGCGCGCCAAGGGCGGCGGAGAAGGAGCTGCGGTCGCACCACGAGGGGGCCCGTATCCTGCTCGCCGAGGATAACCCGATCAACGTCGAGGTCGCACTCGGCTTGCTCCATGGCGTCAACCTCTGGGTCGAGGTCGCCGAGAACGGTGTGGCTGCAGTCGAGAAGGCCGGCACCGGAAACCATGATCTGATCCTGATGGACATGCAGATGCCGGAAATCGACGGCCTGCAGGCCAGCCGCATGATCCGTGCGCTGCCGGGCTGGGAAACGAAGCCCATCATCGCGATGACCGCCAACGCGTTCGCCGACGACCGCGCCGCGTGCCTCGCGGCTGGCATGAACGACTTCGTCGCCAAACCCGTCGAGCCCGAGATGCTCTACGCGACCTTGCTGAAATGGCTTTCGCTGAACGACGTGGCCAGGCCCGTGCCCCTGCCGTCACCGCCGGTTCAGCCGGAACCATCCGCGGACCCGATGGATCGGCTCCTGAACCGACTCGCTGAGACGCCGGGGATAAACGTCGAGAGAGGCCTGCGCATGCTGCGCGACCAAAAAGAGCGCTACCTCGACCTGCTGCGGCGGCAGAGCGCGACCAATGCGGAAAGCATCGCAGTGCTCAGGAATCTGCTTGACGCCGGAGAGCGCGAAGCCGCCGAGGAGAGAACGCATGCGCTGCAGGGCGCCGTCGGCAACCTCGGGCTCGATGCGCTCCTCGAGGCGACCAAGGCGCTCAACGAATTGCTGCGGAACCCCGACTACAGCGCGCAGCGCGCCCTCGAACTGCTCGCGGAAGTCGAGTCAGGACAGCGCCTGCTTGCCGAGGCCTTGCGCGGCTGAGGCCAAATATTTTCTGCTGGAAAAGCTGGGCGTGTACGTGGGACCTGGTCACCGAACAAAAAATCCTCCGTAGCCGGTGAATTGCTGTCGCGGCTGTCGTCTAAGGTAGGAGACAGAGCCGTCTCATTCGAAGCCCAACGAAAGGAAAACCATGCCGACCGGTACCGTCCACCTGCATCGCGTGCTGCGTGCGAAACCCGAAAAAATCTACCGTGCCTTTCTTGATGCGGAAGCCCTCGCCCGCTGGCTGCCGCCCAACGGCTTCACCTGCCAGGTCGATCACCTGGATGCCCGGGTCGATGGCACTTTCCGGATGGCCTTCAGGAATTTCACCACCGGCAACGGTCATTCCTTCGGCGGCCGCTACCTGGAACTCGCGCCGAACGAACGCATCCGCTACACCGACAAGTTCGACGATGCAAAACTTGCCGGCGAAATGGTCACCACCGTCACCCTGCAAGCCGTCGCCTGCGGGACCGAGCTAAAGGTGGTTCAGGAAGGCATTCCCGAGCAGATTCCGGTGGAGTTCTGCTACCTCGGCTGGCAGGAGTCGCTGGAGCACCTGGCGCGCCTCGTCGAGCCGGAAATTCCCGATTGAACCTCGTTCGGGAATGACGAATCGCCCGGGGAGAGAGGGCGATGACTGATCAACAGTCGGCTTCAGATTATTCGGCTCGACGGACATGCCCACCCAGGCAACGCTCACCGCTTGCAAAATAATGAACGTCGTTCAATAATTTACGTCGTTATTAATTTTGAATGGAGCGTCCATGACTGCCGAACTAACGGAACAAGCTGGACGCCGTGAGCGCAAGCGGCTGCAGTTGCTGGATCAGCTTGCCGATACGGCCTGGGCCTTGTTCGAGACCGAAGGTTTCGCGGCGGTGACGATGGAGCGCATCGCCGAGGCGGCGGACGTGTCGAAAGTGACGCTCTACCGCCACTTCCCGGTCAAGGAGGCCTTGCTGCGGCACATTTTTCATCGCGAATTGCGCGAGAGTTGGCCGCTGATCCAGGAGGAATTGAACCACGCCGCGCCGGGCCTGGCGCGCCTGGGGCGCTTTCTGCAATTGCAAGCGGCGTGGTGCGAAACGCGCAAGGAATTCCTCCTGCCCTATGTCGGTTTCCGCATGGCCGACACCCGCCAGCCCCATGAGGGACGTGAGCGCAGCGGCATGGATCGCATCTTCGCCGAATTGATCGCGCAGGGGCAGGCGGCCGGCGAGTTGCGCAGCGATTTTCCGGCGGCGGAACTGGCGATGCATCTCCAATTCGTCCATCTCGCCACCCTGCTGCGCTGGCTGACCACACCCGGCCTGTCGATCGCGGAAGAACTGAAACGCATGCTCGATCTGGTCTGCAACGGCATGGCGGCGCCGCAATGAAGGCGGCTACCGGTTTGCTTGGTGCCCCGACTGCGGTCGCGGCGCCAACTGACGAGATCGGCGGTAAGGCCCGTCAATTGGCACAACTGGCCCGTTACGGCTTACCGGTGCCGGATTTTTTCGTGATTCCCGCCGCCTGGAGCCGAGCGCGTGCCGCAGGCCTCCCGCCAGACTTGCGCTCACTTTTGCAGAGCGAGTTGGCAGCGCGTGGCTGGTTGGCTCAGCCGCTGGCGGTGCGCTCGTCGGCGGTGGGCGAAGATGCCGGCGCTGCTTCGTTTGCCGGCATTTATCGCACGAATCTCAACGTTTCGGGCCTGGATGGGCTATGCGGCGCCATCACCGAAGTCTGGGCCTCGCTCGACACGCCGACCGCCCTCGCCTACCGGCAAAAGATGGGCCTCACCGGCGAGCCGGCGATGGCGGTGGTGGTCATGCCATTGCTGCCGGCCGTGGCCTCGGGCATCGCCTTCACCTGCGACCCGGTCAGCGGGCGCGAGGACCGGATGGTCGTGCAGGCGAACTGGGGGCTGGGCGAGAGCCTGGTCGGCGGCGAGGCGGCCGGCGACGAGTATGTCTTTGCCGAGGATACGACCGATACCTGGCACCTGATCGAAGCAAAGCCGGGCAGCAAGGCGACGATGAGCGTGCCGGAAGCTGGCGGTGGCACGCGCCGGCAGACAACGTCCGCCGAGCAGGCCAAGGCCGATGTGCTCGACATCGTGCAGGCGGAGGAGCTTGCCGCGCTGTTGCGCGACGCGGCCGTGGCCTTCGATTTCGTCGCGCCCTTTTTCGATCTGGAGTGGGTGTGGGATGGCAGGCGCTTCTGGCTGACTCAGCTCCGCCCGGTAACGCGCCGCCCGCACCACACCTACCCTGCCCTGTGCGGACAGCCGGCGATCTGGACGCGCGGCAACACCTGCGAGGTGATGCCCGAGCCCCTGCAGGCGATGGACTGGAATTTCTCGCGCCGCGGCTGCAACGACCTGCTGGAGCAAGGCTGGAAGCTGGCCGGCTATTCCCTGTTGCCCGGTGCCCAGCGTGCCGGCCTGATCGACGGCCGGCTCTACCTCGAAGCCTCGATCCTGCAGTGGGAAGCCTGGGATGCCATCGGCCTGCTGCCCGAGCGTTTCAATGCGTTGATGGGCGGCCATCAACCGACGATCGCGCATCGTCCGCCCACCTGGCGCGAGCGCCTGGCGCGCCTGGGTCACACCTTGCGTTACCTGCGCCATGCCCCGGCCATGGGACGGCGCGGCGATGCCGAAGTCGAGCAGGCGCTGGCCATCGCCCGCGAGGTAGGTGACCAAGCCTTGCCCGAGCGCAACGACGAGATCCAGGCGTTGTTGTTCCGCATCCTCAAGCCGGCGCGCGAGTATTGCGGCATGTTCTTCCTGCAGGGCTCCGGCGGCGGCAGTCTGAGCCTGTTGCTGGAAACGCTGGAGAAGGCCTTCCCCGGCGAAAGCGCCGCCATCGGCTCGGCCCTGCTCGCGGGCGGCGAACCGAGCATCACTGCGCAGCAGGGCTATGCGCTGCTCGAATTGGCGCGGCTGGCGAAATCGCCCCCGAACCCGGCTACCCCGCAACAGCCCGCCGAATTCGCTGCCGCCTTTGCCGCCTTCCTCGCGCAATACGGCCATCGCGGCCATTACGAAACCTATCTGCGCAGTCCGCGCTGGCATGAACAACCGGAACTCTTGCTGGAACAGCTACCGGCGCTGGCCGAGGTCGATGCCGAAAGCCTGCGCGCCCGTCAGCAGGCGGCCGCGGCAGCGGCCTGGTCACGCATCCGCCGTGAACTGCCGTTCTGGTATCGGCCCCTCCTGCGCGCCCAGGTCAGGGCGGCGAATCGCGACAGCAACCGGCGCGAGGCGGCGCGCAGCGCCATCATCGCCCTGCTCGCCGCCGGACGGCGGCTCTGGCTGCTGATCGGCGAACGCCTGGTCGGCGAAGGGGCGCTCGACCACCCCGAGGACATCTTTCACCTGATGCCGAGCGAGGTCGATCGCTATGCCAGGGGGCGGTTGCCGCTTGCCGGCCTGCGGGCGCGACTGGCTGACCGCATCGCCTTGTTCGCCCGCTGGCAGGCCACCGAGCCACGCGAATGGCTGACGCTCGCGCCCTCGGGGCAAGCGCTGGGACAAGCCGTACTGGAACAACATCGCGCCCCCGAACTGGCGGGCGGCAAGGCATTTCACGGCGTCGCCACCGGCACCGGCGTGGCCCGCGGCAGGGTGCGCCGCCTGCGCCACCCCGTCGAGGGAGCGATGCTCCTGCCCGGCGAAATCCTGGTCGCCCCCTCGACCGACCCCGGCTGGACTCCGCTCTTTCTCAAGGCGGGGGGGCTGGTCGTCGAAACCGGTGGCTACCTGTCGCATGGCGCTATCGTTGCCCGTGAATTCGCCTTGCCGGCGGTGGTCAATCTGCCCGGCATCCTCGATCGCCTGCGCGATGGCGACGAGATCGAGGTGGACGGTTTGAAGGGCGAGGTCAGGCTGGTTTAAGGAGCTCGTTCGAGCGGATCAAGCTCCTGCATCGGATAGGCATCGGCGACATAGGCCGGCCCTTTCATCATCATGACGATGAAGGCGGCCAGGCCGACCGTGAAAACTACCGTCCAGTGCAGGATGATCAGGCTGATCACGTAAATGTCCGTGGTCATGACCGCCAGCGCGTCATCGGGCGCAGCCAGCAGCCGGACCAAAAACGAGGGGACGGCCAGCAGCAGCGTGCCGACGAGGAAGACCCGGGGATCCGGCGCAGGACGACACGCTCCTTGCCGGCGGGCGTTCTTTGAAAGCCGGGCAATCGATTGAACAGGTTCATGGCTGGAACTCCCGGAGATATCGGAACTTAGACGCAGGGTGCAAAAGCGCCGGCAATCAGGCAGACGACAGCAACGCTGCTCAGGCGCAAACGCAAGGGCAAGTACCAGCCCGGCAGCGTCACCCGGCCCGCCAGGCGACGGTCTTGGAGGTAATGGGCGATAAAACCGAAAACCAGCAACGGGGCTGCCAACAGCGGTGAGAGGAGTGTCGCTGGCCAGGCGATCAGGGCGGGCACCACGCTCCAGGCAAACAGCGCCGAGCGCTGGCGCTCTTCCAGGTCCGGCAGACTCATCGCCAACCCCCAGTGCAGCGCGCCGACAATGCTGAGGATGATCGCGCCATAGGTGTATAGGGCGTCGCCCCAAACCGCGCCATGGTGATGATCGAGCAGGCTCGCCGGCATCAGCACGAGGAAGGGAATCAAGACACCGTAGCCCAGCCAGGCGACGGCTCTCGGCAGCGCAACAGGATTGTCGTCAGTCATGATGACCTCACTTGACCAGGGGACGGATGCTGGAAAAGCCGCCGTCAAGCGACCAGATTTGCCCGGTGACGCGCGCCGCCGCGTCGGAGAGCAGCCAGACCATCAGTTCGGCCAATTCATCCGGAGAGCCGATACCCGGGAGCGGATATTGCCGGGCCGCGGCCTCGCGGGCGGCCGGGCTGGCGATGATGCCCGCAGCGGCCGGCGTTTCCATGATGCCCGGGGCCACGGCATTGACGCGGATACCGTTGGCGGCATAGCTTGCGGCGGCACCGCGCACCAGGCCCTCCAGCCCGGCCTTGGCCGCTGCGACGGCTTCGTGATTGGGCGTCCCGATACGCGCGGCTGCGGATGAGACCAGCACCGCCGCCCCCGCAAGACGCGACTCGCGCAGGCCGCCGACAAAGGCCGAGAGCGTGTGGAAAGCGCTGATCAGGTTGGCGCTCAGGCAATCGTTGAAATCCGCCTCGCTCATGCGATGCAGGGCGCCGAGGCGGATATTGCCGACACAGTGGGCCAGTGCGGTGGGCAGCATTTGGTGGTCGGCGGCCACCTGCATAATGTAGCGGGCACCGGCCACCGTTGAACAATCGGCAGCCACCTGGAGATGCAGGTCGCCGAAAGCGGCCTTCAGGTTTTCCGCTTGCCTGCTGCTGACGATCAGTTGCCAGCCGTCGGCGGCCAGTCGGGCCACGACGGCTCGCCCGACACCACCTGCCGCTCCGGTAACCAGCGCGATTTTGTTCATTTGAACTCCTTGAGATTACATTCCGTTTTGAACAACGACACAATTAAACTGAGATATCGCCTAAATTTTGCGAAATTATTTCACTTTGTCTAGGACAATATAAAATCACTGGCGTTCTGTCGTCTCATTTAAATCCCTGCCGGAGGCCTGCCCATGCCCTCAATCCGTTCTGCCCTTCTCGCCTGCGTGCTTGCCCTGACCCTGGCCGCTTGTGCGACAGCGCCTCCTGAGGGGCTGCAGCCCGTGACGTCCTTCGAGCTAAATCGCTATCTCGGGCGGTGGTATGAAATCGCCCGGCTCGATCATTCCTTCGAACGCGGCATGAGCGATGTCCACGCAACCTACGCATTGCGGGACGACGGGAGCATCCGGGTCATCAACCGGGGTTACGACACCCAGCGCCAGGCTTGGAAGGAAGCCATCGGCCGCGCCCTGCCGATCGGCGATAGCGGCACCGCATCGCTCAAGGTTTCGTTCTTCGGCCCCTTTTACGGCGGCTACCACGTGATTGCGCTCGATCGGCAAAACTACCGCTGGTCGCTCGTCGCCGGCCCGGATCGCGACTATCTGTGGATTCTCGCCCGCGACAAAACGCTGCCGGCCGACGTACGCGAGCAGCTAGTCGCTCAGGCCCGGACGCTGGGCTTCGCCGTGGATAAACTGATCTGGGTCGATCAACAGCGGCCGGATGCGGATTGAAGCAGCCCACAGGGGGCCGGCGCCCGGCCAAGCGTCACACGCCGCCCTTACCGGCAAACCACGCTTCAAGGAATTCGACGCAAACCCGTAGCCGCGCCGAGGTCGAGAGGCGCGAGGGATAGACCGCCCAGACATCGGCCTGCTGGGCATACGCCGGAAGGAGTCGCCGCAGGCGCCCGGCGGCGATGTCCTGTTCGACGTCCCACTGCGAGCGCAGGATGATGCCGTGACCGTCGATGGCCCACTGGCGGACCATCTCGCCATTGTTGGCTGACAGCGGCCCGCTGACGCGGATGGTTTCACTACCCTCGGTACCGTGCAGCACCCAGCGGCCGAACTCCTGGTCGCGCTCACGGATGGCCAGGCAGCGATGGGTTTTAAGGTCGTCGAGGCAGGTGGGCGTACCGTACTCAGCCAGATAGGCCGGCGCGGCGCAGAGGATGCGCTGGTTTTCGGCAATGCGCCGGGTGATGACGTTGCCTTCGCTGACCGCACCGACCCGGATGTCGAGCTGAAACCCTTCTTCCAGGAGGTCCACCGGCCGGTCGAGCAGTTCGACCTGGATTTCCAGGGCCGGATAACGCCGGGCCAGGGCAGAAATGGCCGGCGTCAGGCGATTGCGGCCGAAACCGGTGGTGCTGCAGATGCGTAGCAGGCCGGCCGGTGCGGCGCGTTCAAGGGAGAGGGCTTCGCCCATCTGCTCGACATCATCCAGGATACGCAGAGCCCACTGGTGGACGATGTCGCCCTGGACGGTGAGGCTCAGGCTCCGCGTCGTCCGGTGCAGCAGGCGGGCCTGTACCCCGGCTTCGAGCAGGGCCATGCGCTTGCTGACGACAGCCTTGGAGATTCCGAGTTCGCGGGCCGAGGCGGCAAAGCTGCGAAGACGGACGACGGTGCAGAACAGGCGAAGGTCGTCGAGCTGGGGCTTTATGTTCACGATTCGTATCCTATCAAACCACGTTTCAGGTAATTGTTAATTATTTTGTAGCCAGTATTCTTCGTCTCCTGCCCCGCACGGTCAACCCAGCCCAGGAGATACCCATGAACAAGCACAGCATCGCCGTCATCGCCGGCGACGGCATCGGCCAGGAAGTCATGCCCGAAGGACTGCGCGTCCTCGAAGCCGCAGCCCGCCGTTACGAACTCGACCTCGAGTTCGTCCATTTCGACTGGGCCCACTGCGACTACTACCTGCAACACGGGAAAATGATGCCCGATGACTGGTTCGAGCAACTCAAGGGCTTCGACGCCATCTATTTCGGCGCCGTCGGCTGGCCGGCCACCGTGCCCGACCACATTTCGCTGTGGGGTTCGCTGCTCAAGTTCCGCCGCGAGTTCGACCAGTACGCCAACGTCCGCCCGGTGCGCCTGATGCCCGGCATCCCCTGCCCGCTGGCCGGCAAGAAGGTGGGCGACATCGACTTCTACGTCATCCGCGAGAACACCGAAGGCGAATATTCCGCGGTCGGCGGCCGGATGTTCGAGGGCACCGAGCGCGAAACGGTAATCCAGGAATCGATCTTCACGCGCCACGGCACCGACCGCATCCTCAAGTTCGCCTTCGAGCTGGCGCAGACGCGGCCGAAGAAGCATGTGACCTCGGCCACCAAGTCGAACGGCATCGCCATAAGCATGCCCTGGTGGGACGAACGTCTCGAAGCCATGGCCGGCAACTACCCCGAGGTGCGCTGGGACAAGTATCACATCGACATCCTGACCGCCCGCTTCGTGCTGAGTCCTGAACGCTTCGACGTCGTCGTCGCCTCCAACCTGTTCGGCGACATCCTCTCCGACCTCGGCCCGGCCTGCACCGGCACCATCGGCATCGCCCCCTCGGCCAACCTCAACCCGGAACGCCGCTTCCCGTCGCTGTTCGAGCCGGTGCATGGCTCGGCTCCGGACATCGCCGGCCAGGGCATCGCCAACCCGATCGCCATGATCTGGTCGGGGGCGATGATGCTCGATTTCCTCGGCAATGGCGACGCCCGCTACCAGGCCGCCCACGACGCGATCATGCAGGCGATCGAGCATGTCCTGGTCGCCGGGCCGCGCACGCCGGACATGGGCGGCAGCGCCCGTACCACGGACCTCGGCCAGGCCATCGCCGCAGTGCTGGAGAACGGCGCCTGAGCGCTCCCCGATGAACGCCTTCCTGCATCAACTGGGGCTCGGGGCACCGCTCTTCGCCCTCGTCCTCACCGGCTATCTGCTGATCCGGGTGGCCGGCTGGCCGCAGGCCATGGCGCGCCACCTGACCACTTTCGTCTTCAGCGTCGGCCTGCCGGCCATGCTCTTCCGGATGATGAGCGACCTAGCGCAATTACCGCCGGTGGACAGCCGCCTACTCATCGCCTTCTTCGGCGGCTGCCTCGGAATCTTCGTCCTCGGCCGGCTGCTCGCCTGGAAGGCCTTCGGGCTCGACGGCATCGGGCAGTCGGTGTTCGGCGTCGGCTGCATTTTCTCGAACAACATCATGCTCGGCCTGCCGCTGGCCCGGGCCTCGCTCGGCGAAGGAGCGATCCCGTCGGTCGCCCTGATCCTCGTCTTCAACGCCCTGATTCTGTGGACCCTGATCAGTGTCTCCGTGGAATGGCACCGCCACGGCCGCCTCTCACTCAAAGGCCTGCGCGACACGCTCAATGGCGTGCTGCGCAACCCGATCATCCTTTCCATCCTCGGTGGCGCCGCCTTCGGCCTGACCAGCATCCCCCTCCCGGAGATCGTCGACAGCCCGCTGAAAATGCTCGGCCAGACCGGCATGCCGCTGGCGCTCGTCGCCCTCGGCATGAGCCTGGCCGACTACGACCTGCGCGACCAGTGGCGGGTGAGTGCTGGCATCGCGCTCCTCAAGCTGCTCGTACTGCCGCTCGGCATTCTCGGCATCGCCCGCCTGATCGGATTGCCGCCAACCGAAACCATGGTCGTCGTCCTGCTCGGCTCGGTCGGCCTGGGCGCCAACGTCTTCCTGATGGCCCGCCAGTTCAAGGCGGTCGAGGCCGGCATCGCCGGCGCCGTGATCCTGACCACGGTCGGCTCGGCCGTCACGACGCCCCTGCTGATGACGGTGGCTGCCCATTTCCTCGGTCCGCTACGGCCCTGAAATGACCACTCGACAACGCCTACGCACCCCGTACGCAATCTGACGTATTTCGCCGAAACGGCGCGCTCCTTAATCTGGCGCTGCACTGCAACAACGCAGTTTGAACCGATTTCTAACCGAGGAGCTTCCATGAGCAATCGTCGCAACTTCATCAAGGCCACCGTCCTGGCCGCCGCGCTGTCCTCCATCGGCGTCACCGCCCAGGCCGCCGACACCATCAAGGTCGGCATCCTGCATTCCCTGTCCGGCACCATGGCCATTTCCGAGACCGCGCTCAAGGAAACCGCCCTGATGACCATCGAGGAAATCAACAAGGCCGGCGGCGTGATGGGCAAGAAGCTCGAGCCGGTCGTCGTCGACCCGGCTTCCAACTGGCCGCTGTTCGCCGAAAAGGCCCGCCAGCTGCTGACCAAGGACAAAGTCGCCGTCACCTTCGGCTGCTGGACCTCGGTGTCCCGCAAGTCGGTGCTGCCGGTCTACAAGGAACTCAATGGCCTGCTCTTCTACCCGGTCCAGTACGAGGGCGAGGAACTCGAGAAGAACGTCTTCTACACCGGCGCCGCCCCCAACCAGCAAGCCATTCCGGCCGTCGAATACCTGATGTCCAAGGACGGCGGCGAAGCCAAGCGCTTCGTGCTGCTCGGCACCGACTACGTCTATCCGCGCACCACCAACAAGATCCTGCGCGCCTTCCTGAAGTCGAAGGGCGTGGCTGACGCCGACATCATGGAAGACTACACGCCGTTCGGCCACAGCGATTACCAGACCATCATCGCCAAGATCAAGAAGTTCGCCTCCGAAGGCAAGAAGACCGCCGTGGTTTCGACCATCAACGGTGACTCCAACGTGCCGTTCTACAAGGAACTGGGCAACGCCGGCCTGAAGGCCACCGATGTGCCGGTCGTCGCCTTCTCGGTCGGCGAAGAGGAACTGCGCGGTGTCGATACCAAGCC
>JAEUOD010000049.1 GCA_016791065.1 Dechloromonas sp. | reverse complement strand
CAAGCGTTTCAGCGGCGACAGCGAACGCTGCAATGTGCGCATCGACCAGTCCGCCATTGACGCGAAATGTTCGGCGCTGCTCGATCGACCACTTGACCGCCCCTTACGGTTTTCGCCCTTCGGCTCCACTAACGGCCTCGTCGAACGACGCTGGATCGGCCTCCTGCAGATGCTCCTGGGTTACGTCGGCACGCCGCTGCCGGCCGGCGCGGAGCCGATCATCCATAACCTGGAAGAGGCCGTGCTCCTGCACCTGCTGCTCGAACACCAGCACTCCTACAGCGACGCCCTGCGCCAGCCCGTGACCAGTCTGGCGCCGCGCCATGTCCGGCGGGCCGAGGATTACATCCGGGTTCATGCCCGCGAGGCCCTGACCCTGGAGCGCATCGCCGATGCCGCCGGCTGCGGCATCCGGACGCTCAGCGAGGGTTTTCGGATGGCACGTGGAACGACGCCGATGAATTTCCTGCGTCAGGTGCGCATGGCGGGCGTGCGCAGCGAACTGGAGCAGGGCGGGGCGCCGGGGATCGTGGCGGAAGCCGCCTTGCGCTGGGGCTTCAATCATCTCGGACGTTTTTCCGTCGATTACCGGCGCAGTTTCGGTGAGTCGCCTTCCGATACCTTGCGCCGGATCAAGTAGTCGCGAACTATCCGCCGGATGCGGATAGCCGGCGCCCGATCCGGATAGAGGCCGGCGGGGCGCTTTCCTATGATTTGCCGGTGGGCCTGAAGCCCACCGAGCAGACAACATAGGAGGAGAACCCCGATGAAAAATTCAATTACCCGCGGCCTTTTCGTGGCCGACATGAGCCTCGCCGCTATCCATGCGGCACAGGCTCAGGAAGTCACGTTCAAGATTGCCCATTTTCTGCCGGCCGTGGCCTCGACCCAGAAACTCGTCCTCCAGCCCTGGTGCGACGAGATGGGGCAACTGTCCAATGGCCGCATCAAGTGCCAGTTCTATCCGTCCATGCAACTGGGCGGCACGCCGGACCAACTGGCCGACCAGGTCAAGAATGGCGTTGCTGACATCGCGTGGACAGCACCCGGTTATTCGACCGGGCGTTTCCCGAAGACCGAGGCGCTTGAACTGCCCGGCGTATTGCCCCTGGGCGGCCTGGTCGGCGGCCGGGCGATCTGGGATTTCTACGGACAGCAACTGAAGGACGAGTACAAGGACTACAAGGTGCTCGCCATGCACGGCGACGGCGGCATGAACATCCATACGGCCACGAAACCGCTGGCCTCGGCCGAGGACTTCAAGGGCATCAAGCTGCGTTCGCCCAACCGGACCATCGCCCGCACCCTGACGGCGCTCGGCGCGACGCCGGTGGCCATGCCGCCGGCCCAGGTCACCGAGGCCATCTCCAAGGGCGTCGTCGATGGCGCCTCGGCGGTCTGGGAGGTCATGCTGCCGACCAAGCTCGACGAGGTCACCAAGCACCATTTCGAGACGCCGGCCGACCGTCCGGTGATGGGCGCCACCGTGCTGGTGGTGCTGATGAACAAGCAGAAGTACGAGTCGTTGCCGGCCGATCTCAAGGCCATTGTCGACAAGGTTTCCGGCCTGCCGCTGGTCGAGCGCTACGGCAAGGTCTGGGACGAGGCCTCGGTGGCGGCGCGCAACAAGGTCAAGGGTCTGCCCGGTCACACGCTGACTGTCATTTCCGGTGCGAAATACGACGCCATCCTGAAGCAGACCGAAGTGGTCGAAAAGGAATGGCTGGCCGATGCCAAGGCCAAAGGCATCAACGGCGAGGCCCTGGTCGCGGCGGCCCGCGAGTCCGCACGCAAGCAGTCCCGCTGATCAACAGACAAACAGGAGCAAGCACATGAGCAAATACTATGACCATCCCCAGCGCTTCAGCCAGGAGGAATGGGATGCCCGCGTCAAGCTGGCCGGCGTCTATCGCATCTTTGCCTACCTGGGCTGGGACGAACTGATCTACAACCACATCTCCCTGCGCGTGCCGGGGCCGGACAAGCATTTCTTGATCAACCCCTTCGGCCTGCACTACAAGGACGTCTGCGCCTCCAACCTGGTCAAGATCGACATCAAGGGCAACGTCATCGGCCATTCCGACTGGCCGATCAACCCGGCCGGCTTCACCTTCCACTCGGCGATCCACGACAAGGTGGCCGACGGCCATTGCGTCATGCATGTGCATACGACGCCGACCCAGGCTGTCTGCTGTCTCAAGGAGGGGCTGTCGTACAGCAACTTCTACGCCGCCCAGCTCTACGGCAAGATCGCCTGGCACGAGTTCGAGGGAATCACCGTCCATCTTGACGAAGGCGAGCGCATCCTGGCCAGCGCCGGCAACAAGCCGGTCCTGATGCTGCGCAACCACGGTCCGGTCGTGATCGGGGCGACGCTGGCGCAGGCGTTCTCGCTGATGTGGCTGGTCAACCGGGCCTGCGAAATCCAGTTGGCGTCGCAGTCGATGGGGGCGGTGGTGGAAATCCCCGAACCGGTCCTCGCCAAGTGCGTGGCCGATTCGCTGAACTTCGATCCGAAGTACGGTGCCGGTGAGGATGCACTGGCGGCGATGACGCGGATCATCGACCGGCTCGATCCGTCCTATCGTTACTGATGCGACGCATGCGGCAGGTTGGTCGGCCTGCCGCTGCCTCGGCTGCCGAAGCGGAAAATATATTAAGATGTTAGCGAATTGCCGTAGCCGTTTTGTCGACGAATTCCGCTAACGTCTGGATTCAGAATTTGACCTCCGCCTCTAAAGTGCCGGCCGGCCTGCGCGCCCTGGCGCATCGCAACTTCCGCCTCTATTTCGCCGGCCAGGCGGTGTCCATCCTCGGCTCCTGGATCCAGCAGGTGGCACTGGCCTGGCTGGTCTACCGGCTCACCGGTTCGGCTGCGCTGCTCGGCATCACGGCCTTCTGCGGCCTGATTCCGCAGCTCGTCGTCGGGCCTTTCGCCGGCGCCTGGATCGACAAGCACGACAAGAAGAAGTGGCTGGTCGGCGTGCAGTCGCTGATGGCCGTGCAGGCCTTCGTGCTGGCCGGCCTGACCTGGGCCGGCTGGATCACGCCGGCCTTCATCATCGCCATGGCGCTGGCGCTCGGCGTCCTCAGCAGCTTTGACGCGCCGCTGCGCCAGTCGCTGATCGGCAGTTTCGTCGGCAGCCGCGACGACCTGCCCAACGCCCTCGCCCTGAACGCCATGCTGTTCAACAGCGGCCGCTTCGTCGGCCCGCCGATTGCCGGCCTGCTGCTGGGCTTGACCTCGGAGGCCTTCTGCTTCGCCATCAACGGCTTTTCCTTCCTGGCCCTGATCGCCGCCATCCTGGTCGTGCGCAGCACGCCGCCGGCGCGTGCCAAGGGTTCGGTCGGCGAGGTGTTCAAGGAAGGACTGGCCTACGCCTGGCAGACCTGGAGCGTGCGTACCCTGATCCTGACGCTGATCGCGCTGAACCTGACCGCCTCGGCCTATGCCGTGCTGCTGCCGGTGTTCGCCGCCGAGGTCTTCGCCGGCGATGCGACCTTGCTCGGCTGGCTGTGGGGAGCGGCCGGCTGCGGCGCCTTCGCCTCGACGGTCTTCCTGGCGACGCGTCATTCAGTGCCCGGCCTGATCGCCTCGGTGGTTGCGGGTACCGCCATCGCGGCGCTGTCGCTGCTGGTCTTCGCGGCCACCGACTGGCTGCCGCTGGCGCTGATCGCCATGATCGGCATCGGCTTCGGCATCTCGGTGTGCAACGTCGGCATCAACATGATCTTGCAGAGCACGGCGCCGGAAACGCTGCGTGGTCGCATCGTTTCCTTCTTCACCTCCGCCCGCTTCGGTTTCGACGCCCTGGGCGGCCTGCTCGCCGGATTCCTCGCCAGTGCCTTCGGGGCCGGCCACACCTTGCTCGCCGAAGGGGGCGTGCTGCTGGTTTTCGTCGTTTTCCTGTTCAGCCGTCGGCAGCGTCTGGCCGAGCAGGTTTCCATCGCTCAGGAAAAACACCATGGACATTGAAATGATCGCCTCGCTCGGCCTTGCCAGTGCCGAGAAACTGGCCGACCGTGCGCTGGCGGCTGCCAGCGAGGCCGGCGTCAATATCTGTGTCGCCATCGTCGACCGGGCCGGCTATCCGCTGGTCTTCAAGCGCCAGCCGGGCGCCCCTTTCCACTCCATCGACATTGCGCTCGACAAGGCCTATACCGCGGTCAGTTTTGGCCTGCCGACGGCCAAGTGGGACAAGCGCCTGGCCGAGGGCAGCGAGATGCTGCGCCATGGCTTGATGCATCGCGAGCGCTTTGTCAGCTTCGGCGGCGGCCTGCCGATCAAGCACGAAGGCCAGCGGGTCGGCGCCATCGGCATCTCCGGTGGGAGCGAAGCGCAGGACGTGGCTTTCTGCGAGGCAGCACTGGCAGGTTTGTGACGGTCGGTCACAATTTTTCAAGCCAAAAAACCTATACTTCTGCCTTTTACCGACACTGGAGCCAGACATGCAATACGGCGCGCACTCGACCGATTCGCTGATGTACATCACCAACCGCCCGGACATCGTCTTCGAGCGCGGCGAAGGGGCGTGGCTGGTCGATCACCAGGGGCGGCGTTATCTTGATTTCATCCAGGGCTGGGCGGTCAATTGCCTCGGCCACTGCCCGCCGGAAATCACCGCCGCGCTGACCGAGCAAGCGGGCAAGCTGCTCAATCCGAGCCCGGCCTTCTACAACGGCCCGATGGTCGAACTGGCCGGTCTGCTCACCGACAATTCCTGTTTCGACCGCGTCTTCTTCGCCAACACCGGCGCCGAGGCCAACGAAGGTGCCATCAAGCTGGCGCGCAAATGGGGCCGCCTGAACCGCGACGGCGCCTTCGAGATCATCACCTTCGATCATTCCTTCCACGGCCGCACGCTGGCCACCATGTCGGCCTCCGGCAAGGCTGGCTGGGATACGCTCTACGCGCCGCAGGTGCCGGGTTTCCCGAAGGCTGACTACAACGACATCGCCTCGGTCGAGGCACTGATCGGCCCGAAGACGGTGGCGGTCATGCTCGAACCGGTACAGGGCGAGGGCGGGGTGATCCCTGCCGACGTCGAATTCCTCAAGGCACTGCGCGAACTGACCCGCGCGCGCGGCATCCTGCTCATCGTCGATGAAGTGCAGTCCGGCATGGGCCGTACCGGCAAGCTGTTCGCCTACCAGCACGCCGGTATCGAGCCGGACATCATGACCCTGGGCAAGGGCATCGGCGGCGGCGTACCGCTCGCCGCGCTGCTCGCCCGTGAGGAAGTCTGCTGCTTCGTGGCGGGCGACCAAGGCGGCACCTACAACGGCAATCCGCTGATGACGGCGGTCGGCGTCGCCGTGATCAAGCGCCTGCTGGCCCCCGGCTTCCTCGCCGAGGTCGAGGCGCGCGGCCAGTATCTCGCCAAGCGACTGCTCGAATTGACCGCGAAGCACGGCCTCAAGGGCGAACGCGGTTCGGGTCTGCTGCGCGCGCTGATCCTCGACGACGAGCGTGGTCCGCAGATCGTCGCCGATGCGCTCGTCTTGCAGCCGACCGGCCTGCTGCTCAACGCACCGCGTCCCAATTTGCTGCGCTTCATGCCGGCGCTCAACGTTAGCGAAGCCGAGATCGACCAGATGATCGGCATGCTCGACGGGTTGCTGCAAAAGAAAGCCTGAGTTTTCGGCTCGCCCCGCATGCGGGGCGAGCCGGCGAAGGCCGCGATTGTCCGGCCGACGACAGTCATTCCTCCGCATCCGCAGGTAATCTGGCGCTTTCCGGCCGACGAGCCGGCACAGAACAAGACCGAGGAGACGACATGACCTACGCCATCGACAGCAAACCTTTGTGGACGCCCAATCCGGCCACCGTCGGCCAGACGCGCATGGCGCAACTGATAGCCACTACCGGCCATGCCAGTTACGCCGACCTCTGGCAGTGGTCGGTCGACCAGCCCGAGGCTTTCTGGAACACCATCTGGGATAGCTGCGGCGCGGTCGGCGACAAGGGAAACCGCGTACTCGTCGATGGCGACCGGATGCCCGGCGCGCGCTGGTTTCCCGATGCCCGCCTGAATTTCGCCGAAAACCTCCTGCAGCAGCGCGACGATGGCGAGGCGCTGGTCTTCTGGGGCGAGGACAAGGTCAAGCGGCGCATGAGCCGGGCTGAACTCTATGCCGAGGTCGCCCGCTTCCAGCAATTCCTGATCGCCCAGGGCGTCGGCGAAGGCGACCGCGTCGCCGGCTACCTGCCCAACCTGCCCGAAACCCTGGTTGCCATGCTCGCCGCGACCTCGCTCGGCGCCATTTGGTCCTCCGCTTCACCCGATTTCGGTGTGCAGGGCGTGCTCGACCGCTTCGGGCAGATCGAGCCCAAGGTGCTGATCTGCGTCGATGGCTACTGGTACAACGGCAAGCGCGTCGACTGCCTGGCCAAGAACGCCGAGGTCGTGGCGCAGATGCCGTCGCTGCTGAGGACGGTTGTTGTGCCCTATCTCGACAGCGCACCGGCCATCGGTGCCATCGCCAATGCGATCCGCTGGAGCGACTTGCCGGCGAGCGAGGCGGCTGTGCGCTTCAACCGCGTCGCTTTCGATCATCCGCTCTACATCATGTTCTCGAGCGGCACGACCGGCGTGCCAAAGTGCATCGTCCATTGCCACGGCGGCGTGCTGCTGCAGCACCTCAAGGAACACCTGCTGCACAGCGACGTGCGGCCGGGCGACCGCCTTTTCTACTTCACGACCTGCGGCTGGATGATGTGGAACTGGCTGGTCTCCGGCCTCGCCGCCGGTGCAACGCTGCTGCTCTATGACGGCTCGCCCTTCGCCTCTGGCGGCACCGTGCTCTTCGACTACGCTGAGGCTGAGAAGATGACCCACTTCGGCACCTCGGCCAAGTTCATCGACGCTGCCGCAAAGTTAGGACTCACTCCGGGCAAGACTCATGATCTGGCCACGCTGCGAGCCATGTTCTCGACCGGCAGCCCGCTGTCGCCCGAAGGCTTCGACTGGGTCTATCGCGAGATCAAGCAGGACATCCTGCTCGCCTCGATCTCGGGCGGTACCGACATCGTTTCCTGTTTCGTGCTCGGCAACCCGGTGCTGCCGGTCTATCGCGGCGAAATCCAGTGCCGCGGCCTGGGGATGGCGGTCGATGTGTTCGACGACGAAGGCCGCCCGGTGCGCTCAGCCAAGGGCGAACTGGTCTGCACCAAGCCTTTCCCGGTCATGCCGGTCGGCTTCTGGAACGATGCCGACGGCGCCAAGTACAAGGCGGCCTACTTCGAGCGTTTCGACAACATCTGGTGTCACGGCGACTTCTCGGAACTGACCGCGCACAACGGCATGATCATCTACGGTCGTTCGGATGCGACGCTCAATCCGGGTGGCGTGCGCATCGGCACGGCGGAAATCTACCGCCAGGTCGAGCAATTGCCGGAAGTTCTCGAATCCCTGGTCATCGGCCAGGCCTGGCCGCCGGGCAAGGAGGACGACGTGCGCGTCGTGCTTTTCGTCCGCCTGCAGGACGGTAAGGTGCTCGACGAGGCCCTGATCGAGCGCATCAAAAAGCAGATCCGCGACAACACCACGCCCCGCCACGTCCCGGCCAAGGTCGTGCAGGTGCAGGACATCCCGCGTACCAAGTCGGGCAAGATCGTCGAACTGGCCGTGCGCAACGTCGTGCAGGCGCAGCCGGTGAAGAACGTCGAGGCGCTTGCTAATCCCGAAGCTTTGGAGTTCTTCCGCGGGCGCCGCGAACTGGCCGACTGAGTCGTATGGCCAGGTTGCTCAGATCTGGTACTGATTGACCGCCTTGTTCATCCGTTCGACCAGTTCGCCGAGGTAGTTGGTCGCGCTGGTTGTCTGGCTGACCACTGCCATGTTCTGTTCGGTCATCGCGGCGACGCGCTCGACGCTTTGGGCCATCACGGTCATGCCTTGCTCCTGTTCGGCGGAGGAGTGGGAGATGTCGTTAACCATGTCGACGGTCAGATCCATCTGGCTGTTGATGTCCTGCAGCGCCTGCTGCGCTTCCTGGACGAGCTGGACGCCGTCCTCGACCTGACGGGCACCCTGACGCATGGATGCGACGGCTTTGTCGGTCTCGCTTTGCACTGACTGGGTCATGGCGCTGATCTCGCCGGTCGCCTTGGCGGTGCTTTCCGCCAGCTTGCGCACTTCGTCGGCCACCACCGAGAAGCCGCGCCCGGCTTCGCCGGCCCGGGCGGCTTCGATGGCGGCGTTGAGGGCGAGCAGGTTGGTCTGGTCGGCGATGCCCTTGATGACGCTGGTGATGCGCGAAATTTCCTGCGACTGCTGGCCGAGTTGTTCGACCTGGGCGGCGGACTCCTTGACGGTGCCGGCCAGGGAGAGAATCGTGCTGCAGGCGCGGGCCGATACCTCGGCACCCTGGGTCGATAGATAGGCGGCGGAGGCAGCGGCTTCCCGGGTGGTGCTGGCGTGGGCGGCAACTTCGCCGATCGAGACCGTGATCTGTTCGATGCCGGCGGCGGCCGACGAGGTGGCATCGCTTTGCACGCGGGCGGATTCGCGGGCGTTGCCGACAGCGTCGCGCACTTCCTGGGCGGCGTGATGGACTTGCGAGGCGGTGTCGGCCATGCCCTGGATGGTCGACTGGAAGGAGGAAATCACCCGGTCGATGCTGTTGACCATGTCGCCGACCACGTCCTGGCGTCCGGTTTGCAGGCGGGCCCGGAGGTCGCCGCTGCTCAGGATCTGGTTGACCGTGGCATGGGTGCCTGCGAGGTCGGCCTTCAGGCGCGGCGTGAAGGCGCCCAGGAAGTAGAGGCTGAGGAGAATGCCGAGCCCGGCGATGCCTTCCAGCGCTGCGCCGGGAAGCAGGTCGGGCCGGGCGCTGGCCAGCAAGAGGCCGAGACTGAGGCCGCAACCCATGACGCCCATCAGCGGCAACTGGATGCCGAGCGTGTTGAAGCGGGCGAATGGGGACTGGCGTGTCGCGACGACGCGGCCGTGTTTGACCGAGATCGATTTGTCGCCCTCGCGCAGGCGCTTGTAGGCAGCGCCCGCCGCTTCGATCTCGGCTCGCGTCGGGGTGGTGCGGATCGACTGGTAGCCGACGATCTGGCCGTTTTCCCGGATCGGCGAGGCGTTGGCGATGACCCAGTAGTAGCCGCCGTCCCGCCGCCGGTTCTTGACCACGCCGCGCCAAGGGCGGCCGGACTTGAGATCGCGCCACATGTCGGCGAAGGCCTCGGGTGGCATGTCGGGATGGCGCACCATGTTGTGATGCTGGCCGAGCATTTCCTCGCGCCGGTAGGCGCTGATCTCGGCAAAGGCCTGGTTGGCCTCGACGATGATGCCGTTGAGGTCGGTTCGGGAGTAGATGAACTGGCCTTCCGGCAGTCGGGTCTCCTGGTCGGTGACGGGCTGGTTGTTGCGCATGGTGCTGTTCTCCGGATGTTGCAGGGGATATCGTCTTTTTAGGTGTGCGGCCACAGATCGACTGTGCCGAGATTGGCCATCGGCGGCTTGTTGCGGATGAAGGCTTCGGCTGCCTCGGCCGGCAACGGTCGGCTGATCAGGTAGCCCTGGACCTTCTCGCAGCCGATGCTGAGCAGGAACTTGAGCTGGGCTTCGTTTTCGACGCCTTCGGCTACTACCTCCAGGCCCAGCTTGTGGGCGAGGAGTACGGTGACGTCGCAGATGTCGGCGTCGTTGGGGTCGGTTTCGATGTCCTTGACGAAGGAGCGGTCGATCTTGAGCGTACGGATCGGCAGCAGCTTGAGATAGGCGAGCGAGGAGTAGCCGGTGCCGAAATCGTCGATCGAGAGCGTCAGGCCGCTGCCGCTCAGGGTGCGCATGACGCTGATCGATTCGTCAGGCGACGCCATCGACATCGACTCGGTCACTTCCAGGTCGATCAGGCCAGCCTCCAGCCCGTATTGGCCGAGCAGTTCATGAATGCGGACGGGTAGCGTCTTGTCCATGAACTGGCTGGCGCTCAGGTTGATCGACATGCGCAGATGCTGAATACCGTCGTCCTGCCAGGTGCGCAGCTGGCGGCAGGCTTCGGAGAGTACCCAGTCGCCGATGGCGCCGATCATGCCGGTTTCTTCGGCCACCGGGATGAATTCGTTGGGGGGGACCATGCCGCGGGTCGGGTGCTGCCAGCGAATCAGCGCTTCGACGCCGACGATGGTGCCGCGCCGCAGGTCGAGCTGCGGCTGGTAGTGCAGCACGAACTCCTGGCGCTCCAGGGCCAGGCGCAGGTCGGCCTCGATGGTCATGCGCTGCGTCATCGCGATGTGCATGTCCTCGGTGAAGAACTGGTAGTTCCCCCGACCCTGAGCCTTGGCGTGGTACATCGCGACGTCGGCGTTCTTGAGCAGATCGCCGATTTCGACGGCATCGTTCGGATAGAGGCAGATGCCGATGCTCGGCGAGGTGCGTTGTTCCTGGCCGATGATCTGGTAAGGCTCGGAGATGCGACGGGCGATCTTGTCGGCGAGATGCGCGGCATCGGAAGGCGAGTTGATACCGGGCAGGGCGACCACGAACTCGTCGCCACCGAGGCGGGCGACGATGTCGCTATCGCGGACGGTGGCACGCAGGCGGTCGGCGACCTGGACCAGCAACGCGTCGCCGGCATGATGGCCGAGCGTGTCGTTGATTGTCTTGAAGCGGTCGAGGTCGATCAGCATCAGCGCCAGTTGGCGATTGTTGCGCCGGCAGAAGCTCAGGGCCTGCTCGAGCTTCTCGTGCAGGCTGAAGCGGTTGGGCAGGTTGGTCAGGGTGTCGTGGTGCGCGAGGTGGCGAATCCGCTCCTGCGTTGCCTTGAGTTCCGAGATGTCGATGAAGCTGCCGATATGGTGGGTGATCCGCCCGGCGTTGTCGCGCACCACCGAGATCGACAGCCATTTGGGATAGGCCTCGCCGCTCTTCCGGCGGTCCCAGAGTTCGCCCTGCCAGGCGCCGTGTTGGTGGAGGCTGCTCCACATGCTCCGGAAAACTTCCGGCTCCGTGCTGCCGGCCGAGAGCAGGCGCGGATTGCGCCCGAGGACTTCGGCTTCGCTATAGCCGGTCAGTTCGGTGAAGGCCGGATTGGTGGCGATGATGCGGTTATTGGCATCGGTCACGATGATCGCCTCGTTGCTGTTCGAGAAGACCATGGCTAGCATGCGCAGGCGATCCTCGGTCGCCTTCCGGCTCGTGATGTCGCGGACGGTGCCCTCGTAGAAGATGAGCTCGCCATCGGCCCCGAAGACGGCGTGGGCATTCTCGGAGATCCAGATGCGTGAGCCGTTGCGTCGGTACACCTCCGACTCGAAGTTGATCACTTCGCCCTCAGCGGCGATCAGTTGCAGGAAGTCGTCGCGGCGGCCGGGCTGGACGTATAGACGGTGCTTGATGTCGGAAAGATCGGCGATGAGCTCAGTCGGGTTCGAGTAGCCGTAGAGCCGGGCCAGTGCCGGGTTGGCGGCGAGATAGCGGCCATCGCCAGTTGTCTGGAAAATGCCCTCGGACGCATGTTCGAAAATATTGCGATAGCGTAGTTCGGCCTGCTCCAGCGCTTGCAGCGTCGTGCGCTGGGCGGTGATGTCCTCGATGAAGCCTTCGATCGCAATCCTGCCCTGTTCGTCGCGAATCGCCATGCCGCGTTCCGCGACCCACTTCAGTTGTCCCTTGGCATCGGTGATCCGGTACTGGATGGCAAAGCGCGATTCCTCACGGATGGCGGCCTCGATCGCCTGGCGCACCAAGGTTCTGTCCTCCGGGTAGGTGAGTTCTTCCCAGGAAATGCAGGTGTTGCCGATCAGTTCGTCCGACATGTAGCCGCACAGGCCGACGCTGCCCTGGCTGACGAACACCATCGTCCAGTGCGGATCGTTCCGGCAGCGGTAGGCCATGCCTTGAAGGTTCTTGACGAGCGTGTCGAGAACGCGCGAATGGTCGACGGCGACAGTGCCGATGCTGGGAATGACGGAGCGAAGCGGGCGTACGGACACAGTTTTGGGGAAATGATCTGACACTGTGTCTGAACTGCAATTTGCGTGCCCGGTGTTTACCCCGGGTTTATGACATCGGGGCCTCGTTTGGGTGCGAAAACCATCCCGCCGCCCACGATTGGTGCGTCCGAATTAGTGTTTTTGTGAATTTTCGTCGCAATTTCAGACGAATTTGTTACTCAAGTGTCACGCAGGCCCTACGAGGGCGAGGGCTGCCCGGTCTCAGGCGCGGGCAGGTAGCAGGGCGGAGAGCCCGGGCAGGCGGCGCAGCAATTGGTAGGCCTTGGCGAACAGCCCGCCTAATAGTGCGGTGATTCTGGCGCTCGCCGCCGGACTTTCGATCCAGCGGTAAAAGGCGTGCGCCGCCGCGATGCTGGCGATCAGGGCGAGCAGAAGCCCGCCGATGGCTGCGCCCGTTGCTGTGATTCCTGACTGCGCGTAGAGGCCGTTGGCCAGCAGCAAGACCGGGAAATGGACGAGAAACAGGGAGTATGAGATGCGGCCGAGGTAAGCCAGCGGGCGGGCTTCCGGCCAGCGTTCGAGGAAGCCGGTGCGCCGACCGAAACCGAGCAGCAGCGCGACGCCCAACGCCAGTGCGATGCGCAGGCGGAAGTCGAGGATGAGGGCGGCGATGGCCACGGTGGCGATGACGCCGAGCCAGGCCGACATCTGCCGGCGGTCCGATGCCCACCAGGCGGCGGCGCCCAAGCCGTAGGAGCCGAAGAAATAGATCGCCCAGTTGTCCCAGGCGGCGTCGCGGTTGAACCAGAACAGCGAGCCCGTGGCGACAGCGAGCACCAGCGCCGGGGCGACCCGGCGGAGGCGCCCGGCCCAGAGCAGGATGGCCATCAGCGCGAAGAGCTGGAAATCGATGGCGATGTACCAGACGCCGGCCGACAGGGCATCGAAGCCGAGCAGGCTGTGCAGCAGGAAGGCGTGGGCCAGCCACTGGGTGAGGGTGGCGCGGTCGGGGATCGCCTCGTCGTCCATCCAGTGGTCGGCGATGGCCGCGGCGATGATGGCCAGGCCGATCGCGGCCAGGTAGGGTACGGCGAGCCGCAGATAGCGTTTCCAGATCAACGGCAGGGGCGAGGTGGCGAGCGCCTGGCCGTCCGCCGAGAGGCCGCGTGCGGCGAGGAAACCGGCGATGACCAGGAAAACCTGCACGGCCATCCGGCCGTATTCGAAGAACCAGCCGAACAAGCCGGGGAAGGCTTCACGTGCCGCCATGGCCAGCGGACCGTAGGAGGAGAAATGATTGAGCAGGACGAGCACGGCCGCGATCGCCTTGAGGGCGTCGATCAGGGGCATGCGGTGGATGGCTTTGCTCATGACAAGGATGTTACACCGTTTGCTGCGGTGCACAAAAGATATTCCCGTATGTTTTGTAAGGGTTAGTCAAACAAAACGCGCGACGAAGGAATTGGTGTACCGGGAAGGCAAATCAATCCAGACGCGGTGGCCGCTTCCCGGCGCGACGCTGACGGCTTCGCCAGCCTTGTTTTCCATACGAGTGGGGGCGAAGACGTAGTTGCCGGAAGGGTGTACGCACTCCAGACGGTCGCCGAGAACGAACTTGTTCTTGACCACGATTTCCATGAGGCCACGGTTTTCATCGAAACCGACGGCATCGCCGACGTAGAGGCTGCGGTCGGATTCGGAGTGGCCGCGCAGGTAGTTCTGGTAGTCGGCATCGTGGTGGCGCTGGTAGAAACCGTCGGTGTAGCCGCGGTTGGCCAGGCCATCGAGTTCGCTCAGCAGTTTCGGGTCGAGCGGCCGGCCGGCGACGGCGTCGTCGATTGCCTGGCGGTAGGCCTGGGCGGTGCGGGCGACGTAGTAGGGACTCTTGGTGCGGCCCTCGATCTTCAGCGAATCGACGCCGATCTCGACCAGGCGCTGGACGTGCTCGATGGCACGCAGGTCTTTCGAGTTCATGATGTAGGTGCCGTGCTCGTCTTCCTCGATCGGCATCAGCTCGCCGGGGCGCTGTCTTTCCTCAAGCAGGATTTCCTGCTCCGGGTCACTGTAGAAAGAGACGGGCTGCGTCATCGGCGCACCGGGATTGTCCGAGGTCGAGACCTTGTAGTCCCAGCGGCAGGAGTTGGTGCAAGTACCCTGGTTCGGGTCGCGGTGATTGAAGTAGCCGGAGAGCAGGCAGCGGCCGGAATAGGCGATGCACAGGGCGCCGTGCACGAAGACTTCGAGTTCGATGTCCGGGCATTGCTGGCGGATTTCGGCGACTTCGTCGAGCGAGAGTTCGCGCGACAGGATGATGCGAGTGAGTCCTAACTTCTTCCAGAAGCGGACAGCTGCCCAATTGACGGTGTTGGATTGCACCGACAGGTGGATGGCTTGTTCCGGCCAGGCCTCGCGCACCATGTCGATCAGGCCGGGGTCGGACATGATCAGGGCGTCCGGCTTGAGGGCAATGACCGGCGCCATGTCGGCGAGGTAGGTAGCGAGCTTGGCGTTGTGCGGGAAGATGTTGCTGACGACGAAAAACTGCTTGCCGCGCGCGTGCGCTTCGTCGATGCCTTCCTTGAGCGCGCCGATCGTGCCGAAGCTGTTGTTGCGCACGCGCAGGCTGTAGCGCGGCTGTCCCGCGTAGATCGCATCGGCGCCAAAATCGAAGGCGGTCCGCATCATTTCGAGGGAGCCGGCCGGGGCGAGAAGTTCGGGCGCCTTGCGCATAGTAGAATCCAGCAAAAACCGCGAATTGTAGAGTGTATGAGCGAAGAAATACTGATCAACTTCACGCCGCAGGAGACACGCGTTGCCGTGATGCAACAGGGGGTTGTCCAGGAACTCCACATCGAGCGGACAGCCAGTCGCGGCCTGGTTGGGAATGTCTATCTCGGGCGCATCTGCCGCATCCTGCCCGGCATGCAATCGGCCTTCGTCGAGATCGGCCTGGAACGTACGGCCTTCCTGCATGTTGCCGATATCTGGCAGCCGCGCGAGACGGCGACCGAGCGGCCGATCGAGAAAATCCTCGCCGAAGGCCAGAGCATCGTCGTCCAGGTCGTCAAGGATCCAATCGGTACCAAAGGGGCACGCCTGTCCACGCAGATTTCCATCGCCGGCCGCATGCTGGTTTATCTGCCGCAGGAGAAGCATATCGGCATCTCGCAGCGCATCGAGGCCGAGGCCGAGCGCGAAGTGCTGCGCGAGAAAATCACCCGCTTGGTGCCGGAGGACGAGAAGGGCGGCTTCATCGTCCGCACTATGGCCGAGAACGCCAGCGACGAAGAGTTCGCCACCGACATCGCCTACCTGCGCAAGACCTGGGCCGACATCCGCGACAAGGCGCGCACCTCGGCACCGCCCAGTGTGCTTTACCAGGAACTGTCGCTCAGCCAGCGCGTACTGCGCGATTTCGTCAATCCGGATACGGCGCGCATCGTCATCGACTCGCGCGAAAATTTCCAGAAGCTGACAGCCTTCGCCCAGGAATACACCCCGGCCGTGATGCCGCTGCTCGACCACTACACCGGTCAGCGTCCGCTGTTCGACCTGCACGGGGTCGAGGAGGAAATCCAGAAAGCCCTGGCCCGCCGCGTCGATCTCAAGTCCGGCGGCTACCTGATCATCGACCAGACCGAGGCGATGAC
>JAEUOD010000072.1 GCA_016791065.1 Dechloromonas sp. | reverse complement strand
CCGCTCGCCGTCATCGAAGGCCCGCTGATGGCCGGCATGAACCACGTCGGCGACCTGTTCGGTGCCGGCAAGATGTTCCTGCCGCAGGTCGTCAAGTCGGCCCGCGTCATGAAGCAGGCGGTCGCTCACCTGCTGCCCTTCATCGAAGCGGAAAAGAGCCGCACCGGCCTGGGCTCCAAGGGCAAGATCCTGATGGCCACGGTCAAGGGCGACGTGCACGACATCGGCAAGAACATCGTCGGCGTCGTGCTCGGCTGCAACGGCTACGACGTCATCGATCTCGGCGTCATGGTTTCCTGCGACAACATCCTCAAGGCCGCCAACGAACACAAGGTGGACATCATCGGCCTCTCCGGCCTGATCACCCCGTCGCTTGAGGAAATGAGCCACGTCGCCGGCGAGATGCAGCGTCAGGGGATGCAGCAGCCGCTGCTGATCGGCGGCGCAACGACTAGCCGCGCCCACACCGCGATCAAGATCGCCCCGAATTACGAAGGACCGGTCGTTTACGTGCCGGATGCCTCGCGGGCCGTCGGTGTCGCGACCAAGCTGCTGTCGGCCGAACAACGCGCCGGCTACATCGGCGAAATTGCCAGCGAATACGAAGCCGTGCGCAACGAGCACGCTGGCCGCAAGGGCGCCACCCTGGTCTCGCTCGAGGCCGCCCGGGCCAACCGTTTCACGTGGAACCAGCGCTTCGTGCCGACCGTTCCGGCCCATCCCGGCCTGCATGCGATCGATCTCGACCTCGGCGACCTCGCCCTGCTCATCGACTGGTCGCCCTTCTTCCAGAGTTGGGACCTGGCCGGCCGCTACCCGGCCATTCTCGACAACGAAACGGTCGGTGAGACCGCCCGCCAACTCTTTGCCGACGCCAAGGCCATGCTGGCCCGCATCGTCAGCGAGGAATGGCTGACCGCCCGTGCCGTCTTCGGGCTCTACCCTGCCAGCGGCATCGACGAAGACATCGTGCTCTACACCGACGAATCGCGGACAACCGAACTGACGCGCTGGGTCGGCCTGCGCCAGCAGCACAAGCAGCCGCCCGGCCGCTGCAACCTGGCACTCGCCGACTTTGTCGGACCCCGTGACTACGTCGGCGCCTTTGCGGTCACTGCCGGTCTCGGCGTCGACGCCCGTGTCGCCGAATTCGAAGCGGCCAACGACGACTACTCGGCGATCATGCTCAAGTCGCTGGCCGACCGTCTCGCAGAAGCCGCCGCCGAATGGCTGCACCTTCGCGTTCGTACCCATTACTGGGGCTATGCCACGGACGAGCACCTCGACAACGAAAGCCTGATCGCCGAGCAATACCAGGGCATCCGCCCTGCCCCCGGCTATCCGGCCTGCCCCGACCACACCGCCAAGCGCGAACTTTTCGCGCTGCTCGATGCACCGGCCAATGCCGGCATGGGGCTGACCGAGTCCTGCGCCATGACCCCGGCCGCCTCGGTCTCGGGCTTCTATATCGGGCACCCGGGTGCGGCCTACTTCGCGATCCCGAAGATCGGCCGCGACCAGCTTGAAGATTGGGCCGCCCGCAAGGCAATGTCGATCAAGGATGCCGAATACTGGCTGGCTCCCTTGCTCTGAACAAACCGAAGCGCACCGCCCATCCTCCGGGCGGTGCGAACCCCGAATAGCCCCCATGCCTTTCGATCACGACATCGATCTCTCGCCGTTCAACACCCTCGCCCTGCCGGGGCAGGCCGCCCGCTATCTCCGCGTCGATAAGCCAGCCCAGCTGATCGATCGGGCAATTGCGGACATGCCGCGCTTCATCCTCGGTGGCGGCAGCAACCTGGTGCTCACCGGGGATTTCGATGGCCTCGTCCTGCACATGGCGATTCCCGGCCGACGTCTGCTCAAGGAGGATGCCGAAGCCTGGTATGTCGAGGCCGGCGCCGGCGAGAACTGGCATGACTTCGTCCAGTGGACCCTGGCCCAGGGCTGGCCGGGCCTCGAAAACCTTAGCCTGATCCCGGGCACAGTCGGGGCGGCGCCGATCCAGAATATCGGTGCCTATGGCCTGGAGGTCGGCGAGCGTTTTCACAGCCTGACCGCATGGGATTTCGAATGCGGCGAATTCGTCAGCTTTGGCCGGGAGGCCTGCCGCTTCGCTTACCGCGACAGCCTCTTCAAGCAGGAAGGCTGGCATCTCAATGGTCGACTGGCCATCACCGGCGTCGTTTTCCGCCTGCCCAAGGCCTGGGTGCCCAATACGCGCTACGCCGATGTCGCACAGGAACTGGCCGCCCGGGATATCGCCGCGCCTTCGCCGCGTGACGTGGCAGTGGCCATCATCGCCATTCGCCAGCGCAAGTTGCCCGATCCGGCCATCACGCCCAACGCCGGCAGTTTCTTCCACAATCCGGTGGTCGAAGCGGCAACCGCACAAGCCTTGGCCGAGCGCCATCCGACGCTGCCGCGCTACCCGCAGCCGGACGGCCGGGTCAAGCTGGCAGCCGGCTGGCTGATCGAGCAGGCCGGCTGGAAAGGCAAGGCCCTCGGGCCGGTCGGCATGTACGAGAAGCAGGCCCTGGTCCTGGTGAATCGGGGTGGTGCCAGCGGTACCGACGTGCAGCGGACGATGCAGGCTGTTCAGGCCGATGTTCAGGCACGATTCGGCGTCGCCCTGCATCCCGAACCGATTTTCGTCTGAACCTTATTTCCGCAGACGGCCTCGCACCGCCAACTTGGGTGGCCCGACGGAAAGGCAGGCGGCCAATCCGGTCGCCAGCGCATCGGCCATCGTCGCCTGACGCTCGGGATCGCGCAGTTCGAGTTCCTCCTCCCGGTGCTTGATCACACCGGCTTCGAAGAGCAGCGCGGGCAAGTTGGTCCGGTGAAGCACGACGAGGTTGTCGTAGTACCACACGCCATTCGCGGCATCGGCCGCCAGGTGCTTCCGGCTGTGCCAGGTCGAGGGCACGAAGCCCCGGCGGCGCAACACGGCACCGATGGTCGAGGCGCAGCGCAGGCTGGTGGCCAGATCCGGATTGCGCTCCGAAACAAAAATGCCGAAGCCCCGTTTGACGTCGGTATAGCTTTCCTCGACGCCGTCCCAATCCCAGGTTTGCAACCAGTTGCTGGCGATCGAGTCGTGGTGGATGGAGACGAAGAATGTGCTGCCCGCGGCCTGGCGAGGCCGTTCGGCCAGACTGCCGATCAGCCCGTCGAAATTCACCTCGCGCACGGCCAGGTCGCGCTGACGCAGGGCATCCACCAGAATGCCGGCAAACTCACGGTTGAATTCGAATTCCTGACGACCGCGCGCACTGCGTGCTCCACCATCCACAAGACCATGGCCGACATCCACGGCCACTTCCGGCGCTCCCGCAGATACCAGGCCGCTGACGAAAACAAACGATGCGAGGAAGGAAGAAGTGATGAAATGCATGCGCAAATTATCCGGGCAATTTAAGATTGCTGCCTGTTCACAAATAAACAGCCATGCGCATTCCGCCTCTCGTTCTCGTCCTTGCCTGCCTGCCCGCATTGGCCCAGGAGAAATCCGGAGCCGAGGTTTATGCCTCGACCTGCATCGAATGTCACGGCGACGGCAAGTTGAAAGCCCCCGTTTTCGGGAATGCGAAGGTTTGGGGAAAGCTGGTCCGCGAGGGCCTCGACGACCTCGTGCCAGCAGCGCTCAACGGCATCCGGAAGATGCCGGCTAAGGGCGGCAACCCGGCGCTCTCCGACCTCGAAGTGGCTCGCGCCGTTGTTTACATGGGCAATGCCGGCGGCGGAAAATTCGCCGAGCCGACACTGACCGATGTGGCCCGCTGGCGGAAGAAGGCCGATGCCCGGCGCAAGCCATTGACGCCGCAGCGCTGAAACTCCGCAGAAATACCGATCGAAGGAATCGACCCAGAATGTCCAGCGACAAACCCACCCCGCGCGGCACCTCGGCCCATCAGCCTGACCTGAACTGGAGCCAGGTTCGTGAGACTGTTCTCATGCTCGAACTCGCAGCGGTCCAGATCGAGGCGGCGATGAAGGACAGCAACGCCTCGGTCGAGGTTCTGACCCATTCTTTCACCAGCATGGCCAGCTTCATGCAGATGATCTCGGCGACGGTCAGCACCCTGCCCGATGACGGCGAAGTCGGAGAAGCCAAGCGCAATCTCGGTGGTGTCTCGGAGCACGTCTCCGGGATGGTGCATCAGGCGATCATCGCCTTCCAGTTCTACGACAAACTGGTCCAGCGCCTCGCCCATGTCGGCCTCAGCCTGGGCGAACTCAGCGATCTGGTGGGCGATACCGGCCGGCTGTTCAATCCGGGCGAATGGGTCGGCCTGCAGCAGCGCATCAAGACCAAATACACGACCGCCGAGGAAGTGGCAATGTTCGACGCGGTGATGCAAGGCGTTCCGGTGCATGAGGCGGTGGACAAGTTCATCGCCGACATGAAGGGCAAGACGGACGATATCGAACTGTTCTGAACTGCCGGCCGTTCAGAAGTCGGCGGCCGCTTCCCAGACGATATGCGCATTGGGGCCTGAACGCTCGGTCCGTTCCAGCATGTCGATCAGCGGCCAGGCCCGCTGACTGAGCCCGACAACCGGCTCCTTCTTCTTGCCGGTTTCCTCATCGTCCTCTTCGGGGGGCTTGCCAGCCCGCTTGACCGCCTCGCGCAAGGCCGCCGCTGCCGGCGCCATTTCTTCGCGGGTAAAGGTGCCGCGCGCCGTGGTTTCCTTGCCGATGGCCTCGAGCAGGATTTTGGCGGTCTCGGCGTACATCAGCACTTCGCTCGTCTCGCTCGACGTAAATGTCACTAGCATTTATTGATCTCCCCGGGCTTTCGTTTCGTCTTGCTTGTTGTCAGGTGACTCAGCCTTCATGCAGAATGAAGAAAAAAGGGAGTCGAGACAATGAGTACCGATACTACCGCCAATCCCTTCGAGACAGGAAACGACGAAAACGAGCGCCTGGCTCTCGAAGAATGCGTCAAGCGTCAGCGCATCGACCACCGTGTTTCGGTGCTGGTCATGCCTGCCGGACGCTGCGAGCAGGCCATCAAGTTCGCCCGCCTCGGCGCACAGGTCACGGTAACCGAATCGCCAGCGATGCGCGGCGATGTCGAGGGCCGCATCCTGGCCGCCGGCCTGCAGGACAGCATCCATTTCACGCCGGCCAGACTGGATGATCTGCCTGACGGGATACCGGGCGAGCCCTACGACATCATCCTCTTGCGGCGTGGTATCTGTGGCATGCCCTACGACCAGGCTCGCGATATCGTTCGTCAGTTGCTGCGCAAGTTGCGCATTGGCGGCAAGCTCTACATTTCCATTCTCGGTCTCCATACCGAGCTCGGCGATGGCTATGCCGATGCCGGCGAGCCGGTCAACCAGCGTTTCACTGCCCTCGCCCCCGGCATCGCCCAAAAATACGGTATCGACGGGCCCGTTTGCCTTTATACCGAACGCAACCTGTTCATGCTGCTGCTCGAAGCCGGAGCCAGCGTCCTGCGTACGCTGACCACCACCTACGGCAACGTCAAAGGCGTCGCCGTCCGGGTCTGAAGGTACGCCTGGGGATCGATCTCGGCGGCACCAAGATCGAGATCATCGCCCTCGACGGGGCCGGCCGCACCCTCGCTCGCCGACGCGTCGCCACTCCGCAGGGCGACTACGCCGCGACCCTGCGCACGCTCGCTTCGCTGGTCGAATCGACCGAGCATGATCTCGCGGTGCGCGGCTCGGTCGGCATTGGCATTCCCGGCGCCGAATCGGCGGCCAACGGCCTGATCAAGAACGCCAACTCGACCTGCCTGATCGGCCAGCCCTTGCGCCTGGATTTGCAGGCGCTGCTCGGGCGCGAGATCCGGCTCGCCAACGATGCCAATTGCTTTGCCCTTTCCGAAGCGGTCGATGGCAGTGGCCGCGGTGCCGAGATCGTGTTTGGCGTCATTCTGGGTACGGGCGTCGGCGGCGGTATCGTGGTCAATCGGCATGTCCTGGGCGGCGCCAATGCCATTGCCGGCGAATGGGGACACAATCCACTGCCGCTGCCCGACGCCGACGATCTGCCGCTACCGCCCTGCTACTGCGGTCGCCTCGGCTGCATCGAGACCTATCTCTGCGGACCGGCGCTGGTTGCCGACCACCGGGCCCGAACCGGGCAACACCTGAGTGTCGCGGAGATCGATGCTGCCGCTTCCGCTGGCGACGCTGCCTGCGAAGCCACGCTGCAGCGCTATGAAGATCGGCTCGGGCGCGCCCTGGCTAGCGTCATCAACCTGCTCGATCCACAGGTCGTCGTGCTCGGCGGCGGCCTTTCCAATCTCTCCCGGCTCTACCGCAATCTGCCTGGCCGCTGTGCCCCCCACGTTTTCTCGGACGTCATCTACACCAGATTTCTGCCGCCGGCACATGGGGATTCCTCGGGGGTGCGAGGCGCCGCCTGGCTGTGGGATTGATGGCACAATCACGCGATCATGGCAAAAGTATCCCTGTTCATCGGCTGCATTCGCCCGCTTCCCGACAGCGGGCGCCCCAGCGGCATCTTCAAGGTACCCGTCACCGAAGTGCTCGCGCTCGGCCCGACCGGCTTCGCCGGCGACCAGCAGGCCGACCGGCGCGTGCACGGCGGCCCCGAGAAGGCCGTGCACCTCTACCCGTCGGCCCATTACGCCTGCCTTGCCCAACGCTTTCCCGATATTGCCGGGCAACTCCTCCCCGGCAGCATCGGTGAAAACATCGCGACGCCCGATCTCGATGAAAGCAGCGTTCGCATCGGAGAGGTCTGGCAACTCGGCACGGCGCGCCTGCAGGTCTGCCAACCGCGCAATCCCTGCTGGAAAATCGACGCGCGCTACGGCATGGAGGGCATGGCCGCCTTCATTGCCGAACACCGCCTGACCGGCTGGTACTGGCGCGTCCTGACACCCGGCACGGTCGCACCCGGCGACGAACTGCTGCCCGAAGCGATTGCCGGCGATGCCCCGACCCTGGCCGAAGCCATGCAACTCTGGCAGGCCCATCGCCCGCCACTCGCCGAACTTGAACGCCTGGCCGGACTACCGGGCATTGCCGAACAATGGAAACAAAAGATTGTCGAGCGTGCCCGCTGGCTCGCCCAGCAAGCATAACGACAGCCGCCCCAGCGGCGTTTCACGTGAAACCGGAGAGAGACAGTGAGCATTCCCGATCCCCGCAGCCTTTTGTATCGGCTTTTCCTGCCGTTCGCGGCAGGTTATTTCCTGTCCTACCTGTACCGCACGGCCAACGCCGTCATCGGCCCGGTACTCGCCCGCGAGTTGGGCCTTGCCGATAACGCGCTCGGCCTGCTGACCAGCACCTACTTCCTGGCCTTCGGCGCCGCCCAGCTACCGCTCGGCATGTTGCTCGACCGCTTCGGCCCGCGCCGGGTCGAGGCCGGCCTGTTGCTGATTGCCGCCACCGGCGCCGCCGTTTTCGCGCTCTCCGAATCCCTGGGCGGGCTGGCTATCGGGCGCGCCCTGATCGGCCTTGGTGTTTCGGCCTGCCTGATGGCCTCGTTCAAGGCTTTCGCCCAATGGTTTCCGCCGGAACGCCAGGCATCCCTGACCGGCTGGGTCATGGCCTCGGGCGGACTCGGCGCCCTCGCCGCCTCCAAGCCGCTGGAAATCGCGCTCGGTTTCGCCAGCTGGCAAGCCATCGCCATGGCCCTCGCCGCCGTCACACTGGCCGTTGCTGCCGTGATCTGGATTGTCTCTCCGGACAAGGAAATCGAGGAAAAAGGCGCCGGTTTTGCTGCCCAACTGGCCGGCGTCAAAGCAATTTTTTCCAGTCGGCATTTCTGGCGCTACGCACCGATGGGCTTTTGGTTCACCGGCGGCTTCATGGCCGTCCAGGGACTCTGGGCCTCACGCTGGATGAGCGTGCTCGAAGGCATGGATGGTGCTGCCATCGCCGTGCGACTGACCTTGATGAGCGGCGCCATGCTCGGCGGCTTCCTGTTCATGGGCTTTTTCGCGACGGCGCTGGTCCATCGCGGCATCAAGCTGGAGCGCGTCTATCTCGGGGCGATGATCTGTGCCATCGGCATCCTGGCGGTGATCAGCCTCCAGCCGAATTGGGCCGGCAACCTGATGTGGCCGGTGCTCGGCTTCTGTTTCTCGCTGTCCAACGTCGCCTACTCGCTGGTCGCCCAGGCCTTCCCGCCCACGCTCTCGGGGCGTGCCAACACCGCGCTCAATCTGCTCGTGTTCGCCGGTGCCTTCGGGCTCCAATGGGGCATCGGCGGACTCGTCGATGGCTTGCAGGCAGGCGGCTGGACAACTGTAGCCGCCTTCCGTGTCGCCTTTTTCACCCTGCTAGCCGGTCAGCTTGTCGCGCTCGGCTGGATGTTCTTCTCGCGCCGGCAGGTCTGACACCGCGAGATCGACCTGCTGCATCTGGCCGACCTCGCCGGCCTCGGAGAGATAAAGGCCAGCCGCGCGAATCTGCCCGAGCAGTTCGTTCCTGTCGTTCTTCAACGAGAACGGGGCATCGACCGCATTCGTATAGAGTGCGCCGATACCCCGATCGGTCAGCGACTTGAAGCTGTCGGGCGACCAGATGGCAAGTTCGCGGTAGATTGGATCGCTCTCGTCTATCCAGCCGTTGCCGTCGCTGTCGTACTTCGCCAGATCGGAAAAGCCGTTGCCGCTCGCGACGCCGAACAACTCGCTGCCGTCATCCGCCTTGCCGTTGCGATTGCGATCGAAGACAAGAAATCCGCTGTTGCCGGCCAGCACCGGCACCTGCTCGGCCTTGCCGTCGGCGTCGAGATCGAAGGCCATGCATTCGTCGCTCAATTCACAAGCCTGGCCGTCGAAGGTCAGGACCAGGGGGTCGCGCAGGGTAACCGTGCCGCTCTCGTCGGTCACCGTGTCGCGCTTGAATTCGCGCGCCATGTCTACCACGTAGCTGAAGTCGATCTGCCGGCCATCGGCCGTTTTGACCATACCGTTGCCGCAGACCGTGGTCCTTTCCGACTCGCAGAGCGTCTCGCTGACCCGTCGTTGCCAGGTAATTTCCGGTCGGGCGACAGTACCCGGCGTATCGACCGGCAAGGCGTCGCCGGCGGCAAAGTCTGCCCCGCATTTCTTGCCATCCAGGGCCGCGATGATCGCGTCGACCAGCGACTGCAGGAGTCGTTGCATCCGTTCGCGCGCGTTCGCCTGCTTTTCGTCCGGATTGGCCGCCAGACTCTCGAAAACCTTGCGAAAGCCTTGAACGGTGGTCACTTCGAGGCTGTGGAAACGGCTCGCCTCGTGGCTGGCCGAAAGATTTACCGTCGATTCCTGAATCTTCATGATGCCCTCCTGCGGTCATTGGGATGACATCTCTGCAAGGGGCATGCCGGCTAGCGACCTAGAACTCGAAGGGATCGACCTCGATGTGCCAGCGCAGTTTCGACGGTGCCTTGATGCTCTCGATGGCTTCGCGCCAGCGTGGCAGGAAGGCCTGCAGGGCCGGCCGCGAGAAGGATTCCGCGAGCAATTGGCCGCGCTCCAGGTTGGCGAGGCGGGCCATCTTCATCGGGATGGGATCGTAGATCATCACCTGCTCATGTTCCTGGACCGGAGGCAGCAACGAGGCCGCCTTGAGGAAGGCGATGGCATCGGCCATCGCCGGTGCCTCGGCCCGCAACATGGCCTGGAAGGAATACGGCGGGAAGCCGGCCTGTTCGCGCTCCTTGAGCAGGGTTGCGGCATAGCCCGGGTAATCGTGGGCGACCAGCGCCGCGTAAAGCGGATGATCCGGGTATTCGGTCTGGATCAGCACCTCGCCCTTGAGCTCCGCCCGCCCGGCGCGCCCGGCCACCTGCATGAGCTGGGCGAACAGACGTTCCGGCGCGCGCCAGTCGGCCGAAAAGAGCGCCGAATCGGCCCCCAGCACCCCGACCAGCGTCAATTTCGGGAAGTCGTGCCCCTTGGCCAGCATCTGCGTCCCGACCAGGATATCGGCCTCACCGCCGTGTATGCGTTCGAGCACGGCCTCCCACTGCTTGCGGCTCTTCACCGAATCGCGATCGACGCGCAACACGCGGGCCTCGGGAAACTGTTCCTGCAGCCAGCCTTCGAGGCGTTGCGTGCCGCGCCCGAAGGGGTGGATGTCCTGATTGCCGCAGGTCGGGCAGGCCTTGGGGACACGATGCTCGCAGCCGCAATGATGGCAGCGCAGCCGGCGGTCGGCGAGGTGCAGCACCATGTTGGCGGCACAGCGCGTACAGCGCGACACCCAGCCGCAGGCCGGGCAGGCCAGCACCGGGGCGTAGCCGCGCCGGTTAAGGAAGACCAGACTCTGCTCGCCACGTTCGAGACGTTGGCGGATCGCTGCGATCAGCGGATCACTGACGCCTTCCTTGAGCGTTTTCCGCCGGGTATCGACCATACGGACGGTGGGCAGCGTCGCTTCCGGATTGGCCCGTTGCGCCAGGCTGATCATGCCGTATCGCCCGCCTCGGGCATTGGCCCAGGACTCCAGCGAAGGTGTCGCCGAGCCCAGGAGGATGGGTATGCCGAGCTGGCGGGCGCGGAAGACGCCGATATCGCGCGCCGAGTAGCGCATGCCGTCCTGCTGCTTGAAGGAAGGATCGTGCTCCTCGTCGATGACGATCAGCCCGAGGCGCGGCATCGGCGTGAATATTGCCAGCCGGGTGCCGAGCACGATGCTGGCTTCACCGGAAAAGGCAGCCCGCCAGTTGCGTTCGCGTGCCGCCTCGGCCAGTTCGCTGTGCAGGGAAACGACATGGGCTTCGACGAAACGGGACCTCACTCGTTCTTCGAGCTGCGGCGTCAGGTTGATTTCGGGCACCAGTAGCAGCACCTGCCTTCCGGCGAGCAGCGCCTTGTCGATCAGGCGCAGGTAGACCTCGGTCTTGCCGCTGCCAGTGACGCCGTGCAGGAGATGAACGGCAAATCCGCCAGCCGGATCGACTGCCGCCACCGCGCTCGCCTGCTCCGTCGTGAGTTCGGGCGCGGGTTTGGGTGCCAGCGGTGCCGGGGCGCGGACATTGCGCCGGGTCGGTGCCGCCATCCGCTTCAGGCCACCGGGCAAGGCCTGCAGGATTACCTCGCCGAGCGCAGCCTGGTAATAGTGGCTGGCAAATGCACAGAGCGCGAAGAAATCGTCGGGCAGGGGCGCCGTGTCACACAGGATTTCACCGGCCTCCTTCAACTGCGCGAGAGGCCAGTCGCTTTCCGCCACGACCTCGACGATGACGCCGATCTTCTCGCCCCGACCGAAGGGTACGCGGACGCGCCGGCCGACATCCGCCGGCGAGGCTTCAGCAGCGACGTAGTCGAAAAGCCGATGCAGCGGCAGGTCGAGGGCAACGCGTAGGACGGGCATCTGCTGGCTGGCGGAGACCGCCGACTCTCCGGAATCTGGCAAAAACCCTGATCTGAAAGCGGTTTTTCAGGTTACCCACAAATTCTGTGGATAACTTTGTGGATTTTTGTTGGGAAATGACGCTAAGTCTTGGGGATTTAAGGATTTTGTTACTTTGCTGAAATATTACGCAAAGACCAAATCCGTTAAAAAACATAAACTTAAATTACGTGCGTCGTGTCAAGCGCAATCTGTGCGGCAAAGATTGCAAATGGGCAAAACTCTGTGCATAAGTCAAGCTTTGCCCGTCGCTTATGACGCTTACTTTCGTAATAGACGACTGTGCGAATGGACCGCCTCGACCAGGGCAGTAACGCTTTCCGGTGGCGTAAATTGAGAAATGCCATGGCCAAGATTGAAAACGTGACCGGTATTGCCCGGTCCGAAGCTGTCGAGCACCTTCTTCGCCTCCTTGGCGACGATTTCCGGTGCGGCGAACAGCACGTTCGGATCGAGGTTGCCCTGCAGTGCCACCTTGTCGCCGACGCGACGGCGCGCTTCGCCGATGTCGATGGTCCAGTCGAGGCCGACCGCATCACAACCGATGGCGGCGATCTTCTCGAGCCAGAGACCGCCATTCTTGGTGAAGACGATGCTCGGGATGCGCTGGCCGTCCTTTTCCTTCTTCAGTCCGGCCACGATACGGCGCATGTACTGCAGGGAAAACTCCTCGTAGGCGGCATTGGACAGCGAACCGCCCCAGGTGTCGAAAATCATCACGGCCTGGGCGCCGCTGTCGATCTGGGCGTTGAGGTAGGAAATGACCGAATCGGTGGTCACCGTCAGGATGCGATGCAGCAGATCCGGACGGTTGTAGAGCATCCCCTTGATGTGGCGGAAATCGCTCGACCCCTGTCCTTCGACCATATAGCAGGCAAGCGTGTAGGGACTGCCCGAAAAACCGATGAGCGGTACCGAGTTGTCCAGCGCCCGACGAATCTCGACTACGGCATCCATGACGTAGCGCAGGTGATCGTTGGGATCGGGCGCCGTCAGGTCGTTGATCGCCCATTCGTCGCGCAGCGGGCGCTCGAACTTCGGGCCCTCGCCTTCGGCAAAGTAAAGGCCGAGGCCCATCGCATCGGGCACGGTGAGGATGTCGGAGAAGAGGATGGCGGCATCGAGATCGTATCGGGCGAGAGGTTGCAGCGTGACTTCGCAGGCCATGTCCGGCGACTTGCAGAGATTCAGGAAATTGCCCGCCCGTTTGCGCGTTTCGCAGTACTCCGGCAGGTAGCGGCCGGCCTGGCGCATCAGCCAGAGCGGGGTGTACTCGGTCGGCTCCTTCAACAGGGCGCGCAGGAAGGTATCGTTCTTGGGTCGGCTCACGGGAGTACTCCGCCAGAAAATCGGAAAGGCGGAATTATCCGCCTTTCCGGGTCACTTGCGCCAGAAGGCCGGCGTCAAAACGACCAGTAGGGTAAAGATTTCCAGGCGGCCGAGCAGCATGCCGAAAATGCAGATCCAGGTCTGGAAATCCTCGAGCACCTCGTAGGTCGTCGACGGCCCGACCACGCCCAGGCCGGGCCCCGTGTTATTCACGCTGGCAACCACCGCAGTAAAGGCGGAAACGATATCGAGCCCGGTAAATGCCATGACCAAGGTCAGTGAGACGATACTGACCATGTACATGAAACCGAATGAAAGCACCGCGAACAGGATCGGCTGCGGCGCCACCTGGCCACCGATGCGGATGTTGTATACCGCGCTCGGGTGCATGGCCCGCAGCAGTTCGCGATACACCTGCTTGTAGAGCAACAGGGCCCGCATCATCTTGATGCCACCGCCAGTCGAGCCCGCGCTGGTGGCGAAACTGGACAGAAAAAGCATCCAGAGCGGCGCAAAAATGGGCCATTGGGCAAAGTCGACACTCGCGTAGCCGGTCGTCGTGGCAATCGAGACAACATTGAAGGCGGAATGCCGCAAGGCCGTGTCGAGGTCGGGGTAAGCACCATCCTTCCAGATGTAGATGGCAATGGTCAGGATGCTGAGCAGGCAGACGCCAATGAACCAGCCTGCTTCAGGATCATGCAGATAGGGACGCAGGGAGCGTCCATTTACCGCAAGGAAAAGGGTGCCGAAGTTCATGCCCGCAATCAACATGAAGGTGATGGCCACCATCTCGATCGCCGGCGAGTCGAAGTAGCCGAAACTGGCATCGTGCGTGGAGAACCCGCCTAACCCCATGGTCGAGAAGCCGTGACAGATGGCATCGAACCAACTCATGCCGGCCCAATGGAACCCCACGATGCAGGCGATCGAAACACCGAGATAAACCAGCCACAGCCCTTTCGCCGTCTCGGCGATACGCGGCGTCATCTTGGCATCCTTCATCGGCCCCGGCGTTTCCGCCTTGAACATCTGGCGGCCACCGATACCGAGCAGCGGCAGAATGGCGATGGCAAGCACGATCAACCCCATGCCGCCGACCCAGACCAACTGGTGGCGCCAGAGGTTGATCGACATCGGCAGGTTGTCGATGTTGGACAACACCGTGGAACCAGTCGTCGTCAGGCCGGAAACCGTTTCGAAATAGGCATCGGTATGACTGAGCCCGAGATGCAGCATCAGGGGGATCGCAGCGAAGGCCGGCAGCACCGACCAAACCAGGACGACCATCAGGAAGCCGTCGCGGATATTGAGGTCGCGCTTGCAACGGCGGTAGCGGTACCAGAGGAAGGCACCGCACAGCATGGTCAGTGCAAAAGCTTCATCGTAGGCGGTCTGGGCACCGTCGTTCGTGAGGTAGGAAACGATCAGCGGCGCCAGCATGGTCAGGCCGAAGAGCATGATGATCATGCCCAGGGCCCGGTAAACAGGGGCAAAGCGGGTCATGGCACGGCCCTCAGAAGAAGTGGAAGCCGACCTGGAACAGCTTTTCGACCTTCTTGACCAGTTTCTTGCGGGTGCAGAAGACAATGACGTGGTCCTCGGGTTCGATCACCGTGTCGTGGTGGGCGATGACCACCTCGCCATGGCGCGTGATCGAGGTCCAGTCGTCGGTCTGCCCGACGATCACCGCGTGGTCGAAATTGCGCACGATGGCAGCGACTGTCACGCCATGCGGCCAGTCGATCTGGTCGATGCGCTTGCCGACCACCTTTGAGGTCTTGGCATCGCCATGGGCAATGATTTCCAGCGCCTCGGCAGCGCCCCGGCGCAGGGAATGCACCTCGGCGACGTCGCCCTGGCGAACGTGGGCGAGCAAGGTGCCAATCGACACCTGGGCTGGCGAGATACCGATGTCGATCGGCCCGCCCTCGATCATCTCGGCATAGGCGCGCCGGTTGATCAGCGCGACCACCCGCTTGCAGCCCAGGCGCTTGGCCAGGCTACCCGACATGATGTTGTCTTCGTCGTCATTGGTCAGCGCAAGGAACAGATCCATTTCGGAAATGTTCTCCTGCTCGAGTAGTTCCTCGTCGGTAGCGTCGCCGAGCAGGACCAGGGTATTGTCGAGCTCGCCGGTGATCAGTTCGGCGCGCTCCTTGCGTCCCTCGATGACCTTGATTTCGTAACGTTTTTCGAGCGCCCGCGCCAGGCGCAAGCCGATGTTGCCGCCACCGGCGATCATGATGCGCTCGACCGGCGTCGTCATCCGCCGCAACTGGCGCAGAACCGGCCGGATATGCTCGGCGGCGGCAAGCAGGAAAACCTCGTCGCCGGCCTCGACAATAGTGTCGCCCTCGGGGAAAACCGGCTGGTTGCCGCGGAAAATGGCCGCGATGCGTGCATCCATGTCGGGCGGCAACAGATCGCGCATTTCCTTGATCGGCTTGCCGACCAACAGGCCGCCCTCGTAGGCGCGCACTGCGACCAGGCTGACCCGGTTCCTGGCGAAATTGAGCACCTGCAGCGCCTCGGGAAACTCGATGAGGCGGCGGATGTATTCGGTGATCACCTGTTCCGGGCAAAGCGCGAAATCGACTGCGAAATTTTCTTCGGAGAGCAGGCTCGCATCCTCGAGAAAATCGCGCGAGCGCAGGCGGGCGATCCGGGTCGGAATATTGAACATGCTCTGCGCCAGCTTGCAGGCCACCAGATTGGACTGGTCGCTCTGGGTCAGCGCGATGATCATGTCCGCG
>JAEUOD010000002.1 GCA_016791065.1 Dechloromonas sp. | reverse complement strand
GCCGGACGTGACGACGGGGACCGAAGTCCCCGCCGGCTATCTTTGGTAACAAGGCTCTAGCAGCCCCGGCTAACCGTTTTTAGGCGGCAATAGCGAATTGCTCATCATTGGCAATTATGGATTTGTGCGGATTACGTCCGTCACCTCTCGGGTTGCCTGCGCACCTTTGCCCGCCCTGTCGAAACCAGTACACCCCCATCGCAAGAACACTCGATGAATGCCCTTGGGTGGAGGTGAGGGGAATCGAACCCCTGTCCAGAACGCCTCCAGATTGCCGGAATTACAACCATGCTTTGAATTATGGGGGCGGGGTGGTGGTTTTACAAGGGCGGGCCCGGCCGCCCGTCGCAAGTTTTCAGAGTTCGCGTTCGGCCGTGAGCAGGCGCTCGCAGTAGCGGGCGATCAGATCGACCTCCAGATTGACCTTGGCGCCCGGCTTGAGCAGGTGCAGCGTGGTGTTTTCCAGGGTGTGCGGGATCAGGTTGATGGTGAAGACCTGGCCACTGACCTCGTTGGTGGTCAGGCTGGTGCCATTTACGGTGACCGAGCCCTTGCGCGCGATGAAGCGGGCGATGTCCTTTGGGGCCAGGATTTCGAGCAGCCGGTTGTCGCCGACCGGGTCGAAGCGCAGCACTTCGCCGACGCCATCGACGTGGCCCGAGACGAGATGGCCGCCGATGACATCCGAGAGCTTGAGCGCCTTTTCGAGATTGACCGGGCCGGGCGCATCGAGGCCGACGGTGCAGGAGAGGGTCTCCGGCGAAACATCGACCATGAACTGATTGCCTTCCTTGCCGACGACGGTGAGGCAGACGCCGTTGTGGGCGATCGAGTCGCCGAGAGCGACATCGCCGAGATCGAGCTTGCCGGCATCGACATGCAGGCGGAAACCGGCTTCGCGGGTGGTGAGATGGGTGATGCGGCCGACCGCCGCGACGATTCCAGAGAACATGGCAGACCTGTTTTGCGCAAAACGGCCACTTTATCACGCCCGGTTGACCGGGCGGCTTGCGGTGAAACCGGCGAGGGTCTAGGGTTTTGCTCTTTGCGCAATCGATTCACCATAGGGAGACAAAATGAAGAAGATGAAGAAGACAACGCTTGCCGCACTGCTCTCGCTCGTCACGACGACGGCCCTGGCCGACATCACCGTTGGCGTCACGCTGTCGGCGACCGGCCCCGCCGCTTCGCTGGGCATTCCGGAAAAGAACAGCATCGACCTGCTGCCGAAAAGCATCGCCGGCCAGAAGGTCAATTACATCGTGCTCGACGACGCTTCCGACACGACGACGGCGGTCAAGAACACCCGGAAGCTGATCAGCGAAAGCAAGGTCGATCTGGTCATCGGGTCAACGACGACGCCCAATTCGCTGGCCATGATCGACGTCGCCGCTGAGGGCGAAACGCCGATGATCGCGCTTGCCGCCTCGGCCCGCATCGTCGAGCCGATGGACGACAAGCGTCGCTGGGTATTCAAGACGCCGCAGAACGATGCCCAGATGTCGACCGCCATCGTCGAGCACATGACCAACAACAAGGTGCAGACCGTCGCCTACATCGGTTTCTCCGATGCCTACGGTGAAGGCTGGTGGAACGAGTTCTCGAAGCTGGCCGAAGTGCGCAAGCTCAAGCTGGTCGCCAATGAGCGCTTTAACCGCACCGACACGACGGTGACCGGCCAGATCCTCAAGATCCTCTCGGCCAAGCCGGATGCCGTACTGATCGGCGGCGCCGGCACGCCAGCCGCACTGCCGCAGAAATCGCTCAAGGAAAAGGGCTTCAAGGGCCTGATCTACCAGACGCACGGCGTCGCCAACAACGACTTCCTCCGCGTCTGCGGCAAGGACTGCGAAGGCACCGTGCTGCCGACCGGCCCGGTGCTGGTCGCGGCCCAGTTGCCGGCTGACAATCCGGTCAAGAAGGCCGCCACGGAATATGTCGGCAAGTACGAGGCGGCTAACGGCAAGGGCAGCGTCAGCGCTTTCGGTGCCTATGCCTGGGATGCCGGCCAACTGCTGGCGAATGCCGCCCCCGTTGCGCTGAAGAAGGCGCAGCCGGGCAGCCGCGAATTCCGCCTCGCCCTGCGCGACGCGCTGGAAGCCACGAAGAACGTCGCCGGCGCCCACGGCGTCTTCAACATGAGCTCGGGCGACCACCTCGGACTCGACCAGCGCGCCCGGGTCATGGTGACCGTTCAGGGCGGCGCCTGGAAGCTGGCGAACTGATCTTCTGCCAGACATGCGTGCGCACGCGGCTAGAGCCCGAATCACCGGAGGCCGCGTGCTAAACTTTTATCTTTGCGTTTCTGCTTTCGGGACAAGACCATGCTCAAGAAACTGACTGTTGCCGTGCTCGCCACCCTTTCCACCGCCGCCCTGGCCGACATCAATGTCGGCGTTTCCGTTTCGGCCACCGGCCCGGCGGCTTCGCTCGGCATCCCGGAAAAGAACACCTTCGCCCTCTTGCCGACCACCATCGGCGGCGAGAAGGTCAATTACATCGTGCTCGACGATGCGACTGATCCGACGGCCGCCACCAAGAACATCAAGAAACTGATCAGCGAAAACAAGGTCGACGTCGTGGTCGGCTCCAGCACCACCCCGAATTCGCTGGCCATGATGGACGTCGCGGTCGAGAACGAGACGCCAATGATCTCGATGGCCGGCTCCGCCATCGTCGTCGAACCGATGGACGCCAAGCGCAAATGGGTCTTCAAGACGGCCCAGAACGACGCCCACATGGCGACCGCACTGGTCCAGCACATGACCGACAAGAATGTCCAGAGCGTCGCCTTCATCGGCTTTGCCGATGCCTACGGCGAAGGCTGGTACAAGGAGTTCGCCAAGATCGCCGAGGCCCGCAAGCTCAAGATCGTCGCCAGCGAGCGCTTCCAGCGCAACGACACCTCGGTGACCGGCCAGATTCTCAAGATCATGGCCGCCAAGCCCGATGCCGTGCTGGTCGGCGGCGCCGGCACCCCCGCCGCGCTGCCCCAGAAGGCCCTCAAGGAGAAGGGCTACAAGGGCCTGATCTACCAGACGCACGGCGTCGCCAACAACGACTTCCTGCGCGTCGGCGGCAAGGATGTCGAAGGCGCCTTCCTGCCGGTCGGCCCGATGGTCGTCGCGGCCCAATTGCCGGCCGACAACCCGGTCAGGAAATCGGCCCTCGAATACGTCACCAAGTACGAGGCCGCCCACGGCAAGGGCAGCGTCAGTTCCTTCGGCGGCCACGCCTGGGATGCCGGCGTGCTCCTCCAGAACGCGATTCCGCAGGCGCTCAAGAAGGCCAAGCCGGGTACCGTCGAATTCCGCCGTGCTCTGCGCGACGCGATCGAAGGCAGCAAGAACCTGGCCGGGGCCCACGGCATCTTCAACCTTACGCCGAACGACCACCAGGGCTTCGACCAGCGCGCCCGGGTGATGGTGACGATCGAAAACAACACCTGGAAGCTCCTCAAGTAAGGAGGAAGCTCGCGGCAGCCGCGTTGCTGCCGCTTCGCTGCGCTGCCGTGCCCGGCTGAATTACCGGGAAAACCCACGGCAGCGTTTTGCATTTTTCTTTCATCCCCGGTCCCCGATGGATCTTCAAATTCTCCTTCTCCTCGGCCAGGACGGCATCACCAACGGTGCCATCTATGCGCTGCTCGCCCTTGCCCTGGTACTGGTCTTCGCGGTCACCCGCGTCATTTTCATTCCACAAGGGGAATTCGTCGCCTTCGGCGCACTGACCCTGGCTTCGCTGCAGGCCGGCCAGGTGCCGGGCACGATCTGGCTACTGCTCGGCCTGGGCACGACGGTGGCGCTGCTCGACGGCTATCGCCTGGTCCGCGAAGGACGCTACGCCAAGCTGCCACCGCTGCTCATCTTCAACATTGGCGGGCCGCTGCTCGCCGCCGCCGGCCTCTTTGCCGTGCCGCCGACCTCGCTACCGCTGGCCGTCCAGGTGGTGATTTCGATGGCGCTCGTCGTGCCGCTCGGCCCGATGATCTACCGCATCGCCTTCCAGCCGCTGGCCAGCGCCT
>JAEUOD010000186.1 GCA_016791065.1 Dechloromonas sp. | reverse complement strand
AGCAAGTCAGCGAACTGGCCTTCTACCTCGGCCTGACCTGCCGCCTTGCCTTGCCTGGATAAGCTTTTTTCGTGACACCCAAGGATCATCCCGCCTACCGCCCCGACATCGATGGCCTGCGCGCCTTGGCGGTGCTCGCCGTCATCGGCTTCCATGCCTTCCCGGAACTCGTGCCGGGCGGCTTCATCGGGGTCGACATCTTCTTCGTCATCTCCGGCTACCTGATCTCGGGCATCATCGGCAAGGGCCTGGCCAACGGGACCTTTTCCTTCGCGGATTTTTACGTTCGCCGCATCCGGCGCATTTTCCCGGCCCTGACGCTGGTCGTCGCCAGTTGCCTGTTGGCCGGCTATTTCCTGCTGCTCGCCGACGAATACAAACAGGTCGCCAAGCAGGCCATTTCAGGCCTCTTCTTCGTCGCCAATTTCGCGTTGTGGACCGAAGCCGGCTACTTCGATACGGCGGCCGAGCTCAAGCCTTTCCTGCATCTCTGGTCGCTGGGCATCGAGGAGCAGTTCTACCTGCTCTGGCCGGTGCTGATGTGGCTGCTCTGGCGCAGCGGGAGGCCGCTGGCGCTGGCCATCGGCGGCCTGGCCGGGCTCTCCTTCCTGGCCAACGTCCTCGGAGTGGCGGAGGCGCAGGTGACGACCTTCTATTGGCCTCACACCCGGGTCTGGGAGTTGCTCGCCGGTGCCTGGCTGGCGGCCCGGCAGGCCGCTCATGGGGGGCTCCCCCGCAATGCCCGGCTGGCCGACCTGACCAGTATCGCGGGCATCCTGTTGCTGCTCGCCGCCAGCTTCGCCCTCGACCGCCATCTGCTCTTTCCGGGCTACTGGGCGGCGCTGCCGGTGCTGGGGGCAGTCCTGGTGATCCGGGCCGGGCCGCAGGCCTGGGCGAACCGGATGCTGCTGGCCCGGCCGGCCGTGGTCTTCATCGGCCTGATCAGTTATCCGCTCTATCTCTGGCATTGGCCGCTGTTGACCTTTCCGCGCATCATCAACGGCGGCGAGACCGCTGCCCTCGTACGGCTGGCAGCGGTTGCAGGAGCCTTCCTCGCGGCCTGGCTGACCTACGCGCTGCTCGAACGCCGGGTCCGCTTTCGTCCCTCATGGCGCGTTCCGGCCGGGCTGGTGGCCGTTGCCCTGGCCCTTGCCGCCTGCGCCCATGTCGTCAAGAGCCGGGAGGGCATGGTCGATCGCCTGCCCTTCGTCCGCCAGGCGGAAAGCGCCTTCCGGCAGGCGCCGGCGGACGCGCATCATTGTCGCCGGCAATTGGGTCTGAAGGAGGGGCATTGCGTCGCTTCCAACGAGCATCTGGCAGCGAGCCGCAAGATCGTCCTTTTCATCGGCGACAGCCACGCGCGAGCCATCGCCCAGGGCTTTGCCGCGTTCCCGGGCGGCGAGGTGGCCGGTCATGCCCTGGTCAGCGTCGGCGAGCGAGGCTGCCTGGGCTTTGCCGGCATCGAACGCATCGACCGCGGCCGGGACAAGCTGTGCCGGGAAGCCGTCGGCGCCGGTTTCGAGCGCGCCTTGCGCGATCCGCAGGTGGATACGGTCGTCTTGGTCGGGCGCTACACGCTGTATCACAATGCCTTCGGCTATCGCGACAAGCGCAGCACGGCCGTTCGCCTGACGCACGATGCCGTGCCGGAAACGGGCGCGGAAAACCCGAACCCGGCGGTGTTCGCTGCAGGCCTGCGCAGTAGCCTGGAAAGCTTGCGGCGGGCCGGCAAGCGGGTGATTTTCCTGCACATGGTCCCGGAACTGGGATTTTCGCCGCGCCGTTGCGTGGAGCGCCCCTTCGCCAACCGCGAGGCCGGGCGTTGCGCGATTCCGCGTCCGGAAGTCGAGGCCTGGCAGCGCGACTATCGCGCCAGCGTGGCCGCGGTGCTCAAGGATTTTCCCGAGGTCCGGAGCTTCAATCCGAACCGCCTGCTCTGCGACGACACGCTGTGTCATGCGCTGCGGGACGGCCAGTTGCTCTATCGCGACGACGACCACCTGAACGCCTTCGGTGCCGCCCTGGTCCTGCAGGCCATGGCCGGGGAACTGCTCGCCGGGGAATAGCCAGGGCCTTCAGCCCAGGAGCATGACCTTGAGGCGTTGCAGCCAGCCGAGGCTGGACCACCAGGCGAAGCCCTTGTCGCGGAATTCGTTGCCCTTGGGACTCAGGTTCAGCCGCCGGGCGCCGAATTCAGTGCGCCCGGTTTCGACAAGAAAGCCCTCGGCCATCAGGTATTGGGCGATCGCCGGCTGCACCTGCTGGCCGTCGAGCGTCCAGCGCGTGCCGTAGCCGTCGTCGGCGCCGGTCAGCATCAGCAGCGGCCGGTGCGTGCCCATCAGCCGCAGGACCTTGAGGGTTTCGGCGCGGTTCGGAATGAAATTCCCGGGGGCGGACGACATGGCGTGTCGATTAGGCGGCGGGTTGCGCGGCGCGGCACTCGTTGGCCAGCGGCTTGTTGGTGCGGCCGTCGAGCAGCATGCCTTTCCAGGGCAAGTCGACCCAGACCAGGCGGCCGCCCTTGTCGCGGAAACGCGGCAGGCCGGAGCGCGACGGGTCGCGTTCGAGGCGATGCTGGCTGCCCTTCCAGTCGAGCTTGATGCGTGCGTTGACCTGCTCCTGGTATTCCCGTTCCAGCTTGATATCGACGCCCAGTTCGCAGTGGTAGGTGCCGCTCGCCAGTGCCAGGTCGATCTGGCCGTTGCGCGTCGTGTAGGCCGGCTCACCGGCGTTGGCACCGCTGTTGGCCGACGGCGCCTGCGGTTCGGTCGCACACGAGGCCAGGGTCAGGCTGGCGGCAAGCAGGACGGGCAAGGAAAGGCGGCTCATGGGAACTCCTGACAAGGCGCTGCGGAAAGCCCCCATTCTATGCGATACCGGCGCGGTTTCGGGATTGCTCCCGGAGTCGCTCAATGCAGCCCGAGGGGCGGCATGCTGGCGGCCAGCGCCATGCGCTCCTTGGTGCAGTCGCCCTGCAGGACGAAGCCGCTCGGCCGGCCGGCTGCACGGTCGATGAACAGGCCGCGCAGGCCGTTCTCGGCCGGCGTTTCCTCCCAATGGCCGTCGGCGGACGGGGGCGGCGACACGACGGTGGGGCAGGCCGGCGTCTTGATGACGATGGGCATGGCCGGGTAGTCCACCGGTTCCGGTTGGCCGCAGAGTGTCGCAGCGAGTTTCTTCGCCCCCTGCATGATGGGCATGACGTAAGGCAGGAAACGGCCACCGGTTTCGACACAGTCACCGAGCGCGTAGATGGCCGGATCGCTGGTTCGGAGGGTGGCATCGGTGACGATGCCGAGGCCGGTGGTGAGCCCGGCCGTCTTGGCCAGGGCGAGATTGGGGCGCAGGCCGATAGCAGAGAGCACGACGTCGTATGGCCGGGCCGTGCCCTGGCGGTCGATCAGGACATAGCGCTCGCCGTCGCGCTGGATGGCTTCGAGACGGCTGCCAAGGTGGAAGCGGATGCCGAGCGCGCTCAGCTTGTCCTGCATCCGTTGCGCGGCGGCCGGCGGCAGAAGGCGGCCGAGTGCTTGTTCGGCTTGGTCATAGACATCCACTGTATAGCCGCCGAGGTGCAGGTCGTTGGCGAATTCGCAACCGATCAGGCCGGCGCCGACGATGGCGATGCTGCGCTTGCCTTCCAGTTGCCGCCGAAGATGGGCGTAATCGGCCAGGTCGTTGACCGAGATGACATCCGCGACGCCGTCGCCAGCCAGGTTCAGCGGAATCTGCGAAGCGCCGACGGCAAGCACGAGCTGGTCGTAAGGCAGGGTGTCCTGGGTGCAGATCACCTCGCGTCGTGCGGCATCGATGCCGGCGACGGCCGTCTGCGCCATGATCAGGATGTCGAGATCCTGTTCCAGCTTGGCGGCCGGGGTCAGCACCAGGCTCGCCGCCGTCTTGCCGGCGGCGAAGGCGTTGGAGAGGCTGGGCTTGGAATAGAAGCTGCCGTTGTCGGCGGTGATGACGACGATCTCGCGCGCCTTGTCCCGCTTGCGCAGTTCGCGGACCAGCGTGATGCCGGCCAGGCCGCTACCGATGATCAGGGTTTTCATGTGAACGGTTCTCGACGGAAGGGAGAGGCGGGCCGCCGTTGCGCTGGCGGCCCGGTCGGGCTCAGGCGCCTTCGAATTCCTCGTAGGCGCGGACCGCTTCGGCGGCGTACATCAGGGTCGGTCCACCGCCCATGTAGACGCAGATGGCCAGGGTTTCCATCAGTTGCTCGCGGGTGACGCCGAGCTTGATCAGCGCCTTGACGTGGAAGCCGATGCAGGCGTCGCAACGCGAGGCGACGCCGATCGCCAGCGCCGTCAGTTCCTTGTGCAGTGCCGACAACGTGCCCTCGGCCAGCGCCCCCTGCGACATCTGGCCGAAGCCCTTCATCGTCTCGGGAATGGCGCTGCGCAGCTTGCCCAGCGCCTTCGAGACGTCTCCGGTGATAACCGAAAACGACTTGCTCATCTCAGGCCCCTTCGACCGTCGAGATGGAGAAGGGAATCGGATTGCGCATGGTGTTGGCCACCGGCGAGTAATAGTTGGCCTTCTGCACGATGTCGTCGAGTTCGGCACGGGGGGCGTCGCCTTCGATCTCGACCTTGACGCGGATTTCCTTGAAGCCCATGTCGGCCGGCAGGCGTTCGGCGCCGCCGGCACCCCAGGCAGCCGTGTTGCCAATGTCGGCTTCGAGGAAGATTTCGAGACGCGACAGCTTGACCTGGCGGTGCGTCGCGATGGCGGTAATGCCGACGCCGAGGCAGCCGCCGAGCGCGGAGAGCACGATCTCGCCCGGGGCCGGGGCGGTGTTCTCGCCGAACAGGTGCAGCGGCTCATCGACGACGACCGGGTTGTGGATGCCGACGAAGCTCCAGGAGCGGAACTGGCCCTGCATCACGGTATGGACCTTGTTGGTGCCGCGGCGCTCGGGGTTCTCCTTGCCGGAGGCGGCGAACTTGAGCAGGCCGTCGCGATCGATCGGGCGGAGGTAGGTTTTGGTGGTTTCGGACATGGTGTTCTCCAGTAAAAGATGAAAAGTCGGGAATTTCGGGTTGAGCCGCCCCCTGGCCCGTTCAAAGGGGCCAAAAAGGCGTGTTTCGGTGGTCGGGAAGCCCGGCCGAAGCCGGGTGGAGGGAGGCTTTAGTAGGTCTTGTAGGGCAGGAACTTGCCCGACATGGTGATGCTGACCCGGTCGCCCATCGGGTTGGGCTCGCGCTGCAGGTCCATCTTGAAGTCGATGGCGGACATGATGCCGTCGCCGAATTCCTCGTGGATCAGTTCCTTGAAGGTCGTGCCGTAGACGCTGATCAACTCGTAGAAGCGGTAGATCAGCGGGTCGGTTGGCACCGAGGTCGGCAGCGAACCCTTGTAGGGCACGACTTGGAGCAGCTTGACGGCTTCTTCGGGTAGTTCGAAGGTGTCGCCAAGGATCTGCGCCTGCTCGGCGGTGAAGGTCATCTGGCCGAGGCATCCGGCGGTGACCCATTCCTTGGACAGACCGATCTTGCCGGCCACGTCGGCCCACTTGATGCCCTTGTTTACCTTGGCGGCGATGATCAGTTCGGTGACGTCGTTGCGATTCATGATGTTTTCTCCTGTGGGGATGGCGGGATTACTGATTGACGACCTGTTTCAGAATGGGGCGGCTGTTGTCGCTCGGCGGCGGCTCGTCGCTGGCCAGTCCGGGGCGGACGACTGGCGGATGTTTCGCATCGTGGAGCAGGGCGGCATCACTGCCGGCGTAGCCCTTGGAGCGATTCACCAGGAAATCGACGAGGTGGTTGCGGATGCGATAGAACTGCGGGTCGTGATGCATCTCGGAACGCGTCCGGTCGCGCGGCATGGTGATCTCGACGATCTCGGCGATCTTGGCGAGCGGGCCGTTGCTCATCAGGATCACCTTGTCGGCGAGCAGGATCGCCTCGTCGACGTCGTGGGTGATCATGAAGACCGTCTGGTGCGTCGCTTGGACGATTTTCAGCAGTTCGTCCTGGATCGTGCCGCGGGTCAGGGCGTCGAGCGCGCCGAAGGGTTCGTCGAGCAGCAGCATCTTGGGCTCGATGGCGAAGGCGCGGGCGATGCCGACGCGCTGCTTCATGCCGCCCGAGAGTTCCGCCGGTTTCTTGTGGATGGCGTGGCCGAGGCCGACCATCTCCAGATAGCGCGTGCTGTGTTCGGCAATCTTCGCCTTCGACCAGTCCGGCCACTTCGATTTGACGGCGAAGGCGACGTTGGCGAGCACGCTCATCCAGGGCATCAGGGCGTGGCTCTGGAAGACGACGCCGCGATCCAGGCTGGGGCCGGCGACTTCGCGGCCGTCCATGATGACGCCGCCGGCGCTGGCTTCTTCAAGACCGGCGAGGACGTTGAGGATGGTCGTCTTGCCGCAGCCGGAGTGGCCGATGATGCAGACGAACTCGCCCTTGTCGATGCCGAAGTGGATGTTTTCGAAAACCGGGGTGGTGGTCCCGGGGTAGGCCTTCTTGAGGCCTTCGACGCTGAGGAAATGCGTGGTCATGGCCTTATTCCCGGTAGGTGACGGCCTTTTGCAGCAGGCCGAAGAGTTGATCGAGGAGCATGCCGACCAGACCGATCATGACCACCGCGAAGATCACGTTAGGCAGGGCCAGGTTGTTCCACTCGTTCCAGACGAAGTAGCCAATCCCGGTGCCGCCGACCAGCATTTCGGCGGCGACGATGACCAGCCAGGCGATGCCCATCGAGATGCGCATGCCGGTCAGGATGGTCGGTGCGGCGGCCGGCAGGATGACCAGGAAGGCCTTGCGCAGCGGCGCCACTTCCAGGGTACGGGCGACGTTGATCCAGTCGCGGCGCACCGCGGCGACGCCGAAGGCGGTGTTGATCAGCATCGGCCACAGCGAGCAGATGAAAATCACGAAGATGCCGGATACATCCGAGTCCTTGAGGCTGTACAGGGCGAGCGGCATCCAGGCGAGCGGCGAGATCGGCTTGAGAATCTGGATGAAGGGGTTGAAGGCCTGGAAAAGCAGCGGCGATTGCCCGATCACGAAGCCGAGCGGCAGGGCGACGACGACGGCGAGGAAGAAGCCGAGGCCGACGCGGCCGAGCGAGTGGGCGAGCTGGATGCCGATGCCCTTGTCGTTCGGCCCCTTGTCGTAGAACGGGTCGGAGAGATAGGTGACGAAGGCTTCGCCGACCTTGGCCGGCGGCGGGAAGCCGCTGGTCTTCTCGGCGCCCTTGCCCATCAGCGCCGCGTACTCGGCGTCGGCACCGCTCGCCGCCGGACCTTCCTTCTGGTGCGTGGCCAGCGACCAGGCACCGATGAAGGCGAGGAAGAGCAGCAGCGAGATAAGCCCCGCCTTGAGCGCTTGTTTGCTGAACATGATGCGCTCCTCAGGCCTTCTTGATCGCGAAGCTGTCGGCGTAGGCATCGACCTTGGCGGGGTCGAACTCCTTGCCCATGACCATGAACTTCTTGCTGTTCTCCTTGGGCGGATTGAGGCCCAGGCTGGTCATCTGCTTGCGCGCATCGGTCAGCAGGTACACCTTCTCTGCGATGTCTTTGTAGCGCACGTCGCCCTTGATGTAGCCCCAGCGCTTCATCTGCGAAAGGATCCAGTAGGCCATCGAATACCATGGGAAGGGGTCGTAATCGACGCGCTCCGGCACGTTCTTCACATTGCCCAGGCCATCGGCGAACTTGCCGGTCAGCACCTGTTCGAGCACCGCCTTGGGTTGATTGAGGTAATTGGCCGGGGCCAGCACCTCGGCCATGATCGGCCGGTTCTTCGGGTCGCGGGCCATGGCCGCCGACTTGAGGATGGCGCGGTAGAGGGCGGTGAAGCTGTTCGGGTTCTGCTGGATGAATTCGGTCGGAATGGCGAAGGAGCAGCAGGGGTGGCCGTCCCAGATTTCGCGCGAGAGGATGTGGATGAAGCCGACCTCGTCGAACACGGCGCGCTGATTGACCGGATCGGGGCCGAGGAAGCCGTCGATGTTGCCGGCGCGCAGGTTGGCGACCATTTCGGGCGGCGGCACGACGCGCAATTGGACGTCGGTATCCGGGTTGATGCCGTTCTCCGCCAGGTAGTAGCGCAACAGGAAGTTGTGCATCGAGAATTCGAAGGGGATGGCGAACTTGAAGCCCTTCCACTGCTTCGGATCGCGCTTGTCCTTGTGCTTCATGGCGAGCGTGATGGCCTGGCCGTTCACGTTCTGGATGGTCATCACGCTGGTCGGCGCGGCGTTGGAGCCGATGCCCATCGAGATGGCGAGCGGCATCGGGGCCAGCATGTGCGAGGCGTCGTATTCCTTGTTGATCACCTTGTCGCGGATCAGCGCCCAGCCGGCCGTCTTCATCATCGTGACGTTGAGGCCTTCCTTC
>JAEUOD010000162.1 GCA_016791065.1 Dechloromonas sp. | reverse complement strand
TGGAACGCGGAAAAGCGGCGGCGTTTAGCGCGGCAGCGTCGTCGTGCCCATCAGGAAGGCATCCACCTCACGGGCAGCCTGACGACCCTCGCGGATCGCCCAGACAACCAGCGACTGGCCACGACGCACGTCGCCGGCGGCATAGACCTTGTCGACATTGGTCTTGTAGCAGCCTTCGCCATCGGTCGTCGCCTTGGCGTTCTGACGCGCATCCTTTTCGACGCCAAAGGCATCGAGCAGGCTGCCGACCGGGTTGGTGAAACCCATGGCCAGGAAAGCGGCATCGCACGGCAGTTCGAATTCCGAACCGGCGATCTCGCTCATCTTGCCGTCCTTCCACTCCAGACGCACGGCCTTGAGGGCCTTGACGTTGCCCTTGCCGTCATCGACGAAGCCCTTGGTGGCAACCGCGAAATCACGGGTGCAGCCTTCATCATGCGAGGAAGAGGTGCGCAGCTTGTACGGCCAGTACGGCCAGGTCAGCGCCTTGTTCTCCTGCTCCGGCGGCATCGGCATCAGTTCGAACTGGGTCACCGAGGCGGCGCCGTGGCGGTTGGAGGTACCAACGCAATCGGACCCGGTATCGCCGCCACCGATCACGATGACGTGCTTGCCCTTGACGTTGATCGGGTTGGCGATGCCCTGCTGGACTTCCTTGTTCTGAGGAATCAGGAATTCGAGCGCGGCGTAGATACCCTTCAGCTCACGGCCCGGGACCGGCAGGTCGCGCGGCACTTCGGAACCGGCGGCGAGGATCACCGCGTCAAAATCCTTCTTCAGCTGTTCGGCTGAAACGACTTCGGTCGCATCGTTATTGATGCCAGCCGGCAGGTTCTTGTCGCCAACGACAACCTTGGTCTTGAAGACGACGCCTTCGGCTTCCATCTGCGCGACACGACGGTCGATGACCGACTTGTTGAGCTTGAAGTCGGGGATGCCAAAGCCGAGCAAACCGCCAATCCGGCTGCTCTTCTCGAACACCGTGACATCGTGGCCGACCCGCGCCAGCTGCTGGGCTGCCGCCATGCCCGCCGGACCGGAGCCGACGATGGCGATCTTCTTGCCAGTCTTGGACTTCGGCGGTTGCGGCACGACCCAGCCCATTTCCCAGCCCTTGTCGATGATGAAATGCTCGATCGACTTGATTCCCACCGGCGCGGCGTTGATGCCGAGCGTACAGGCGGCTTCGCAGGGGGCTGGGCAAATGCGGCCGGTGAAATCCGGGAAATTGTTGGTGGAATGCAGCACATCCAGCGCCTGCTTCCAGTTGCCACGGTAAACCACGTCATTCCAGTCGGGAATGATGTTGTTGACCGGACAACCGTTGTTGCAGAACGGGATGCCGCAATCCATGCAGCGTGCGCCCTGGGTCTTGGCATCGTCGTCCCTTAGGGTCTGGACGAACTCCTTGTAGTGCGTCAGGCGCTGTTCAACCGGCTCGTAGGCCTCGGAAAGGCGTTCGAACTCCATGAAACCAGTCGGCTTGCCCATTATGCGGCCTCCTTCTGTGCAGCAGCGGCCATCTCGGTGAGGGCGCGCTTGTATTCGTGCGGATAGACTTTGACGAACTTCTCGCGGTAGGCATCCCAGTTGGCCAGGATGGCCTTGGCAGTAGCGCTGCCGGTAAACTCAGCATGGCGCGTGATCAGCTCCTTGAGTTGCGTTTCGTCGGCAATGCCGTTGTGCAGCGGCTCGCCGGCTGCGTGGCGGCTGGCGGGCAGAACCTTTTCCAGGGCGACCTGAGCCAGATTAGCGCGGCTCTTGAAACTGCCGTCTTCGTCCAGCACGTAGGCGATGCCACCCGACATGCCAGCAGCGAAATTGCGACCGGTCATGCCGAGCACAACCACGGTACCACCGGTCATGTACTCGCAACCGTGATCGCCGACGCCTTCAACCACTGCCGTACCGCCGGAATTGCGGACGCAGAAACGCTCGCCACCGACGCCGGCGAAGAACGACTGGCCTTCGGTCGCACCGTACATGACGGTATTGCCAACGATGATGTTTTCCTGGGTATTGCCGCGGAAATCCGGGCTCGGCTTGATGATGATGCGACCGCCCGACAGTCCCTTGCCGACGTAGTCGTTACCTTCGCCGGTCAATTCCAGCGTTACGCCCTTGGCCAGGAAGGCACCGAAGGCCTGGCCGGCAGTACCGGTCAGCTTGACGTGGATGGTGTCGTCCGGCAGACCGGCATTGCCGTAGCGACGAGCGACTTCGCCCGAGAGCATGGTGCCGCAGGTGCGGTTAACGTTGATGATCCTGGTCTCGATCTGGACCTTCTGGCCCTTTTCGAGGGCCGGCTTGGCCTGTTCGATCAGCTTGTGATCGAGTGCCTTGTCGAGGCCGTGATCCTGGAACTCGGTATGGCGGCGCGGCACTTCAGCCGGCACGGTCGGTTGATAGAAGACGCGGGAGAAATCCAAACCCTTGGCCTTCCAGTGTTCAATACCGGCGCGCATGTCGAGCAGGTCGGCGCGGCCGACGAGGTCGTCGAACTTGCGGATGCCGAGCTGAGCCATGATCTCGCGCACTTCTTCGGCAACGAAGAAGAAGTAGTTCACGACATGCTCCGGCTGGCCGGTGAAGCGCTTGCGCAGCTCCGGATCCTGGGTGGCAACGCCGACCGGGCAGGTGTTCAGATGGCACTTGCGCATCATGATGCAGCCTTCGACGACCAGCGGCGCGGTAGCGAAGCCGAATTCGTCAGCACCGAGCAGGGCACCGATGACGACATCGCGACCGGTCTTCAACTGACCATCGACCTGAACACGGATACGCGAACGCAGGCGGTTCAGCACCAGCGTCTGCTGGGTTTCGGCCAGGCCGAGCTCCCACGGCGTACCGGCGTGCTTGATCGAGGACTGCGGCGAAGCGCCCGTGCCGCCGTCAAAGCCGGCGATCACGACGTGATCGGCCTTGGCCTTGGCAACACCAGCAGCCACCGTGCCGACACCGACTTCGGAAACCAGCTTGACCGAGATGGAAGCACGGTCGTTGGCGTTCTTCAAATCATGGATCAGCTGGGCCAGATCCTCGATCGAGTAGATGTCATGGTGCGGCGGCGGCGAAATCAGGCCGACGCCCGGCACCGAGTGACGCAGGAAGCCGATGTACTCGGAAACCTTGTGACCCGGCAGTTGGCCGCCCTCACCCGGCTTGGCGCCCTGCGCCATCTTGATCTGGATCTGGTCGGCATTGACCAGGTACTCGGTGGTGACGCCGAAACGGCCCGATGCGACCTGCTTGATGGCGGAACGCAGGGAGTCGCCATCCTTGAGCTCGATATCGCGCTCGATACGGCCTGCACCGATGATCTCGGACAGCTTGGTACCGCCCTTGACCGGGGCGAAGCGCTTGGCATCCTCGCCACCTTCGCCGGTATTCGACTTGCCGCCGATCCGGTTCATGGCAATGGCCAGCGTCGTGTGCGCTTCGGTCGAGATCGAGCCGAGCGACATGGCGCCGGTGGCGAAACGCTTGACGATCTCCTTGGCTGGTTCGACTTCGTCGAGCGGAATCGCGGTGCCAGTCGGCTTGAACTCGAACAGGCCGCGCAGCGTCAGGTGACGCTTGGTCTGGTCGTTGATCAGCGCGGCGTATTCCTTGTAAGTCTCGGACTTGCCCGACCGCGTGGCATGCTGCAGCTTGGCGATCGAATCCGGCGTCCAGGTGTGATCTTCACCGCGAATCCTGTAGGCGTATTCGCCACCAGCATCGAGCATGCCGGCGAGCACCGGATCCTCCGAGAAAGCCTCGGCGTGCAGACGAATGGCCTCTTCAGCCACTTCGAAGACACCGATGCCCTCGATATTAGAAGGCGTACCGGTGAAGTACTTCTCGATGAAGTCCTTCTGCAGACCGATCGCTTCAAAAATCTGGGCGCCGGTGTAGGACATGTAGGTCGAGATGCCCATCTTGGACATGACCTTGTTGAGACCCTTGCCGATCGCCTTGACGAAGTTCTTGACGTACTTGTCGGCCTTCTCGGCATCGCCCTTGGCCAGCGATTCGATGGTCTCCAGCGCGAGGTACGGATGCACGGCTTCTGCACCGTAGCCGCCGAGCAGGGCGAAATGATGCACTTCACGCGCCGAACCGGTCTCGACGACCAGACCGGTGCTGGTACGCAGCCCCTTCTTGACGAGGTGCTGGTGAATCGCCGAAGTAGCGAGCAGCGCCGGGATGGCGACATGCGTGGCATCGACCTTGCGATCGGAGACGATCAGGATGTTGGCGCCAGAACGAACGGCATCCTCGGCATCAGCCGCCAGCGAGGCGAGACGGGCTTCGACACCTTCCTTGCCCCAGGCCACCGGATAGCAGATATCCAGCTCGAAGGACTTGAACTTGTCCGAGGTGTACTTGCCGATGTGACGCAGCTTTTCCATGTCAGTGCAGGTCAGCACCGGCTGGGACACTTCGAGACGGATCGGCGGGTTGATGTCCGTCGTGTTGAGCAGGTTCGGCTTGGGACCGACGAAGGACACCAACGACATAACCAGTTCCTCGCGGATCGGGTCGATCGGCGGGTTGGTCACCTGGGCGAACAACTGCTTGAAGTACGCATAGAGCGTCTTGTTCTTGCGCGACAGGACCGGCAAGGCAGAGTCGGTACCCATGGAACCGGTTGCTTCCTCGCCGTTCTGGACCATCGGCTCAAGGATGACCTTGATGTCTTCCTGAGTGTAGCCGAAGGCCTGCTGGCGATCGAGCAGGGAGGCAGCAGATGCGGCACAGGCCTCAGCTGGCGCCGCCACTTCGTCTAGCTTGATGCGGATTTTCTCGATCCACTCACGGTAAGGTTTGGCTTTGGCCAGCGAATCCTTGAGCTCCTTGTCGTCGATGATGCGGCCCTGTTCCATGTCGATCAGGAACATCTTGCCCGGCTGCAGGCGCCACTTCTTGACGATCTTCTTTTCCGGAATCGGCAGCACGCCAGACTCCGAAGCCATGACCACGAAGTCGTCATCAGTCACGAGGTAGCGTGCCGGACGCAGGCCATTACGGTCGAGCGTCGCACCGATCTGGCGACCGTCCGTGAAGGCCACGGCCGCCGGGCCGTCCCACGGCTCCATCATGGCAGCATGGTATTCGTAGAAGGCGCGACGATTCTCGTCCATCGTCGTGTGCTTCTCCCAAGCTTCCGGGATCATCAGCATGACAGCCTGGGCCAACGAGTAGCCGCCGCCCATGACCAGCAGCTCAAGCGCGTTGTCGAACGAAGCCGAGTCGGACTGGCCAGGATAATGCAGTGGCCACACCTTCTTCAGGTCGTCGCCGAGGATCGGCGAAGAAATCGCCTGCTCGCGTGCCTTGAACCAGTTGACGTTGCCGCGCACGGTATTGATTTCGCCGTTGTGGGCGATGTAGCGGAACGGATGGGCCAAATCCCAGGTCGGGAAGGTGTTGGTGGAGAAACGCTGGTGCACCAAGGCCAGCGCCGAAACCGTGCGCTTGTCTTGGAGGTCCTGGTAGTAGACACCGACCTGATCGGCCAGCAGCAGACCCTTGTAGTTAACGGTGCGCGCCGAAAAGGACGGTACGTAGAATTCCTGGCCGTGCTTGAGCTTCAGCGACTTGATAGCGTTGGCGGCACGGCGGCGGATGATGTACAGCTTGCGTTCCAAAGCATCCGTGACGAAGACGTCCGGACCACGGCCTACGAATACTTGGCGGATCACCGGCTCCTTGGCGCGCACTGTCGGCGACATCGGCATTTCGCGGTTAACCGGCACATCTCGCCAGCCAAGCAATACCTGCCCTTCGGCCTTGACCGAGCGTTCAATTTCCTCTACACAGGCGTGGCGCGAAGCAGCCTCCTGCGGCAGGAAGACCATGCCGACACCGTACTCACCAGCCGGCGGCAGGTTCACGCCCTGCTTTGCCATTTCCTCGCGATAGAACTGATCCGGAATCTGGATGAGAATACCAGCACCATCACCCTGCAAGGGGTCGGCACCAACGGCGCCACGGTGATCCAGGTTTTTCAGGATCAACAAGCCCTGTTCGACGATGCCATGACTTTTCTGGCCCTTGAAATGGGCAACAAAACCCACGCCGCAAGCGTCGTGCTCGTTGGCGGGGTCGTACAAACCCTGCCGATCAGGTACTGCCGGTTCCATCACACGCATTCCTTCAATTAACTCGGCCCGCGAACCTGGGCCAATGATGAAAAAAGCCGAACGTCATGAATGCCGCGTCGGCCTGTACGAAAATTTGAGGCAACCATCAAATATACTGGCAAATCCCAGTCAATTCAAGATGCTGCATCGCACCAATCTTGCACTCATAAGATGCCTGAATCCCCGTTCAGGTGCATCTCGCTTCGATTGCCCGGGCGATCTGCGCTTCGCTAGCCGCATCAGACATTACCGCTTTTCCTATCCCCTGAAGCAGAATAAGGCGTAAGCGCCCCGCCTCAACCTTCTTGTCGTGTCGCATCAGCTCTAAGAATCGCGCCACACCGAGACCTGGCCCCCGAACCGGCAAACCTGCACGTAAAAAGAGCCGCTCAATTCTGAGCACAGCATCTGCATCAAGCCACCCCAGTTGACACGACAATTCCGCAGCAATTAGCGTGCCCGCTGCAACAGCTTCTCCATGAAGCCATTTTCCATACCCCATCCCGGTTTCGATTGCATGCCCAAATGTATGACCGAGATTAAGCAAGGCACGCTCACCGGTTTCGCGCTCATCCGCCGCCACGACCTCAGCCTTATTTGCGCAGGACCGATGCACTGCAAAGATCACAGCCTCGGGATCACGCGCAAGGATTGAGTCGATATGAAGCTCGAGCCAACTGAAGAACTCTGGATCCCGAATCAAGCCATACTTGATAACTTCGGCCACTCCTGCTTTCAGCTCACGATCAGGCAAGGTATCCAGCGTAGCAATATCGGCCAGAACCGCCTTGGGTTGATAGAAAGCACCAATCATGTTTTTTCCCAACGGATGATTGATTGCTGTCTTGCCCCCCACCGACGAATCAACTAACGACAAGAGCGTCGTCGGCACTTGTATAAATGGCATGCCGCGCTGATAGCAGGCTGCCGCAAACCCCCCCATGTCGCCAACCACACCTCCGCCAAGAGCGACAAGAGTAGTTCCTCTTTCGCAATGCGCTCCCAACAGCGCATCGAATATCAGATTCAGTGTTTCCCAGTTTTTGAACTGTTCGCCATCAGGCAACACGACTGAAATCGCGGAGACACCTTGTTTTTCAAGCGCAGACTGCACAGTATCAATATATAGCGGCGCAACCGTTTCATTTGTAACGATCAAAACTTTGTTCTGCTTGATATACGGTCGCAACAAAGCCCCATTGGCAAGGACTCCCCGTCCAATAATGATTGGGTAGGAGCGCTCCTCCAAGGTAACATCAAGAGTCTGAATCATGTCTTTGTCATTCGCGTGAATTCGCGTAGTAAATAGAGAACAATACCGGAAGCGACCAGTCGCGAACCATCGACAACGATGTGAGCAACTTCACGATACAAGGGATCCCGTACGGCATATAACTCCTCAAGACGGCCGAGAGGGTTAGCCACTTGCAACAACGGACGATTGCGGTCATGCCGAGTCCGCTCATACAGCATGACGGGAGGTACGTTCAGATAAACAACCCATCCGGTTTCATGCAAACGGCGGCGATTTTCGGGATCAAGAACCACCCCCCCCCCCGTCGCGAGCACAATACCGTCTAGCTCGGAAAGTTCAGCAATCGTCTGAGCTTCCCGCCTTCGGAACCCATTTTCCCCCTCGATCTCAAAGATCGTCGGTATTGGCACGCCAGTACGCGCCACAATTTCGTGGTCGGAATCAAAAAACAGACGCCCCAGACGCTTTGCCAACTGACGACCGACGGTCGTCTTCCCGGCTCCCATTAGGCCGACGAGATAGATGTTTCGACAATTTTCCACGTCGGGATTTTATCTGAGTAGTTGCTTTGCACAAAAAAAGAAGGCCGGCGAAGCCGGCCTATAGCTGATCATTAGCGACATCAATCAAGCTTCATCTTGTCCGAAAGGATACGTGGTGTAATAAATACCAAGAGTTCCCGACGCTCGCCTAAATCCGCCTTATATTTAAACAGCCATCCAAAAAATGGAATATCTCCAAGCAACGGAACCTTCTCAGTTGATGCTTGGGTATTCGTTACAAAAACCCCCCCAATAACAACCGTTCCTCCGTTATCCACTACGACGTTAGTTTCAACGATTGAACTCTTGAGGGGTGGATTGCCCAAAATAGCTCGAGTCCAATCAGGCTCTTCCTTTTTTACGATCAACGCCATACGCACCGTTCCCTCAGGAGTTATCTGAGGCGTAACCTCCAAGGACAACTTGGCAGCCTTAAACGTTACCGTCGGTTGAGAGGTTGCAGTACCCGGAGTCACGTAAGGCACTTCGGTACCGTCTTCAATTTTCGCCTTTACATTGTTGGCTGTAATCACCCGGGGGCTCGAAATTATCTTTCCGACACCATCCGACTCAAGCGCAGCGAGTTCCAGATTAAGAATTTTTGTTAAGGAGGAATTGAACAACGACAACGCCAGAGTTCCACCAGTAGAGGTAAACGACGGCAGATTTACACCCAAAGTGTTATTAGACACTTGACCGCTAGGAGAATAGGAACCCCCCCCCGCCTGGATTCCGCTTTGTCCAATATTTGTGCGATTAGTGCTAAGGAAATTTAGCTTTACGCCCAAGTCCCGATTAAAGGTGTCGTTGGCCTCTACTACACGCGCTTCAATCAATACCTGCCGAGCACCGACGTCAATTGCCTTGATAAAAGAGCGAATCTCTTCCTGCTTTGAAGGAATATCGTTAACAAAAACAATATTGGATTGTGGGTCTGCGACTGCACTACCGCGCTTGCTCAAAATCCTTTGGGCAGCACCCGGAGCAGCTGCGGCACCCGGCAACGCCACACCGGCCAACAGTCGAGCGACATCCACTGCCTTCTGGTAGTTCAGAACAAATTTTTCAAGAACAATAGGCTCAAGCTCACTGATCTGTTGCTTAGACTCGAACTCGAGCTTTTCGCGTGTAGCAATCTCATCCCTCGGGGCAATCATAATGATGTTGCCCTTTTTGCGCATATCCAGGCCTTTTTGCTGGAAAATGATGTCGATGACTTGATCCGCCGGCACATCCTTAAGCACCAGAGTGGTCGTTCCGGTTACCGTTTCACTGATAACTGCATTCAGGCCAAGTTCTTCCGCCATCAAGCGCAGCAAGGCTCTGACATCGCCATTCTGATAGTTGATGCTGACACGCGGCCCCTGATAGCCAACCTTGGAGCCCTGAACGAGCTTGTTTGGATCCTCAATGATTTTTTTGACTTCAACAATAAACTGATTATCACTCTGGTAGGCGTTATGCTCCCACAAGCCCTTTGGCGAGATGGTCATACGCACATTTTCACCAATAGCTTTGGTTTCTACACTCGTGACCGGTGTTGCAAAATCTGTGACGTCGAGCTTGCGGCGAAGATGCTCCGGAACCGCGGTTTTCATGAAGTCGACGATCAGATTCGCACCTTGCTGGCGTATATCGATTCCAGTGCCTGCATCACTTAGATCAACGACAATTCTCCCCTCGCCCTCTTTGCCGCGGCGGAACAATACATCACGGACGACATGGCGACTTCCAACCAAGCTCTCTTCAGTAAAACGACCAGTACGCGCCGCCGCCGTGTCGCCTAAACGTGCCACAGGCGTAAGCGTCACATAGAGTGACTTCCCATCTAGCCGCGTCCCAAAGTTCATATTGCGGACCAAATTCAATACGAGACGCGTCCTGTCCCCAGCCTGGACAATATTCATGCTACGGAGATCGCCCTCATTCAGAACCTGAGAGTTTTTTCCAAGGGCATTAGCCGTCATTGGAAAATCCAAGGCAATCTTCGCCGGATTAGCAACACTGAAGCCAGCCGGAGGCGCCGAGAGCGGCTCCTTCATATCAATTTTTACAGCAATATCACTGCCCTGCTGCGCCACATTGATTGCTTCAATCGCATTCGGCATCGGCTGCTGGGCGACTACCGGGGATAACAAGGCAAAACAGGCCGAAGCCGCTAGCAGTACCTGATTTACAAATTTCATTTCTTGCTCCCCTCCTTGCTCTGCAGGTAAAGCGAACTCTTGCGTTCACTCCAGTCACCAGCAGAATCCTGAATCAACTCTCGCAATTCGACTTCCTTGTCGGATATCTTGGTCACCATACCAAAATCAAGGCCGATGTAGTCCCCCACTTTGATCTGCTTGACCTTGTCGTCCACCTGAATGACAGCGAGCGGTCTGTTATTGACATTCATGTAACCAATCATCTTGAGCGACTCGATCGGATATTTTTCCAGCAAGCTATTTCGCAACTCGCGGGCCTCAAAGTCAGGCTGGAATGCCCCCCCCTTGCCTGCCGCCTGCTTGTATTTCGACTCCGGCTCGATTTTGTTAGGCTTAAATGGATCGAGGAGGCTTTCTGCGTCATATGGGACGGGCTCGTATGGCAATACTTCAGGCAGCTTGGGGATATTCCCGCGCAAATCCTTCGAGTTGTCTTCCATCCAGCGTCGTACATCCTCGTGATCCCCGCTTGAACAGGCCACAAGAGCGCCACAGGCAACAGCGACGATCACACGCTTCACTTCTTCGCTCCTTCCGCAGGCTTCTTTTGCCGAGCAATTTCTTCCTCGTCAAGATAACGGAAAGTCTTTGTCGTTGCATCTAGCGACAACTGAATGCCTTCCTTCAACGGAACAATCGAAATATTGTTTAACGTCACTATGCGCGGCAGCTTTGCGATATCCGCAGCAAATGCGCCAAAGTCATGGTAGGAGCCGTTGATTTTCACAGCGATCGGCAACTCGGCGTAAAAATCCTTGATTTGTTCCTGACCCGGCCTAAACAACTCGAACTGTAAACCACGTCCCAAACCCGCCTGATTTACCTCAATCAATAGCGCTTCGATTTCCGACTTGTTTGGTAGCTGTTTTAGCAAAGCGCCGAAGGAACGGTCTATTTCAGCCAATTGCTGAGTATACAAATCCAGATTGACGGCCTGCTTCTTTTTTTCCAGATATTGCTGTTTAAGGCTCTGCTCTTCTAACTGCTTTGACTCAAGCTCAACTAGCTGGTCACTCCATAGAAACCACCAACCAGCGACAAGAATCAGTAACAGAAACACCACAAGCACCGTGACTTTGGGAACCATCGGCCAGGCCCCGGGGTCATTCGGATTCATCGTCCGAAAATCGTCGACGATCTTTTGAAAGTCGATATTAGGCATCGACTTGGGTAGGGAAGCGGCTTTCACTTTCACTTTTTCCCTTTCACTTCTTCAGACTTAACCCGAGTCAGCCTGAAATTCATGCCGAACTCGTTGATTCGACGCCCATTAAGGATAATAGCCTTCGTTTCGACCAACTGCGGACGCTCAAGCCAAGGCGATGCTTCCAGATTACGCATGAGTGCCGATACTCTAGCGTTGGATTGAGCATACCCGGTAACACTGACATTCAAACCATCCTGCTTCAATGCCTTCAAATAAATACCCTCAGGAACCTGCTTGACCAACTCGCTAAGCAGATAAACGGTCTCTCCACGATCACGCTGGAGATTTTCAATCACCTGTTTGCGGGCGAGCAGCGCCTGGGTTTGCTCCTTCAAACGCTTGATCTGATCCAATTCCTTGTCGAGAACCGCAATTTCTTTCTTCAGAAAGTCGTTCGTACTCACCTGATCGTCAATTGCAGAATTAATAAAGGTATAGACCGCAAAAACGATCAATCCACCTAGTGCGAAAATCAACCCCGTCAAAACGAAGAATTGTTCTCGCCTAGCTTTTTTTGCCTCTTCGCGATGAGGCAGAAGGTTGATGCGAATCATGACGGATCAAACCTCCGCAGGGCGAGCCCGCAGGCAACCATCAACGACGAAGAGTCGGCGAGCAGGCTCTTTGCGCGGACTCTGTCTGACAAGACCATGTTGGCGAACGGATTGGCGATCAACGTATTGACCTGGGTGCGTGTCGCGACGACTTCATCAACACCCGGAATGACTGCACACCCCCCCGCCAGAACTATGTGATCGACCTGATTGAATTGCGTAGAAGTGAAGAAGAATTGCAAGGCACGGGAAACTTCGAGTGCCAGATTTTCCATAAATGGATTGAGTAGCTCTGCCTCATAACCCTCTGGCAAATTACCGGCTCGCTTGGCCGCTTCTGCCTCTTCGTAGGTCATTCCATAATGACGCGAAATATCCTGAGTGAGCTGCGAACCACCAAAAGCCTGCTCACGCGAGTAAACCTGCTGACCGTTACGCAATACGGTCAGCGTCATGACATTGGCACCGGCATCGATCATTGCAATGATCTGGTTCTTTCCTGCCTCGGGTAACTGGCGCTCGACCAGTTCGAAAGCCGACAGGGTAGCCAACGACTCCACATCGACGACCACCGCCTTCAAACCAGCGGCATCGGCCACAGCGACACGATCCTCAACCCGCTCCTTCTTCGAAGCGGCGATCAAAACCTCCAGTTCATCAGGCACCGCAGGGGCCGGCCCGATCACCTGGAAATCAAGGTTAACCTCGTCGATGGCGAAAGGAATGTACTGGTTGGCTTCGGTTTCCACCTGCGCCTCAAGCTCATCTTCACGCAGACCTGCCGGAACGATGATCTTCTTGGTGATGACCGCCGACCCAGGCAACGCCATGGCGACGTTGCGCGTGGAGGTCCCGAGACGCTTCCAGGCTTTCCGGACACAATCAACGACACCTTCAAGATTGGCGATATTGCCATCCGACACCGCATCCTTCGGCAACACCTCAATCGTGTAGCGCTCGACGCGATAACCCTCTTTCCCGTTGGCGGTCAATTCGACCATCTTGACGGCGGATGAACTGATATCCAAACCGAGCAAGGAACGCGCCTTGGGATTTAACAACGCGGAGATATCGAAGCCCACCAGACCCCCAAAAAGTCCTTACGGAATACGAAGTTAGCAAAACAACCAATAATTCACTTCAGATGCTAGCAACAAGCACTAGGCATGTAAAGCACTTTCACGACCCGAAAGTGGGTGGGCGTATAATCCGCACCACTCCATTCGAAGCCCCGCACACCGTGCCGAAACTCCCGCTGGCCCTGCGCATCATCCTCTACCCATTTGTACTAATCTTCGGGCTTATCGCCATCGGCATCGCAATCGCGTTGATCGTACTGGTGCTGACCTACCCCAATCTGCCGTCGCTCGAAGTCCTGACCGACTACCGTCCGAAGATCCCCCTCCGGGTGTACACGGCCGACGGCTACCTGATCGGCGAATTCGGCGAAGAGCGCCGCGCCGTCGTCGCCATTCAGGATGTACCGGCGCTCATGAAGCAGGCCATTCTTGCCGCCGAAGATGATCGTTTCTATCAGCACGGCGGCATCGACTATCTCGGCATCCTGCGCGCAGCCGGGACCAACCTCATCGGCGGCGGCAAACGCCAGGGCGCCTCGACCATTACCCAACAGGTTGCCCGCAACTTCTTCCTGACCGGAGAAAAGACCTACACACGCAAGCTCTACGAAGCGCTACTCTCGTTCAAGATCGAACACAACCTCTCGAAAGACCAGATATTCGAGCTTTACATTAACCAGATATTTCTCGGCCAGCGCGCCTATGGCTTTGCCGCAGCCTCGCAGATCTATTTCGGCAAGCCGCTCAAGGATATCTCGATCGCCGAAGCGGCCATGCTGGCGGGATTGCCCAAAGCCCCCTCCGCCTACAACCCCATCGTCAACCCCAAACGCGCCAGGTTGCGCCAACAATATGTCCTGCGCCGCATGCAGGAACTGGGTTACATCACGGCAGCCCAGCACGAGGCTGCCGTCAAGGAACCCCTCGTGGTCAAGCGCGAACTGGCCGATTTTGCCGTCCATGCAGAATATGCCGCTGAAATGGCACGCCAGATCACTGCGGAACGCTTCCCCGAAGATGTCTATTCCCGGGGCATGAAGGTCTACACCACCCTAATCAAAAGCGAACAGGAAGCCGCCTACAACAGCCTACGCAAGGGCGTTATGGATTACGACCGGCGCCATGGTTACCGGGGCGCTGAATCCTATCTCGACATGAAGGACTTCAAGTCCGATCAGGACGAAGCCATCGACGAAGCACTGCAGGATATTTCCGACGCCGGCGACCTGATTCCTGCGCTCGTCCTTTCCGCCGACGCGAAACAGATCAAGGCTTACCGCAAAGGTGGCGAGGTGGTCATCCTGAACGGCGACGCGATGAAATTTGCCGCCCGCATGCTCGACGACAAGGCCGCACCGAACAAGCGTCTCAAGCGCGGCGCAATCATTCGCCTGCTCAAGGACGAGAAAGGCAATTGGCAGATCAGCCAATTGCCCGAGGTCGAATCGGCTTTCGTTGCCGTCTCGCCGACCGATGGCGCCATCCGCGCGCTGGTTGGCGGCTTCGATTTCAACCGCAACAAGTTCAACCATGTCACCCAGGCCTGGCGCCAGCCGGGTTCGAGCTTCAAGCCCTTCATCTATTCCGCTTCCCTGGAAAAGGGTTACAGCCCAGGCAGCGTCATCCCCGACGAACCGATCGTCATTCCGGCCAGTCAGACTGGCGCCCAGGCCTGGGCGCCGCACAACTACGACGGCAAGTACGAAGGCCCTATGAAGATGCGGACGGCACTGGCGAAATCGAAGAACATGGTGTCGATCCGCCTGCTGCAGTCGATCGGCACGCACTACGCCCAGGACTACGCTGGTCGCTTCGGTTTCGATCCGGAAAAACATCCGCCCTACCTGACCATGGCCCTGGGGGCAGGCTCGGTTACTCCCTGGCAGATGGTGACCGGCTATTCCGTCTTCGCCAACGGCGGATTCAAGATCAATCCCTACATCGTCCGCGAAATCCGCGACGAGCGAAATCAGGTGCTGGCCCATTCGGCCGAAGTCCAGGCCGGAGAGGAATCGATCCGCGCCATCGACCCACGCAATGCCTTCATGATGGACACCATGCTGCGCGACGTCACCATCTACGGCACCGCCGCCAAGGCTTCCGTCATCCTCAAGCGGCAGGATCTCGCCGGCAAGACGGGGACGACCAACGAATATGTCGATGCCTGGTTCTGCGGCTACCAGATGACCGTCGCCGGCTGCGCCTGGATCGGTTTCGACCAGCCTCGAAAACTCGGCGACAAGGAAACCGGCGGCGCCGCCGCATTACCGATCTGGATCGGCTACATGAGTCGTGCGCTCAAGGATGTGCCCATCCAGGTGCCGCAGGCTCCGGAAGGGCTGATCGCTTCGGGCGAAGGCCGGGAACGCAGCTACATCTACAGCGAAAACGCCGCCAAGCCGAAGCCGCCCGAAGAGGAAGAGGCGCAGGGCCAGCCCGAACCGAAGCCGGACCTCAGCGCACCGCCCAGCGACTGAGTCTCAGGCGAACCGCACCGGTTCGCCTGCCTGCTGGCTGGCCAGTGCCGAAAGCTTTTCCATCAGTTCGCCACCATCGCGGGTATCCCGCCATACCGATCCATCCCAGCGAAAATGGAAGCCGCCGGCGCGAGCGGCAACCCAGATCTCCCGAGCCACGGCATGGCGGTTGATGATCATCTTGCTGCCGTCCCCGAATTCGATTTCCAGAACGCCGCCGGCCGCCAATTCGAAATCGATATCCGCGTCGCAAGCTTCCAGCGCCGCTTCGATCCGCGCCAGGGCCGCATCGGCCAAGCCATTGAATTCCTTGTCATCCATCGTGCTACCATCCCGCTCTTTACCGAAATCCCGTCGCTCATGTCTAGAATCGCAGCTGTAATCATGTTCCTTGGCCTCAGCGCCTGTGGCATGAAAGGCCCGCTCGAATTGCCGCCTGGCCCTGGGTCAGCCCCGCTGCTCGGCACCTCGAAAGCCGCCAAGCCCGCTCCCAAGGCAAAGCCGGCCGATGTTAGCACGGACCAAAACACCGATAACCAATGACCCACTTTGCCCTCAAGAATGGCGTCCTGCACGCCGAAGCCGTCGCCCTGCCCACCCTTGCCGAACAGTTCGGCACGCCGGCCTATGTTTACTCCCGCGCCGCCCTGGAAGCCTCGCTCGGCGAATTCCATGACGTACTCAACAAGCACCCGGCAGGACAAGGCGCCCTGGTCTGCTATGCCGTCAAGGCCAATTCCAACCTCGCTGTCCTCAACGTCTTTGCCCGTCTCGGTGCCGGATTCGACATCGTTTCCGGCGGCGAACTGCAACGCGTGCTGGCCGCCGGCGCCGATCCGAAAAAGGTCGTCTTCTCCGGTGTCGGCAAGACTGCGGCGGAAATGAAGCAGGCGCTCGACGCCGGCATCTTCTGCTTCAACGTCGAATCCGCCGCCGAACTCGAACGCCTAAATGAAGTCGCCGGCCAACGCGGCAAGACCGCGCCGGTCAGCCTGCGCGTCAATCCCAACGTCGATCCGAAGACCCATCCCTACATCTCGACAGGACTCAAGGAAGCCAAGTTCGGCGTCGCCTACGATGACGCCCTTGCGCTCTACCGCCGTGCGGCAGCCCTGCCCAACATCACGGTCGCAGGCATCGACTGTCACATCGGTTCGCAACTCCTCGACCCGTCGCCCTTCGCCGAAGCCCTCGAACGTATCCTCGGCTTGATCGATCAACTGGCCAGCGAAGGAATCAAGATTGATCACATCGACCTCGGCGGCGGTCTCGGCATCAAGTACAAGGATGATCAGGTCCAGCCGACCGTCGCCTCTTACCTGACGCCGCTGCTCGACAAGCTCAACGGCCGTGGCCTCCAGGTCGTGCTCGAACCGGGCCGCCGCCTGGTTGGCAACGCCGGCCTGCTGCTGACCCGCGTCGAATTTCTCAAGCATGGTGAGGCCAAGGATTTCGCCATCATCGATGCCGCCATGAACGACCTCATGCGCCCCGCGCTGTACGAAGCCTGGCACGATATCCTGCCGGTTACCCCGCGCGCCGGCGAAACCCGGGCCTACGACGTGGTCGGCCCGGTCTGCGAAACCGGCGACTTCCTCGGCCAGGCCCGGCCGCTCTGCATCGCTCCGGGCGACCTGCTGGCCGTCATGTCGGCCGGCGCCTACGGCATGGCCATGAGTTCGAACTACAACACCCGGCCGCGCGCGATCGAAATCATGGTCGATGGCGACAAGGTACACGTCATTCGCCAGCGCGAAACCGTCGAACAACTTTACGCCGGCGAACAGGTACTGCCGGCTTGAGCGGCATCCGCATCGACAAGTGGCTGTGGGCGGCGCGTTTCTTCAAGACGCGCCGCCTCGCCACCGATGCCGTTGGCGGCGGCAAGGTTAGGCTGAACGAACAGCCGATCAAGCCAGCCCGTGAGATCAAGGTCGGCGACCGCCTCGATGTTTTCAACGGCGGAACACGCTGGCAGGTCGTCGTTCGGGCGCTTTCCGAAAAACGCGGACCGGCCAGCGAGGCGCGCCTGCTCTACGAAGAAACCCCGGAAAGCATTACCGCCCGCGAAGCCGAGCAGGCACGGCGCAAGTTCGAACACGAGCCCGCTGCCGACATCCATGGCCGTCCGACCAAGCGCGACCGCCGCCAGCTCGGCCGTTTCAGCAACTCATAAGACCAACGCCAAGGCTAGCGGCAGGAAGACCAGTGCCGCCATGTTGCCGATCAGCACGATCGAGGCCACACGCTGCGGCTCCTGCTTGTAGCGTTCGGCAAACAGGAAATTGAGCACAGCTGGCGGCAAAGCGCCGAAAACCAGGAGCATGGCCGCATCGCGGCCGCCCAGACCGAGCAGCAGGATCACGCCGTAGGCGATAGCCATCCCGGCCAGCGGGCGCAACAGGGCGCTACCCAGCGAGAGCTTCCACTCGCCGAAGGAGACATCGGTCATCCGCACACCCAGCGAAAAAAGCAGCAGCGGCACGGAAACATCGCCGAGCATCTTGATGGCGATCACGGCCGGCTGCCAGATCGGCACCTTGAAGACCGCCACGGCCAGCCCGGCAATCGCCGCGGCAACCACGGGAATCCGCCACAGCGTCAGGATGCGCGTCGTCGGGTCGAGCAATCGTGCGCCAAAGGAAAAATGCAGCGTGTTCTCGACCATGAAGAGAATGACCGCTGCTGGCAGCGCATCCTCCCCCCAGGCCAGGACCACCAAGGGCAGGCCGATATTGCCCGAGTTGTTGAACATCATCGGTGGTGCCAGCGTCTTGGGCTGAACGCCACAGAGCTTGGCGACCGGCCAGGCGATCAGGCCGCAGGTAGCAAGGACGAGGAACCCGCCCAGCGCCAGCGGCGCATAGGCCGCGAGATCGAAGGACTTGCCGGCCATCGCCGCAAAGACCAGGGCCGGCACGAAAACATCCATATTGAGCCGGTTGGCGACGGCCATTTCCGGCTTGTGCTTGCGGGCATAGAAAAAGCCTGCTGCAACGATACCGAATATCGGAAACAGGATGGCCAGCAGGCGGAAACTCAGGCTTTGCTCGTCCAAGCGGAAACCTCGTGAAAACCGGGAGAATGAGGCCCGATTGTGATGCAGCAAGACACTGCCGGGCTATCGGGGATGACCCTGAGCCCGGCAGCAGACAAACTAGAGGACGTAGCGCGAGAGATCCTCGTCGGCCGCCAATTCGCCTAGCCGCTGGTTGACCGCCGCGGCATCGATAATGATCTTCCCCTGACCGGTCTTGCCAGCCTCGAAGGAAATCTCCTCGAGCAGCTTTTCCATGACCGTGTGCAGGCGGCGCGCCCCGATGTTCTCGGTTTTCTCATTCACCTGATAGGCGATTTCGGCCAGGCGGCGGATGCCGTCCTCGGCGAAGTCGAGTTGCACGCCTTCAGTCTCAAGCAGGGCCTGGTATTGCCGGGTCAGGCAAGCGTCGGTCTGGGTCAGGATGCATTCGAAGTCGGCGACCGACAGGGAGTCCAGTTCGACACGAATCGGAAAACGCCCCTGCAACTCGGGAATCAGGTCCGACGGCTTCGACAGGTGAAAGGCACCGGAGGCGATGAACAGGATGTGATCGGTCTTGATCATGCCGTACTTGGTCGATACCGTCGTGCCCTCGACCAGCGGCAGCAGGTCGCGCTGCACACCCTGGCGCGAGACGTCCGCCCCCTGCATTTCGGAGCGACTAGCGATTTTGTCCAGTTCGTCGAGGAAAACGATACCGTTCTGCTCGACAGCGGTAACCGCCTGCAGCTTCACTTCCTCGTCATTGACCAGTTTGGCGGCCTCCTCGTCGGTCAGCAGCTTCAAGGCTTCCTTGATCTTCAGCTTACGCGACTTCTTCTTGCCGCCACCCATGTTCTGGAACATGCCCTGTATCTGCTGGGTCAGTTCTTCCATGCCGGGCGGCGCGAAGATTTCGGCCTGCATGCTCGGCGCGGTCAGTTCGATATCGATTTCCTTGTCGTCGAGCTCGCCTTCGCGCAGCTTCTTGCGAAATTTCTGGCGCGTCGCGTTCTCGTCGCTACCCGTGTTGTTCTCGGCAAAAAAACCGGGGCCGCGCGCTGGCGGCAACAAGACGTCGAGGATGCGGTCCTCGGCGGCATCCTCGGCGCGCGTCCGCATCTGCTTCATGGCACGCTCGCGGTGGCCCTTGATGGCAATCTCGACGAGATCACGGATGATGGTCTCGACGTCGCGGCCGACATAACCGACCTCGGTAAACTTGGTTGCCTCGATCTTGATGAAGGGCGCATTGGCCAGGCGGGCCAGGCGGCGCGCGATCTCGGTCTTGCCGACGCCGGTCGGACCGATCATCAGGATGTTCTTCGGCGTGATCTCCTGGCGGAGCGGCTCGGCCACCTGGGCTCGCCGCCAGCGGTTGCGCAAGGCAATGGCCACCGACTTCTTGGCATTCCTCTGGCCAACGATGTGCTTATCCAGTTCGGAGACGATTTCCTGCGGCGTCATCGCGGTCATTCCAGGGCCTCGATCGTGAAATTGCGGTTGGTGTAGATGCAGATGTCGCCGGCGATTTCCAGCGACTTGGTGACGATGTCGCGGGGCGACAGGTCGGTGTTTTCCAGCAGGGCGCGTGCCGCGCTCTGGGCATAGGAGCCGCCCGAGCCGATGGCGACGATGCCCTGCTCCGGCTCCAGAACGTCGCCGTTGCCGGTGATAATCAGGGAAACATCCTTGTCGGCAACCGAGAGCATTGCTTCCAGTCGGCGCAGGGCGCGGTCGGAACGCCAGTCCTTGGCCAATTCGACGGCTGAACGCGTCAGATTGCCCTGATGCTTTTCCAGCTTGGCCTCGAAACGTTCGAAAAGGGTGAAGGCATCGGCAGTACCGCCGGCAAAACCGGCCAGGATGCGCCCCTGGTAAAGGCGGCGAACCTTCTTGGCCGTCGCCTTGATGACGATGTTGCCGAGCGTGACCTGGCCGTCGCCGCCCATGGCGACGACGCTGCCCCGGCGCACCGACAGGATTGTCGTGCCGTGATATTGCTCCATGAGTATTCCTGACTTAAGACTTGGGGACGATGATGCGCGCCTGCTTGTTGAGGCCGACAACGGCCATCAGTTCGGCGATCAGATGATTCGGGCTGCGGATGACCACATCCTTGCCCGCCGCCTTGAACGGCGCGATGCGATTGACCAGTTGCCCGGCCGAGAAAAAATCCATCCGGCGCACACCGGAAAAATCGAGGACCGGCTGCTCCTCGGTTTCGAGCAGCGTGATCAGGTCATCGAAGCGGCAATGCTTGAGATCGCCGGAGAGGTAATGGGCACCATCCTGAGGCGGCATGCTGAGCACGGACTTGACCACGGCCCCCGCTACGTTTTCCCAGGAAGGCGGCGACAACTCGAAGGTCACGGCATAGTCAACCGCCCTTTCCTCGAACGCCTCCTGCGACCCATGACGTTGCAGCAACTCGAGCAACAGCAACCAACTCTTCGAGTGTGAGGCATCACCAGCAACCATGCGCTCGTTGAGTCGCTCGATGAAGGGGTCGATGTCGGTCAGCGTCAACGCAACACCGCTTCGACGGGCCTTGCTGAGCAGTTCGGCCAATTCCCCGGCGACTTCGTCGTCGCAACCGACCAACTTGCCGCAATCGACCCGAACAGCAATCTTCTGGGCAGCGAGTCCGGCCAGTTCGGCTACCGGTTGGGCACCCTCTTCCGTCAGGACTCCCTGCAAGACGAAGAGTTTTTCACCCGGATTCTTCTTGACCAGCGTCGGCACCTCGGCGCGCCAAGGGGGGGGCGACATCTCACAGGCCTCGACGAAATCGGCGGAAAGCTTGTCGAACGCCGCGCGGTCACCGTTCGCTTGCAGCAGGTCGAAGAGCAGGAACCAGAAGCGCTTGCCCTCGGTACCCGGGTAGGACTGAACGAAGCTTTCGAGCAGGGAACGTGCGGCGGCATCCTGACCGTTGGCGAAAAGAACCACGACATGCTCGATATCCGACTGAATGGCATCACCGCCATGTTCGACGTCGATGCCCATGACGCTCGACTCGGTAAAGTCGGCATCGAAATCCTCAACGCTAAAATTGATGTCAGTGCGAACCGAGGCCTCATCAATCGTCGCCGGCGTACTGATGGCCGTTGTTCTTGCCCCCGCCGGCGCCGCAGCCGACGTGAATTCAAGATCAGGCAGGGCGACGGCCGGCAAGTCGGCCTCGGCCTCAGCCGGCTTGGGGGAAGCAACCTCGGGCTGCAGAGGGCGCGGCTTCGCCATCTGCCGCTCCGGCATTTTCTGCGCTTGTTTTTTGAAGAAGGAAAAAACCATGACCACTCCGCGTCCGGGATAGGAGTTTTAGCATGACCTCAGGCGTCATGCAATCACCAATCCCATGACAATCAGAACCAATCCGAGCACCGGCCCGAACGGCTGGTCCAATCCCAGGGCCAAGGCAAAGGCTACAAGGTAGGCGAGCAGGCCGATACCGACTGCCCAGGCAAGACCGCCCCTCCAACTCCCGCCCCGGCGAAAAGCCAGCCAGGGTGGAACGAATACCAGCGCGAACGCGCCCATGACCCCCATGCTCATGGTGGCCAGGGCCAGCACCAGCGCCGCCAGCAGGTCGAAGCCATGCTCTACCGGCCAGATGCTGAGACCGCGAATCCGGAAAAAGTCCGGGTAAAGGTGATTGAGCAACAGGGGAGCCGACCATCGCCACAGGATACCCAACGCCCCCAGGCTCGCCAACCCAACCAGCCAGAGCTGACCGGCATCGGAGAAATAGAGCTGACCGTCGAACAGCGCATGACCGAGGCGTTCAGCCAGCGGATGATTGGCGGCCAGCAGCACGGCGCTCGCCCAGCCACCGAGCAGGAGCAAGGCATGGCTGGAGCCGCCGCTCAGTCGCCTGGCGAACAGGCGCTTGCCCGCCCCTGCCAGACCGGCCAGCGCCACGCCGCCCAAAGCCGGTGCCACCCCGGCAACCAAGGCAAGCAAGGCCCCCGCCGCGGCGACATGGGCATAGGCCAGCGCGGCCAACCATTCCTCGCGCAGGCGCAGATAACTGCCGACCAGCGGCAGCAGAATGGCTAGACAAAGTCCGGTCAGGAAAGGGATCAGGAACAGCTCATGCCACATGAGGCGACTCCATGGTGACGACGCGGTCGCACACCGCCGCGACAAAGGCTGCATCATGGCTGACCACGAGAATACCCGCCCCGGTCGCCGCCCGGTCACGCAAATGCTCGGTCAGATAGGCAACGCCGGCGGCGTCGAGATTATTGGTCGGCTCGTCGAGCAACACGAGATCGGCCGGCGCCTGCAAGACGGCCCACAAGGCAAGATAATGGCGCTGCCCGCCCGACAGGCGATCCAGGCGGCTATCGAGATGCCCGAGCAGCCAGGGCGGGAGGCCTTCGCTACCGGCACCGGTCAAGGCCAGCAATTCCCGCCCCGAGAGCGGCAAGCCCTGCAGCGGCGGGATGTCCTGTGTCTGCAAAGCCAGACGAAGTCCGGGCTGACGGATGACCTCCCCGGCAAAAACGCTGGCCCGGCCGGCCAGCGCCGCCAACAAGGTACTTTTGCCGACACCGTTGGGGCCGCTCAGCCCCACCACTTCGCCAGCTCCCAGACGCAAGTCGATAGGTCGGGTCGCCGGCCCTTGCCAGCCGGCGACGACCTTATCGAGCACCAGCAGCGAATTCAACGCATCCCCTTCAACAAGCGCTGCAGAGAGTCGTCGAACAAGCCGAACAGGTCTTTCGCCTCGGCCGTTCCGCCGACGGTATAGGGCAACATGACGGCCGGAATCCCAGCCTTGTCGGCTATCCAGCGGCTGGGCCCATCCGGGTTGTAGGCGGCGCGGAGCACCATGCGGGCCGGCGCACTCTGTTGCCGGGCCAACAAGGCGGTAAGCTGGCCGCTGGTCGGTTCGATACCGGGCTTGGGTTCAAGCGTGCCGACTTCCTTCATGCCGAGCCAGTTGATCAGATAGACGAAGGAGGCATGGTGCACCAGAACCGGTACACCGCGCAGGGGTGCGGCCTCTTTCTCCCAGCGCGCCATTGCCATTTGCCATTTGCCGGCAAATGCCTTCAATCCGGCCTGGTAAGCCGCCGCATTCGCCACATCCAGTTCCGCCATGCGGGCAGCAAGCGCCTCGCCCACCCGGAGCACGTTGCGCGGATCGAGATGGACATGCGGATTGCCTGCGGCATGGACGTCACCATGCGCCCGGTCAAGCGTTGCCGGCACATCGAGCCGCCTAACCAAGGTCGCTGCCTCGAAGTAACCCGGTCGCCCCGGCTGGATGGCCGCATTGCCCGAATCGCGCAGCACCAATGGCAACCAGCCGATCTCAAGGTCTGCACCGACTGCGACCACCAGTTGCGCCTGCCGCGCCCGGGCCAGCAGGGACGGACGGGCATCGATGCGATGCGGATCCTGCAGCGCGTTGGTCGCCGTATAGACCTTGACCTTGTCGCCGCCGATCTCTTGCACCAGCGCACCCCATTCGGGAACGGTCGCGAAAACCTGCAGATCGGCCATGGCCGGCAGGGTTGCCAGACCGAGCAGCGTTGCCAGAAACAGTTTTCTCATCGCCGTCTCCTAGAATTTGTGAGCGCCATGGGCACCCAGGCTCATGATGTACTGCAGGGTCCACTGATGATCGGTGATACCGGCCATCGACTTGTCCTGGGCGTATTGCAAACGCAGGCGCGAGAACTCGCTCCAACTGTAATCGACCATCGCCGAGGCCTTTTTCGGCTTGTAGCTGTCGACCACGAGGTTGGCCCCGTTGCTGCCGAAATCGCGCGTGCCACTGTCGAGTTGCTCGTAACGCAGGCCGGCACGCCAGTTCGGCGTGAATTGGTAAACGCCCTGGGCGTACCAGCCGGACTGCCGGGTCTTGTATCGGCTGGTCACGCTGTCGCCGGCCGCCAGCGGATCGCAGGCATTGCCGGCACCTTCGTCGTCGGAACAGTTCAGGTGCCCCTTTTCGCTGCGCGAGAAATATTCGCTCTGGAACTTGAAGTTCTGGTACGCCGGGTTGCCGTTGGGTGCCCATTTCCAGACGAAATCGGCGAGCCAGGTCGTCGAGTCGCCATCGAAGGCGGTAGCTGCTTCAAGACCATTCACATCCTCGACATGCGCCTCGCGCCCCTTGGCCGCCGTCTTCAGGTAGGAAATGCCGGCCCGCCAGCTGTTCGAAACGCCCAAGTCGTCGCCGATATGGGCAAACAGCGCCCCGGCACCGCTGCCGTTCTTGTTGCGATCGTTCCCCGGAAAGTTGGCGCCACGACCGAATTCGGCACCGAACTCCAGGAAGATCGGCGTCGGCGCCAGCCACTTGAGTTGCACGCCGTCCTGCGCATAACTGCCATGGGTGCCGAACATCGCCTGGTACATCAACGGCGCATCGGCGAAATCCCACATATGCGGATGCTGTTCGTTGAGGTAACCGATCCCGGAACGGAACCGCCCGCCCTTGAGGCCGACACCATGGCCGATAGCCAGTGACTGGAACCACGCCTCCTCGACTTCGACCGAGCCGTCGAGCATGGCCAGGATGGCCTGACCACGCCAGTAGGGATCGATATTGGCGGCAAGCACCAGTTCGGTGTGATCGACCGAGAAGCCGCGTTTATTGATGCCTTCGATGGCGCCGTCACCATGATCATGGCCCCCTGCCGGCACGAAGCCGGTGATTCCGCGCTCGGCAATATTCTTCATATTCTTGTACTGCCCCTGGAGGATCAACGAGACCTCCGGGTTGAAACCGCTAGCCGGAGCGGGCTGGCGGAGATTGGCCACCGGCTCGGCCGCTACTTCGGTCCTGGGCGCCACACTTGGCGCGGCGGCCAACGCAACAGGTGCCGTGCGGGCCGCAGGCTGGGCCGAGGGCTTCGCCTCGGCGGCCGCCAGTTTCTGTTCCAGCGCGGCGATGCGCTGCTCGTAAGACTTCTTCATTTCGTCGATCTGGCTACGAATGGCGGCAAGATCGGTATCAGCGGCCGCCTGCGCACCGCACGAGGCGGCAAGCAGCGCAGCCATGGCAAATGGCTTGTGCAACATGGAATTCTCCTGAAAACGCGGGGACGCCGACCGGACAAGACTGCGCGGTCGGCGATCGGGAAGGGGCTGTTTTCAGGCGATGGGCGGGTCGCGCTGGCGAGCCAGCGGCGGCGGCAGGGCGATGCGCCCCTGGATTTCCCGACTGTCGGGGGCGATCCGCTGGGCGATCACCGGCGGCAGCGAGGCCAGCGTTGGCAGAGCCGAACCGAGATCATGCCCGGCCAGGCAAAGCTCGCAGGCATGCTTGGTCAGCGTGCCTTCCTGGTTCGCCGCATGCTCGACGGCGTGCGCCCCCGCCGCCAGCTGGGCGAACAGGAGAACGACGACGAGGAGCAGGTGGCGCAACGGACTCACGGACGAAGCTTAATCGATCTGGACGAGCAGGCCTTTTAGATACTCGCCTTCCGGAAAGTTCAATGCCACCGGGTGATCAGCCGCACCTGCCAGACGCCGGACGATGCGGGCTTCACGGCCGGCATCGAGCGCGGCACCGGCGATGATTTTCTGGAACAGTTCCAGCCCGATGCCGCCGGAGCAGGAATAGGTCATAAGCAGGCCTCCCGGCTTGAGCAGGCGGCAACCGAGCAGATTGATGTCCTTGTAGGCCTTGGCCGCACGGTCGGCATGCGAGGCCGATGGCGCGAATTTGGGTGGATCGAGGACGATCAGGTCGAACTGGCGGCCTTCCTTGCGGAAATCACGCAGGGCCTGGAAGACGTCGGCCTCCAGCCAGGTCGCCCGGTCGGCCGGCAAAGCGGGATTGAGCGCTAGGTTGGCGCGCGCCTGATCGAGCGCCGGGCCGGAGGAGTCGATCGACAGCACACTCGCCGCGCCGCCCGCCAGCGCCTGCAGCGAGAAGCCGCCGGTATAGCAGAAACAGTTCAGGACATCCTTGCCGGCGGCAAGCTGGCCGAGCAGGAATCGATTTTCACGCTGGTCAAGGTAGAAGCCAGTCTTGTGGCCACCAGCAATATCGATGCCGAGCGTCACGCCGTTTTCGGCGATAGTCAGCGGTGAATCCGGCGCCTCGCCATGCAACCATCCGGTCGTCGGCTCCAGTCCTTCGAGGCCGCGCACGTCGGAATCGGAACGCTCATAGACCCGGGCACATCCGGTCGCCTTGACCAGACCGGCGACAATCGCGTTGCGCCACTTGTCAGCGCCAGCTGACGTCAATTGGACAACCACCGTATCGCCATACTGGTCGGCAATCACACCGGGCAGGCCATCCGATTCGGCATGAATCAGGCGTAGCCCCTGCTGTCCGCGCAACTCGGGCAGCGCCTGGCGGCGCGCCACGGCGGCGGCAACACGGCGCTTGAAGAAAGCATCGTCAACCGACTCTTCCGGATCGAAGGTCCAGAAGCGGGCGCGGATCTGCGACTTGGGGCTATACGCGGCACGCCCCAGCGGACGCAGGTTGTCGGCCAGCACCTCGACAGTATCGCCCGGCCGGGCGCGCCCTTCCAGTCGACCGACCGAGCCGGCGAACAGCCACGGGTGATGCTGCTTGAACGCCGAGCGTTCCTTCCCCGGCATGAGTATCAGTTGAGCCATGATTTTCCTGACCTGAAAAGCAACAGGCCCCGGTCACCTTGCGGCAACCGGGGCCCGGAATGGCAGCAGCGAATTAAGCGCCCAAGCCCTTGCGGTTACGAGCGTGGCATTCGGCAGCGTAAATGACCTTGAACATGGTCTTGCCAGTGCCCTTGAACAGGCGCTTGCTGGACTTGGAAACGCAACGGCGCTCCAGGGAAGAACGGCGGGTGCGGTTGATGGCCATGACTAACTCCTTGAATCCGGCGAATTTTCAGAACCGCTGATCATAGGCCCTGGAGAAGAAAAGGTCAATTGGAGGCTATCTTTTGGCGCGTGGATGGGCCGAATCGTAGACCTTGGCGAGGTGCTGGAAGTCGAGATGGGTATAGACCTGCGTCGAGGCGATGCTGGCGTGGCCGAGCATTTCCTGCACAGCCCGCAGGTCGCCGGACGACTGCAGGACGTGCGAGGCAAAGGAATGACGCAACATGTGCGGATG
>JAEUOD010000084.1 GCA_016791065.1 Dechloromonas sp. | reverse complement strand
CGGCGTGTTGCCGGCCCCGGCGCCGAGACCGGCCGCGGCCGCATCGATGCGGTTGGCGCCGACTTCGATGGCGGCGATGGAGTTGGCGACGCCCATGGCGAGGTTGTGGTGGCCGTGGAAGCCGAGTTCGGTTTCGGGCTTGAGCGCATCGCGCACGGCACCGAGTCTGGCTTTGACGGTGTCGGGCAGCAGGTGGCCGGCCGAGTCGGTGACGTAGATGCAGTTGGCACCGTAGCCTTCCATGAGCTTGGCCTGCTTGACCAGGCCTTCCGGGCTGTTCATGTGGGACATCATGAGGAAGCCGACGGTGTCCATGTCGAGCTTGCGGGCCATGGTGATGTGCTGCTCGGAGACGTCGGCTTCGGTGCAGTGGGTGGCGACGCGGATGGTGTGGACGCCGAGGTCGCGCGCCATCTTGAGGTGATCGACGGTGCCGATGCCGGGGAGCAGCAGGGCCGAGACCTTGGCTTGCTGCATCTTGGGGATGACGGCCCCGAGGTATTCCTCGTCGGTGTGGGCGGGGAAGCCGTAGTTGACCGAGGAACCGCCGAGGCCATCACCGTGGGTGACTTCGATGAGGGGGATGCCGGCGTCGTCGAGGCCGCTGGCGATGCTGACCATTTGCTCGAGCGTCATCAGGTGGCGCTTGGGGTGCATGCCGTCACGCAGGGTCATGTCGTGGACGGTGATGTTCTTGCCTTTGAGAGTCATGTCTTTCTCCTGGGGTTGGGCGGGCGCGCTCAGTGGGCGCCGCAGCCGGCCGTGTTGGCGGTGCCGACGTTGGTGACCGGTTCGAGCGTGAGGCTGCCCTTGAGGATTTCCTCGGCGAACATTTCGGCGGTGCGGGCACCGGCGGCGGTCATGATGTCGAGGTTGCCGGCGTACTTGGGCAGGTAGTCGCCCAGGCCTTGCACTTCGAGGAAGACGGAGACGCGGTTGCCGTCGAAGACGGGACCATTGACCAGGCGGTAGCCCGGCACGTATTTCTGGACTTCGGCGATCATGGTCATGATCGAGTCGGTGATGCGGGCCTGGTCGGGAGTGTCTTCGGTCAGGCAGTGCACGGTGTCGCGCATGATGAGGGGCGGTTCGGCCGGGTTGATGATGATGATGGCCTTGCCTTTTTCGGCACCGCCGACCTTTTCGATGGCGCCCGAGGTGGTACGGGTGAATTCGTCGATGTTCTTGCGGGTACCGGGACCGGCGCTCTTGGAACTGATGGTGGCGACGATTTCGCCGTACTTGACCTTCTGGACGCGGGAGATGGCGGCAACCATGGGGATGGTGGCCTGGCCACCGCAGGTGACCATATTGACGTTCATTTCCTTGCGTCCGACCAGTTCCTTGAGATTGACCGGCGGCACGCAGAAGGGACCGATGGCGGCAGGCGTCAGGTCGATCATCAGCACGCCGAGGGCGTTGAGCTTCCGCGTGTTCTCGGCATGGACGTAGGCCGAGGTGGCGTCGAAGGCGATCTGCACGCCATCAGCGATGACGTGGGGGAGCAGGCCGTCGACACCGTCAGCGGTGACTTTGAGGCCCAGCTCGGCGGCGCGCTTCAAGCCGTCCGACTCGGGATCGATCCCGACCATCCACACCGGATCGAGCACCGGGCTGCGCTTGAGCTTGGCCAGCAGGTCCGTCCCGATGTTGCCAGGACCGATCAGGGCGCATTTGATTTTTTTCATGTTCAATTCTCCGTGGGGGAAGGTTGTCAGGCGAACAGGGCGCTGACCGTGCCGAGGCCGTCGATCGACACGTCGTAGCGGCTGGGTTCGGTAACCGCGACCATCGGGCCGAGGGCGCCGGTCAGCACGATGTCGCCGGCCAGCAGCGGGCGGCCGCAGCGGACCATGGTGTCGGCCAGCCAGATCGCCGCGTTGAGCGGGCTACCCAGGCAGGCCCGGCCATTGCCTTGCGAAACGACGGCTTCGCCGCGCTTCATACGCATGGCGCAGGCGGTGAGGTCGATGTCGTGCAGCCGTACCGGCCGGCCGCCGAGCACGAACAGGCCGCTCGAAGCGTTGTCGGCGACGGTATCGACGAACTTGATGTTCCAGTTCGCGATACGGCTGTCGACGATCTCGATGGCCGGCAGCGCGTATTCCGTGGCGCCGATGATGTCGGCGTAGGTGTGGCGCTCGTGCGTCAGGTCACGGCCGATGACCAGGGCCACTTCGGCTTCGACCTTGGGCTGGATCAGGCGGGACAGCGCCACTGCCTCGCCGTCGCCAACCGCCATGTCGGCGAAGAGCATGCCGAAGTCGGGCTGGTCGACACCGAGCTGGGCCTGGACGGCAAGCGAGGTCAGGCCGATCTTGCGGCCGACCAGGCGGCGCCCTTCGGCCAGCCAGGCCCGGGTATTAATATCCTGGACGGCATAAGCGGTTTCGCCGGACACCCCGGCCAGGCGCTCGCGCAGCGGCGCAATCGTGCCGCCGCCGAGCGCGGCCGACTTGAGTTCGGCCGCGGCCGCTTCGATGCTGAGCATGTCGGCGGCACCCATTACTTGACCAGCTTCCAGTGGTTGTTCTCGACCTTGATCAGGACGATGGCGCTCGCGTCGTAACCAGCGTGATCGTTGGCGGCCATGGTGTAGACGCCGTTGGTGCCGACCAGCTTGCTGGTCTTCTCGATACCGTCACGCAGGGCGGCACGGAATTCCGGCGTGCCCGGCTTGGCCTTGCCCTTCTGGGCACCGACGATGGCGTTCTGGAGCAGTTGCCAGGCATCCCAGGAGGCGCCGGCGAAGGTCGAACGCGAATCCGGGCCGTTCTTGGCTTCGAGTTCCTTGACGAAGGCAACCGCATTTTTCTTGGCCGGATGACTGTCCGGTAGCTGCTCGGCGACCAGCACCGGGCCGACCGGAATCAGCGCGCCTTCGACCGACTTGCCACCGACGCGCAGGAATTCCTTGCTGGTCACGCCATGCGACTGGTAGATTTTGCCCTTGAAGCCGCGCTCGCGCAGTGTGATCTGCGGCATGGCGGCCGGCGTGCCGGAGGCGCCGACGAAGACGACATCGGGCTTGGCCGACATCACCTTTAGCACCTGGGCCTGGACGCTGGGGTCGGCGCGGCCGTAACGCTCGGTGGCAACGATGTTGAGCTTGCCTTCGGTGGCCTTGGTCAGCGCCTTGAGCAGCAGTTCGCCCCAGGAATCGGAGAAACCGATGAAGCCCACGGTCTTGGCACCGCTCTCGACCATGTCGGCGACGATGCGATTGACCATGAGATCGGCCGACGGCTCGCTGCGGAAGATGTAGCCACGCTTGTCGCCCGAGACGTCGAGCGGGGCGACCGAAACCATCGGCGTCTTCTCGGCATTGGCGACATCGGCCATGGCGATGGCGGTGCTGATCAGGTTGGGACCGAGGATGGCATCGACCTTGTCTTCGGAAATCAGCTTGCGCACGTTCTTGACGGCGTTGGTCGGATCGGTGCCGTCGTCGAGCAGGATGAAATTCACCTTTTCGCCGCCAACCGTGGTCGGGAACAGGGCGATTGCTTTCTTGGTCTCGGCACCGAGGGCGGCGGCCGGGCCGGTCAGCGAAGCGATGACACCGACGTTGATGTCGGCAAAAGCCGGGGCGGCGGCCAGGGCGGCGATGGTCAGGGCAAACAGCTTGTTCAGTTTCATTCTTGTCTCCTCAGGGGGCTGCTTCAGGGTTCAACGTTTATTGCGGAATACGGCGGAAAGCGCCGTTCAGGTAAATCAGGGCCTCACCGTCATTGCGTTCGCAGGTGGCCAGCACTTCGCACAGGAAGGCGTTGTGCGTGCTTTCGTCGAACACCTTGATGACGCGGCAATCGAAATTGGCCAGCGAGCCATCGAGCGTCGGCGCGCCGGTCACCAGCTCGCGCCAGCAAGCGTGCTCGAAGCGGGCGTCGCCATGCACCTCCTTGATCATGCCGGCGAAGGCCTTGGCGACCTCCTCCTGCTCGCCGGCCAGGACATTGACGCAAAGCGCGCCGCTGTTGAGGATGATCTCGCTGGCCGCGACGTTCTTGTTGACGAAGACGACCAGGCGCGGCGGATCGGCGGTGACCGAACAGACGGCTGTGGCGGTCAGGCCGGCCCGGGTTTCGCCGTCGCGGGCGGTGATGATGGTGACGCCGACCGCGAAGTGGCGCATGCCGTAGCGATGGTCCTCGGCGCTGACGGTCGGCATCGCCGCCAGCTTGGCGTTGGGCTGCCAGTCGAGCAGCTGGTTGATTTGTTGGCTCATTGCCCTGCCCTCACTGGTACTGCGCAGTCGCGGCCGGCTTGGCGCCGAACGGGTTGGGCTGCGGCAGCGGATTGCCGAGCAGGTGGCCGCCGAGCAGGTCGCCGATGTTGTCCTGGTTCTGCGTGATGTGGTTGGCGCCGACCAGGATGTCGCGCATCTGGCGCTGCATCGGGCAGTTCATCCAGACGCCGCGGGTCGATGTCTTCTTGAAGATCATGTGGGCCGCCTCGAAGCACTCGCCGCCGGTGAACTGGTTGGTGGCGAAGTGGCGGATGCGGGTTTCGAGCGGCACCAGCTGGCCCTTGGAAGCATAGCGCCAGGCTTCCTCGGTATTCTGGATGACACGGGCCGAAGCGCCGACGATCTTGGCGTAGGCCTCGCCGAGCTTGCCCTTGATGAAGGGGTCGTTCACCGCGGCACCGACGGCCTGGTTGATGTTCTGGCGCGGCACCATGTGTTCGATGTAGAGATCGGCCATGCCGCGCGCCATGCCGATGATGACCGACGAGACGGCCGCGTAGAAGACATAGAAGAAGGGCATCTTGTAGAGGTTCTCGACGTGGCCGTGCGAGTCGTCACCGTAGGCGCCGATGACATGGCTGCGGTAGTCCGGCACGAAGACGTTCTTGATGACCAGTTTCTTGCTGCCGGTACCGGCCAGGCCGACCACGAACCAGTCGTCGACGATCTCAAAGTCGCTGCGCTGGATCCAGAAGGAGCGGAAGACCAGTTCGCCGTTCTCCTCGACCCGGCCACCGACGAAAGCGCCGCCGGCCGCATGGTCGCAACCGCTGGAGGTCAGCCATTCGCCGTTCAGCGTGTAGCCGCCCTCGACCTTGGCAACGGTACCGAAAGGCGCATAGGAAGACGAGACGAGCTGGGTGTTGTCCGCGCTCCACAGTTCGTCGCCGACCTGGGTCGGCAACAGGCCCACCTCGAAGGGATGGACGCCGAGCACCATGACGTTCCAGGCGCTGGAGGGGCAACCGCGGGCCAGTTCCATGAGGACGCGGTTGAGCACATTGGGGTTCATTTCATAGCCGCCCCAGCGCTTGGGCTGGAGAATCTTGAAGAAGCCGGCATCCTTGAATGCCTGAATCGTTTCCGGGGACACCATGCGGGCCTTTTCGCACTCTTCAGCACGGGCACGCAGCATGGGAATCATGTCGTGGGCACGCTGGACGACTTCGTCCTCGGTCGGGATCTGGACATCAAATTTTTCGATCTTGCTCATCTTGGGACTCCTTGAATTTTGAAAATTTCGGGTCAAACGACTTCGGCGCTGATCACGCCATAGCCGGCAATCCACTCGTTGATCGGACGGTAGTAGTCCTGGCGAGCGTTGTAGGAACCTGCGGCAGCCAGGGCCGAGAAAGCGGCGACCCAGGTGCGGATTTCGTGCGTCGAGCGGCCCGCGGCGCGGGAGATTTCCTCGATCTTGAAGTTGTCTATTTCAGCCAGTCGGCCTTCCACCAGCAGGTCCATGAAGGCCAGGTCCCACTCGGTATTGAGCGGTGTCAGCTCGCATTCTGGGGTGCCGAAGATCTTGCCGGTGGCTAGGGTGCGGGCCTGGCGGGCGGCACGGAATTCGGGCGTCGGGTTGCGACCGGCGATCAGGAAGTTGGCGATATCCTCGGGGGCACCGTCCAGCAGCGGCACGGGCGGTTCGTGAGAGAGGCCGCCGGTGCCGAGAATCAGCACGCGCTTGTTGAGCTTGGCGACGAACTTGCCGACCGCTTCGCCAAGCTTGCGGATGCGGCGATAGGGGCCGAACGGCGGCGCCACCGAGTTGATGATGATGGGGATCACCGGGTAACGGGTCAGGCTGCCGGTCAGTTCTTCCAGGGTCTGGGTGCAGCCGTGGTCGACCTGCAGGCGATGCGAGATGGCGATGTCGATGTCGCTGTCGAGGATGAACTTGGCCATGTCCAGGGCCAGATCCTTGGCCACCGACAACGGGCCGGGCAAGGTCTGGTAGTCGGCGACCGAATCGGCCGCGGTGGCGATGACGAAGGGCGGCATCAGGTCGTAGAACAGGCCGTTGTAGTGATCCGGCGCAAAGACGACGATCAGTTCGGGATCGAAGGCTTCGACTTCGGCCCGTGACTTGGCGAGAATGGCATCGACTTCCCGGGTAACATCGGCGCCCGGGTCGTTGAGACCGCGTAGCGGGGTGTGCGACAGGCATTTCAGCTTGATGCTCATGAATGCTCCTAATATGCGGATTCAGGCAAGCCGCTCCCGTTGGGGAGCCTCAACTCCCCAAGCGCAAGGGCCGGATTTTTGGGTGGGTGCGAAAGACCGGGGCTTACCCGTGTCGCGGCGGCTGGCCGGTATCGCCTGGGCGATGGATCATGTTTTGTCTCCGTGTCGTTTTAGTTGGTGAAGCCATTCTAGGGAGATGCAAGAGACGATGAAAATTTATCTCCCGAATGTTCACTATATGCACAACATTGTTTTTAAAATGATTTAACACATTATTTCGGAAAAACCATGCGTCCATCCAGCGGAGCGAGCTACACCCATGTGCAAGGACTGAGTCGAGGCCTCGCCATCCTGCACGCCATCAACCTCTCGGCCAACGGCTGGGCCAGCATCGCCGAACTGAGCGCGACGACCGGCCTGCACCGGACCACCGTGCGCCGCCTGCTCGAAACCCTGCAGGCCGAGGGCTATGTCCGGCGCAGCGTGTCCGACGACAGCTATCGCCTGAACCAGAAAATCCGCCAGTTGAGCGATGGCTTTACCGATGACGAATGGATTTCAGAAGTTGCCAACCCGGTGCTCGGCGAACTGCTGCAAAAAGTCGTCTGGCCATCGGACCTGAGTACGCTCGACGGCGACTGCATGCTGGTCCGCGAGACGACGCACCGTTTCAGCCCTCTCTCCTTCCACCGGGCGATGATCCGCCAGCGCATGCCGGTGCTTTTCACTTCGGCCGGCCGCGCCTACCTGGCCTATTGCAGTCCCGAGGAGCGGCGGCAGATCCTGCAGTTGCTGGTCGCCGGCAACGACGAGCAGGCCAATTTTGCGCGCAACCGCGTCCTGGTCGAGCAGATGCTGGAAAAGGTCCGCCGCCAGGGCTACGCGACCAACGACGGCGAATGGAACCTGCAGGTGAAGATCGCCGCGATTGCCGTGCCGATTCGCCACAAGGGCAGCGTGCTGGCGGCGGTCAACGTCGTCTTCCTGAAAAAGGCCGTGCCAATGGACGAGGCGGTTCGCCGCTACCTGCCGGAACTGAATGCGGCCGTCGAAAAGATCGAGCGCCGTCTCGACGAACTGGAAACCCCGGTGCTTCCGGATGCCACCGGCCCTATGGCCAGGCGACCGTAACGCACAAGCCGACACCGGCCGGATTGTCTTCAAGCCGCAGCACCGCACCATGCAGTTCGGCGATGCGGGCGACAATGGCCAGGCCGAGGCCACTGCCCGGCTGCTCGCCCTGATCCAGGCGATGGAAGCGACGAAGTACGCTCTCCCGCGCCTCGGGCGGAATACCTGGGCCGCTGTCGCAGATGCTCAGGCGGCATTTCCCGTCGACCGCAGCGATGGCCAGTTGCACCTGCCCACCCGCCGGCGTGTAGCTGATGGCGTTGTCGACCAGGTTGCGGATCAGGACGCGTAGCCACTCGGCCTGGCCGATCACCGTGCAGCCGGACTCGGCGTTGAGGTCGAAGTCGAGTTGCTTGTCGAGAATGTGTGTCCCCAACTCGGCGCACACGGCTTCGGCCAGCTTGCCGAGATCGACGGGTTGCGGATCGGGCAGGCCGGATTCTGGATCGAGCCGGGCCAGTTGCAGCATCTGGTCCACCAGGTGCGAAGCCCGCGTCAGGCCGCTCTGCAGTTGCGCCAGGGAACGCTGCCGCTCGGCGTCGTCGCGCGCCCGCAGCGCCACTTGCAATTGCGCCTGCAACGCGGCGAGCGGCGTCCGCAGTTCGTGCGCGGCATCGGCCGTGAAGCGGCGCTCCGCCTCGAGTGCCGTCTCCACCCGCTGGAACAGCCCGTTCAGGGCCTGCAGCATGGGACGGATTTCCTCAGGTGCGCTGGCCGGCGTCAGCGGCTGCAATTGTTGCGGATCGCGGCTCGCTATCTGGCGGGCGAGCCCGTCGAGCGACGAGAGCCCCTGGCGGGTGGCGAGCCAGACCCATAGCCCGATCAGCGGCAGGCCGAAGAGCGCCGGGAAAAGCAGGCGCCAGGCAATGTGGCCGATCAGATCGTCGCGGATGTGGTGGTTTTCGCTGACCTGAACCTGCAGGCTGCGCTCGCCATTCCACTGGCTGTAATGCCGCCAGTGGCCTTCGTCGTCGCGGGTTTCGGAAAACCCGGCGACGCTGGTCAGGGGCGACCTGGGCGCATTGTTCGAGCGGACGATCAATTCGCCGTCGGAGCGCCAGATCTGGAAGCGCAAGCGGCGCTGGTATTTGTGGCCGGCATCGCCGAGATCCTCGATGTCCTCGCCCTCCTCGTGACTGGCCAGGGCGAGCAGCGTCTGGGCGGCCTGGGCAAGCTGGGCGTCGAATAGTTCGTCGACCTCGTGGTGGGCATCGATGTAGCTGAAAATCATCGTGATCAGCCAAGCGACGGCTACACCGCCAATCAGCAGGCCGAGCAGTCGCCGGCGCAGGGAAAACCAGACGGTATTCACTTGGCGATGGTGTAGCCGACGCCGCGGAGGGTGCGGATCAGCTCGCTACCCAGTTTCTTGCGCAGGTGGTGGATATGGACTTCGAGGGCGTTACTGTCCGGCTCGTCGCGCCAGCCGTAGATCGACTGTTCGAGTTGGGTGCGTGTCAGGACACGACCGGTGTTCTCGAGCAACATCTGGAGCAGCGAGAACTCGCGGCTGGACAGCTCGACCGGCTGGCCGGCACGCGTCACGCAATGGGCGGCGGGATCGAGGGCAATCTCGCCATGAACCAGGAGCGGTGCGGCGCGACCGGCGCTGCGCCGGGTCAGCGCCCGGATGCGGGCGGTCAGTTCGTCGAGATCAATCGGCTTGACCAGGTAATCGTCGGCCCCGGCATCGAGGCCGGAAACCTTGTCGCCCGTGGCATCGCGGGCGGTCAGGACGAGGATGGGCATGGTCTGGCCGCGGCCCCGGACCCGGGTCAGGACATCCATGCCCGAAAGGCGTGGCAGCCCTAGATCGAGCACGACGAGGTCGAAGATTTCCGATTGCAGGGCATGGTCGGCACTCTGGCCATCCTTGACCCAGTCGGCCGCGAAGCCCGCCTGGCGCAGCCCGATGGTCAGGCCGTCACCCAGTTGCGGATCGTCTTCGACTAGCAGTATGCGCATGGCCGGATTCTATCAGTTGGCCATCCACCAGGCCGCGCCCACCACCCAGGCGAGCAGGACGAGCAAGGCGAATGGCCGCTGCGACGGAATAGCGGCTTCCGGCGAGCCGTTCTTGCGCCCGCTGAGCATGGCGGACACGAGGTTTTCGCCATGCAGCACACTGCCTGTGAAAACTCCGACCAGGTGAACCAGCACCACCGTCAACATGGTGGCCGCCAGGCCCTCGTGCAGTTCTTCGAGCCAGTGCCCGCCAACGTCGTTGTAGATCGCCCAGCCGCTCGCCCCGGCCAGGATGCCGAGTCCGAGCAGCAGCACGATGGCCCAGCCGCCTGCCGGATTGTGGCCGACATGGTGAGCCGGCTCCAGCTTCATCAGACCGGCTGCATATTCTTTAACCGCCGCCGGGCCGCGAACGAAATCGGCAAACCGGGCATAGCGACTGCCGATAAAGCCCCAGGGCAGGCGGAAGAGCGCAACAGCGAAGACAGTCGCGCCGGCAATCACATGAACGAGCCGCAAGCTTTCGCTCTCCGAAGTCAGCCAGGCGAGGATGAAACCGCCGACCATCAGCCAGTGCCCGACGCGGACGGGCAGATCCCAGACCAGTATCTTTTTCATGGCTTATCTCCGCAGTTCGGCAATCGCGATGTCGTGCTCGCTGAAACGGCCATTCGCCGCATCGCGATGACAGGCCTCGCAATTGGCCGCCGATTTGACGCGCGGATCGCGCCAGTAGCGGGCCGGCACCTCGCGATGCTTGCGCGTGAAACGCTCGGTCTGGCTGATGCGCGGCGGGCTGCCAGCGCTACCCAGTTTGTTGGCGCTGCCTGCATGGCGCGCCAGGAAGTCGGCGATCTCCCTTTCGGCTTGCGTTCCAGCGCTCGCGTCGCTGCCGAAATGATCCTTGAGGCCGGCCATCGTCCGTTGCCAGTCGGCCGCCGCCAGCAAGGCCGGCGGATAGGCAAGGTGGCAACTGCCACACTCGTTGCGGAAGCTCGCCGGGGTATCGGCCGGCAAGGGCATGCGATCAGCGAAGACAGGCATGGCGGCGGCCAGCAGAACGATGAAAGAAAGCTTTTTCATCTCAGCGCACCTCGCTCATGTAGGCCACGAAATCGGCCTTCTCGCCCGGCGAACAGGCCCGGCCGACCACCTCCTTGCAATTGCGCCCGAACCACTTCTCGACCTTGGCGGCATCGCTGAAGCGATCGGCGTTGGCCGAGACCGCCAACGGCCGGATCGACTTGCCGGTCACCGCATGCTCGCCCGCCTTGAGCGGATTATCGGTATGGCAGCTCGTACAACCCGGCATCTTGTCGTTCTGGCCGAAACGTTGCCGGAAGAAGGCTTCGCCGCGCTGGGCGGATGCCGTGACCTTCGCCTCGGCGGCATAGGCCTGGCCGATCTGCTGCGGCGTCTCGGCCTGGCTGGCGCTGCTCAGCAGGAGCAGCAGGATGATCGGTATCGGGCGCATCGTCGTTCTCCATTCGGGGTTCATGGAAAACGAGTCTAGCCAGCGAGTCTTAACGCGGAATTAGCCGAAACTTAAGCATGGCTTAAAGGCTCACAATCCTTGAGATTGCTGAAACACGACTCACCTATGCACGCCGAAAGTTCACCAAGAACCTCAGGCATTTCCATGGCTTCTGGAGATTGAACATGAAAGCGCTCATCACCCTTATCACCGCCGTTACCTTACTCAGTAGCTGTGCGGTCTACACCCCCTCGGGTAGCGTCGTCGTCGATCCTGGTCACGGTGGTGGCTTCTGCCCGCCGGGCCAGGCGAAGAAGGGCAATTGCTGAGTGCATTGTCCCGACCCCGAAAGATCGGGCCCAAATCCGATGCCATTAACATGATTTATATGCAATACGACTAAAATCAAGCTGTGATTCTTAAACCACAGAGGAATAGCCTTGCACACCATCGGCATCATCGGGGGCCTCGGGCCTCAAGCAACGATCGACTACTACCAGCGCATCGTCGACCACTTCCAGACGCGCAATCATAGCTTGGCCATACCGGAAATAGTCATCTTCAGCCTCGACATCACCCGCTTGTTCGCCATGATTGAGGCCAGCGAATGGGATTCGCTCGCTAACTGGCTAGCCGACAAGGTTCGCGCGCTACATTTGGCTGGTGCGGAATTTGCCGCGATCTCGGCCAATACGCCCCATATCGTCTTTGATCGGGTACAAGCAATGTCACCGATCCCACTGGTCAGCATCGTCGATGCCACGCTGGCTGCAGCTCAAGTTAACGGCTACAAGCGCCTCGGGCTGCTGGGAACCGCCTTCACCATGCAATCGAACTTTTTCGCCCGCGATGGCGTATCCATCTTTGTTCCCAACACAGAAGAACAACAACGCATCCACGAACGACTGATCAGCGAAATCGAACACGGTGTCTTCACCGCGGCGACAAAGCAAGAACTCCTCGCCATCATCTGCAGCTTGCAGGAACGCCACCAACTCGATGCCGTTATCCTTGGTTGTACTGAATTACCGCTGCTTCTTCACGACGGCGACACCAACATTCCCCTCCTCAACACGACGGCCATCCATGTCGATGCGATCTGCCAGCGTTGTATTGGGAATTGAGATGGCACTCGTGAAGCTGCCCTTGACGGGGCTTTAGCATGCTTTCCCAGGGCTCGTATTTCGAGCCTGAAATGCTCACTTCCCCGTCTCGTCCTCTCCATCGAAATCCCACAACTGGTGAGCATCGAGTAACAGGCGGTAGCGCAGTTCCAAAGCATCGAGTTGCAGCAAACGCGCCGATAACTGCGCCTCGTTGGCCAGCCGTCGTGCCGCCAGCAGATCGTTGAGACTGCCCTCGCCCAACTGGTAGGCACGCGCCGTCAGGTCGGCGGCCTGACCGAGCCGCTGGGCCGCCTCGCGGCCGGATTGCCAGGTCGGGTAAGCCGCATTGGCGGATTGGTAGAGGGCTGCGGCCTCTGCCGTAATTTTCTGCAGGACTGCCGCCTCCCGGCGGCCATAGGCATCGGCCTGAGCCAGGGCGGCATCGGCCGTGGCGCGCCGGGCACCGCCCGGTAACGGAATGTTGATGTAGGCGCCGATGATGCGGTCTTCGCCGTCCCGTTCGCGGGAGACGTGCATGCCGACTGTCGGGTCGGGCAGGCGATCGCGCCCGGTGCGGCCGGCGAGGATCTGCGCCCGCCCAACCTCGCCGCGGGCGACGCCGAGTTCGTGGCTGTGCTGGAGGATTTTTTCTATCCATTCGCTGGCGCTGCCGGACACCGGGAGGGGTTCGGCGATGCTGTTCGGTTCGACGAGCGGCAGCCCGGGAAAGCGGCGGCTCAAGTCTTCGGCCGCGGTGCGCTGGCGTACCTGGGCCTGAGCGAGCTGGGCAGCTGCCTGGGCTAGCGCCGCTTCCGCCTGGATGGCTTCGAGCCGCGCGGCATCGCCCAGTTGCTGGCGGCGCTGCACCGCCCTCGCCTGCTTGTCGAGCAAGGCGACCTGCTCGCCCCACTGCTTCGCCGATGTGCCTTCCTTGAGCCAGGTGAACCAGGCCTTGAGCAGCGCCCGGCTGGTCTCGTGCCGTGCGTCGCCGCGCGCCGTTTCCGCCAGGGCCACGCCGGCGGCGCCCAATTCGGCATCGGCCGAACCCTTCCCGGGCAAGCGCAACGGCCGTTCGATCGCGGCATTCCATTCGTTGAAGCGCTCGCCCGATCCGGTCGCCGGCGTGTAGTTGCGCTGCTGGCCGCCGAGCCGGACACTCCACTCATAAGGGCCGGCTTCAAGGCGGCGGCGATTGGCTTCCTCGACCAGCACCTGGCTACCGGCCGCCTGGATGCTCGGGTTGGTGTCGAGCACTCGGGCAACAATCTCGGCCGGCGGCAGGTTAGGCATCGGTTCAGCGGCCATACCGCTACCGCCAATGGCGAGAAGCAGCAAAAGCAGTGACTTTTTCATAGCCGCCCCATTTCGATGACCGGCACCAGCCAGTAGAAGACATTGGCCTGGGGCAATTCAGCCTTGATCAGCGCCAGCACGGTACGCATCGATTCTTCGCTGCCGACGGTGCGAATCTGCGTGCGCGGCGAATGACCGCTGACCAGTTCGGCGGCCTCGACCAGCGGTACGACCGAACCGTGCCCCTCGGCGACGCTGGCGGTAAAGCCGCGCACGAGATCGGGCCGGGAAAGCAGCAGATCCTCGACGTGCTGGGCGACGTCGTTGGGCATGGTCAGGGAAAGCAGGACATCAGCCATGGGTGTTCTCGCGGAAACTGACGGCGGGTTTGACCCCGAAACGCCGGAAAAGGATGGGCAGCAGGACCAGAGTCAGCGCCGTCGAGGTGACCAGCCCGCCGATGACGACGATGGCCAGCGGACGCTGCACCTCGGAGCCCGGACCGGTGGCGAAAAGCATGGGCACCAGGCCGAAGGCGGCAATGCTGGCCGTCATCATCACTGGCCGCAGGCGGCGCTTGGCGCCTTCGACGACGACCTCGCCAACGGCCAGCCCGCGTGCCAGCAACTGGTTGAAGTAGGTCACCATGACGACGCCGTTGAGCACGGCGATACCGAGCAGCGCGATGAAGCCGACCGAGGCCGGAACCGACAGGTATTCGCCCGAGACGAGCAGGCCGAAGACGCCGCCGATCATGGCGAAGGGGATGTTGGAGAGGACGAGCAAGGCCTGGCGCACTGAACCGAAGGTGGAAAAGAGCAGGAAGAAGATGAGCAGCAGCGCCACGGGCACGACGACCATCAGCCGCGCCGCCGCCCGCTGCTGGTTCTCGAACTGGCCGCCCCAGGCCAGGCGGTAGCCTTCGGGCAGTTTGACCTCACGGGCGACGGCTGCCTTGGCATCCTCGACGAAGCCGACCAGGTCGCGGTCGCGCACATTCGACTGGACAACGACATAGCGCTGGGCGTTTTCGCGGTCGACCTTGACCGGACCGTCGACGCGCGCGATCTTCGCGACGCTGGCCAGCGGCACGCTGCCGCCATCGGGCGTGGACAGACGCAAAGCCTCGAAATCGGCCGGCGAGGCAAGCAGGCTCTGCGGCCCGCGCAGGACGACCGGCACGCGCCGCCCCTGATCGATGACGACGCCGACGTTGCGGCCTTCAAGCAGGGATTTCAGGTCGTTCTGGATGTCGTCCACATTCAGCCCGGCGCGCCCGGCAGCAAGACGGTCCACACCAATCTTGAGGTACTGCACGCCGTCGTTCTTGAGCGTGAAGGTATCTTCGGCTCCGGGCACCTTCTTCAGCGTGGCGACGATCTCCTCAGCCAGGCGATTCAGGGTAGGCAGATCGGTGCCGTACACCTTGATCGCCAGATCACCACGCACGCCGGTCAGCATTTCCGAGACGCGCATGTCGATCGGCTGAGTGAAGGAAAAGCCGATCCCGGGGAAATCGGCCATCAGCGCGCGCAACTGGTCGGCCAGCCAGGCGGGATCGCCATTACGCCAGGTCTCGCGGGGCTGCAGGACCATGAAGGTGTCGGTCTGGTTGAGGCCCATCGGATCGAGGCCGAGTTCGTCGGCGCCAGCGCGGGCGACGATGGCCTTGACCTCGGGCACCTGAGCCAGGATCGCCTGCTGGACGCGGCTGTCGATGGCGATGGTCTGGTCGAGGGCGATCGAGGGCAGCTTTTCCAGCTGCATGATCAGGTCGCCTTCATCCATGGTCGGCATGAAGCTTTTTCCCAGCAGCAGGAAGGCAGCGGCTGCGGCGGCCAGGGCGATGCCGGCCGCGAGCACGAAGCGCCGGCTGTTGGCCAGCGCCAGGCTCAACACGCGGTCGTAGATGGTGGCCATTTTCTTGACCAGCCAGGGTTCATGATGCACGCCGCGCTTGATCAGCCAGGAGGCGAGCACGGGCACCACGGTCAGCGACAGCAGCAGCGACGAGGCGAGCGCGAAGACGATGGTCAGCGCGACCGGCCCGAACATCTTGCCCTCCAGCCCCTGCAAAGTCAGCAGCGGCAGGAAGACGATGATGATGATGACGATGCCCGAGGTCACCGGCGAGGCAACCTCGGCCGCGGCGCGGAAAATCAGGTGCAGGGTCGGCAGGTTCTCCTGGGCCTCGGCGAGCTGGCTCTCGACGTTCTCGACGACGACGACGGCTGCATCGACCAGCATGCCGATGGCGATGGCCAGGCCGCCCAGGCTCATCAGGTTGGCCGAAAGGCCGTAGAGCCGCATCAGGATGAAGGTGGCGAGCGCCGACAGTGGCAGCATCAGGGCGACCACCAAGGCGGCGCGCAGGTTGCCAAGAAAGGCGAGCAGGAGCAGCACGACGAGCACGATGGCTTCGAGCAGCGCTTTCGATACGGTGCCGACGGCGCGCCCGACCAGGTTGCTGCGGTCGTAGAAGGGTTCGATCGTGACGCCGGCCGGCAGGCTGGGCGCGATCTCGGCGAGCCGCGCCTTGACGCCGGCCACGACGGTCTGGGCATTGGCGCCGCGCAGGCCGAGTACCAGGCCCTGGACGGCCTCGCCCTGGCCGTTGCGTGTCACCGCGCCATAGCGGGTCAAGGCGCCGAAACGAACCTCGGCGACATCGCCGACGCGAACGACCAGGCCATCCTTTGCCCGCAAGACAATGGCGCGCACATCGTCGAGCGTACGGATCGCCCCTTCGGCCCGCACCAGCAGCGATTCCTCGCCGTCATTGAGGCGGCCGGCGCCGTCGTTGCGGTTATTTCCTTCGAGCACCGCCTGCAAGTCCTTGAGCGCCAGGCCGCGCGCCGCCAGGTTCTGCGGATTGGGCACGATCTCGAACGTCCGCACCTCGCCGCCCAGGCTATTGACGTCGGCAACGCCGGGAATGGTGCGCAGTTGCGGGCGGATCACCCAGTCAAGCAGGGCCCGCTTCTCGGCCTGCGGCAGATCGCCCTCGATGGTGAACATGAACATTTCGCCGAGCGGCGTGGTGATCGGCGCCATGCCGCCGCTGGCACCGGGCGGCAGGTTGTCCATGGCCGCGGCGAGACGCTCGCCGACCTGCTGGCGGGCCCAGTAGATATCGGTGCCGTCCTCGAAGTCGATGGTGATGTCGGTCAGGGCATATTTCGAGGTCGAGCGCAGCAGACGCTGGTGCGGGATACCAAGCATTTCCTGCTCGACCGGCACGGCGAGGCGGGTTTCGACCTCCTCCGGCGTCATGCCCGGCGCCTTGAGGATGATCTTGACCTGCGTCGTCGACACATCCGGGAAGGCGTCGATCGGCAGGCCGAGGAAGGCCTGCACGCCGGCGCCGATGAGCATGGCCGTCAACACCAGCAGCAGGAGCCGCTGGGTCAGCGAAAAGCGGATCAGGGCGGCAAGCATCACTCTTTCCCGACGCCGGCCAGCATGGCCTTGAGGCCGGAAACGCCCTTGACGGCGACCTTGTCGCCGGGTTTCACGGCGTCGACCACGACGCTGTCACCCCCCTGGCTGATATCCTGTACCGGCAGGGCGACGAAGCTCGACCCCTGCGCGTTGCTCGCCGTCTGGACGAAAACCAGGGTCTTGCCCTCGTGGCGGACGAGCGCGCCGGCCGGCAAGCGCTGCCCGGCCGCACCACCCTCGCCCGTCGCCCCGGCAATACCAACCTCGACGACCTGACCCGGACGCAGACGATCGGCGCCCAGCACCACCTCCGCCCGCAGGATCACCGTCTGGCTGGCGGCATCGACGGCGCGGCCAATGGCGATCAGCTTGCCGCTGGCACCCGCTACCGGCAGCGTAACGGGCGTGCCTTCGCGCAAGGTCGCAGCGACATCAACCGGCGCCTGGATTTCGAGCCAGAGCGGCGAAAGCTTGGCGATGCGATAGACCAGGCTGGCCGCCTCGACCCGCTGGCCCAGTTGCACGCCCTGTTCGAGCACGACCCCGTCGATCGGTGCAGTCAAAATCAGCGGACCGCCCAGCTTGCCGGCTGCGATGCCGGACATGGCCATGCCCTGGCGGCGCTCGGTAGCGAGTGCCGAAGCCTGAGCGGCGGCGGCACGCGTTGCCTGCAGACGCGACTCGGCGATCAGGCCCTCGGCGAAAAGTTGTTCGTCACGCTTCAGCGATTGCTGCAACAGGCCTGACTGACTGGCTGACTGCAGTGCATCGCGCTGCAGTTCGAGGGCCTGCGGACTTGCCAGATGGGCGAGGACCTGACCCCGCTTGACCGATGCGCCCGGCGCTACCGCCAGCATCTCGATCATCCCGCCGACCGGTGCGGCGATGACCCGCATCTGGGCATTCGGCACCAGCACGCGCGCCGGCAAGGTGCCGCCACGGCCCGCATCGTCGCTCCCGACAGCCATGGTCGCGATACCGAGCGCCTTGAACTGCGCTGCCTGCAGGCTGATCGTCTCGCCGGCAGACAGAGCCTGAGCGGCGAAAATGAGCGGGAGAAAGGTCAATCGGGAAAGGCGGATCATGTTCGGACTCGTCGATGAATGCCATGCGAGTCTAGGTGGCGCGAATTAAGGCTTCCTTAAGTCGCGCCACGCCAGGCAACGCCGCCCTGTCGCATTTGCGACAAGCCACCCGACAAGGGCTTTCTTGAAGCAAGCCATCCATTTGATTCTTATAAGCAAATACCCCTGGCACACCGATTGCTGAAAAGGCTGCGCACAGTATTCGAGGAGCCTTCATCGTGGAACTTCCAGTCATCAGCAATTCAGCACCGGCAGCAGAAGGCGGCGGTTGCGCCTCCAGCGGCTGCGGCACGGCACCGGATGCCCTGGGCCATCTGCCCGATCACATCCGTGCCAAGGTCCAGGACCATCCCTGCTATTCGGAAGAAGCGCACCATTACTTCGCCCGCATGCACGTGGCGGTCGCCCCGGCCTGCAACATCCAGTGCAACTATTGCAACCGCAAGTACGACTGCTCGAACGAATCCCGCCCGGGCGTCGTTTCCGAGTTGCTGACCCCCGACCAGGCGATCAAGAAGGTACTCGCCGTCGCCGCCGAGATTCCGCAGATGACCGTACTCGGCATCGCCGGACCTGGAGACCCCCTCGCCAACCCGGCCCGCACCTTCGAGACCTTCGAGCAGCTCTCGGAGAAGGCCCCGGACATCAAGCTCTGCGTGTCGACCAACGGCCTCTCGCTGCCCCAGTATGTGGACGAGATCGCCAAGCACAACATCGATCACGTCACGATCACGATCAACTGCGTCGATCCCGAAGTCGGCGCCAAGATCTATCCGTGGATCTACTGGGAGAACAAGCGCATCTTCGGAATCGAAGGCGCGAAGATTCTCATCGAGCAGCAGCAGAAGGGCCTGCAGATGCTGACCGACCGGGGCATCCTGGTGAAGGTCAACTCGGTGCTGATCCCCGGCGTCAATGACGAGCACCTCAAGGAAGTCTCGAAGATCGTCAAGGCCAAGGGCGCCTTCCTG
>JAEUOD010000076.1 GCA_016791065.1 Dechloromonas sp. | reverse complement strand
CCTGGAAATTCTTGGCGGCCAGCATCTTGTCGAATAGTTCGCGCGGCAGCGGCGCGCCGGTATCGACATGGGCCGTCATGCCCTGCACGACATCCCATTCCCAGCAGTAGTTTTCCATGAACTGCGAGGGCAGTTCGACGGAATCCCATTCGACGCCGTGGATGCCCGAGACGCCCAGTTCCTCGCCGCGCGTCAGCAGGTGGTGCAGGCCGTGGCCGGTTTCGTGGAAGAGGGTTATCACGTCGTCGTGCGTGAAGGTGGCGGGCTTGTCGCCGACCGGGCGCGCGAAGTTGCAGTTGAGGTAGGCGATCGGCTTCTGGATGCCGCCGGCCGTGCGGCGACGGGCGCGGGCTTCGTCCATCCAGGCGCCGCCGCGCTTGGTTTCGCGGGCATAGAGGTCGAGGTAGAACTGGCCGACGAGGTCGCCGGCCGGCGTTTCCAGCCGGTAGAAGCGGACGTCCTCGTGCCAGACGGGGGCGGTGTCCGGCTTGACCTTGACCGTGAACAGGCTCTCGATGACCTTGAACAGGCCGGCCAGCACCTTGGGTTCGGTGAAGTACTGCTTCACTTCCTGCTCGGAGAAGGCGTAGCGCGCCTGCAGCAGCTTTTCCGAGACATAGGCGGCATCCCAGGGCTGGAAGTCGGTCAGGCCGAGTTCATCCTTGGCGAAGGCTTTCAGTTCGGCGATGTCCTTCTCGGCGAAAGGCTTGGCCTTGGCCGCCAGTTCGCGCAGGAAGGCGAGCACCTGTGCCGGCGTGTCGGCCATCTTGGGGGCAAGCGAGACTTCGGCGAAATTGTTGAAGCCGAGCATCTGCGCGTCTTCCTGGCGCAGGGTCAGCATGCGCTGCATGACCGGCGTATTGTCCCATTCCGGCTTGCTTGTGCCGTCGGTGAATTCGGCGGCGCGGGTGGCGTAGGCGCGGTACATTCGGGCGCGCAGTTCGCGGTTGTCGGCGTACTGCATGACCGGGCCGTAGGACGGGGCGTGCAGGGTGAATTTCCAGCCGTCGATGCCGGCCTTTTCGGCCGCCGTTCTCGCCGCCTGCTTGATGTCGTCGGGCAGACCGGAGAGCAGGGATTCTTCGGTGACGACCTCGGCAAAGGCATTGGTCGCGTCGAGCAGGTTTTCCGAGAACTTGGCGGACAGCTGCGACAGTTCTTCCATGATCGCCTGGAAGCGCGGCTTCTGGTCTTCCGGCAGTTCGGCGCCGCTGAGGCGGAAATCGCGGACTTCGTTATCGACGACCTTCTTCTGTTCGACGGAGAGCGTGGCGTATTCGGCGCTGGCGCGCAGCGCCTTGTACTTCTCGAACAGCTTGAGGTTCTGGCCGAGTTCGGCGTAGAAGCGCGAGACTTCGGGCAGCATCTCGTTGTAGGCCTCGCGCCAGGCCGGCACGTCATTGACCGAGTGCAGGTGGCCGACGATGCCCCAGGCGCGGCCGAAGGGTTCCAGGCCGTCGGCCAGCGCGCCGGCGAAATCGGCCCAGGTGGCCGGAGTGCTGTCGGCGGTCAGCTTCTCGATCAGGGCACGGCCGTCGGCGAGCAGGGATTCGATGGCGGGTTTGACGTGCTCGGGCTGGACGGTGTCGAAGCGGGGCAGGTCGGAGAAACCGAGCAGGGGATTGGTCGTTGTCATGTTGTTGTCGGGGTCATGAAAAACGGGCGGTCGCGCCGCCCGTCTGGGTTGGGCCGGATGTCTCTATTCTACAAGGTCGCGATAGGCGTGCCACGACGCATGGCCGAGAATCGGCATGATGATGACAAGGCCGAAGAGCAGCGTCGCGAAGCCGAGCAGGGTCAGGGCGACGATGGCCAGCGCCCAGAGCAGCAGGGGCACGACGTTGGTGGCGAAGGCATTGAGGCTGAACAGCATGGCGCTGACCACATCACGGTTGCGGTCGATGATCAGCGGGCCGGAGGCGACGCTCAGTGCGAAGGTGAGCAGGGCGAGCATGGCACCCAGGATCAGCCAGGTCACGAAAAAGCCGTTATGTTCGCCGCTGAGCACGACGTCGGTGAAAAAGCGGTTGATCGCCAGACCCGACTCCTCGCCGAGCAGGCGGAAGGAAACGGCTGAAAAGCGCTCCCAGAGCAGGGTGATCAGGCCGAGCAGCAGGCCGAACAGAGCAAGCGGCCGGCCGTGGCGGCGGAACACCTGCAGCGATTCGATGAAGATGGGCTTTTGCCCAGCGGCGTTTTGCCGGCTCAATTCATAGAGCCCGGCCGCGAGCAGCGGCGCGACGAGGAAAAACCCGGAAATCGCCACCCCGAACAGGTGCGGCTTGCTGACGCTGGCGAGCAGGATCATGTCGCCGGCAAGCCCGAAGAGCAGGCCATAGGCCAGGCTGGGAATGGGATTGGCGCGAACGTCGCGCCAGCCAGCGGCGAGCCAGTTCAGGATCTGGCCGGGGGAAACCTGCCGAGCGGCCGGCAGGGACAAGTTAGCACCGAAAAGCGTCGTCATCGGAACATCCTCCCTGTGGATTATGTTCCTTCGACAGGTGACTTCGCCGCGGGTTCGCGGCGGATGCTTACAAAGTTTGGCCGGTCAGGCGCTCGAAGGCTTCGATGTACTTGGCGCTGGTCCGGGCGATGACTTCGGCCGGCAGCTTCGGGCCGGGGGCGACCTTGCCCCAGTCCAGGGTTTCCAGGTAGTCGCGGACGTACTGCTTGTCGTAGGACGGCGGGTTGCTGCCCTCGGCATACTGGTCGGCCGGCCAGAAACGGGAAGAGTCCGGGGTCAGCGCCTCGTCAATCAGGTGCAGCGTGCCGGCGGCGTCGATGCCGAATTCGAACTTGGTGTCGGCGATGATGATGCCGCGTGTCGCCGCATAGACGGCCGCTTCCTCGTAGAGGCGGATGGCCGCGTCGCGGGCTTCGGCGCAGAGCTGGGCGCCGGTTTTGCCGGTGCCCTTGAGGGCTTCGGCCAGGGTCTTGTCGCAGTTGGCGGCGGCCTGCTCGTAGGAGACGTTCTCGTCGTGATCGCCGACTTCGGCCTTGGTCGCCGGGGTGAAGATCGGCTGCGGCAGCTTCTGCGCCATCTTCAGGCCGGCCGGCAGCGCGATGCCGCAGATGGCGCCGGTCTGCTGGTAGTCCTTCCAGCCGGAACCGATCACGTAGCCGCGGACCACGGCCTCGATCGGCAGCGGTTTCAGGCGCTTGACGACGACGGCGCGACCGCGCACCTGCTCGCGTTCGTTCTCGGCGACCACCGATTCCGGATCGATGCCAGTCAGCTGGTTAGGCACGATGTGGCCGAGCTTGGCGAACCAGAAGTTGGCCACCGCCTGCAGCACTTCGCCCTTGCGCGGAATCGGGTCCGGCAGGATGACGTCGAAGGCCGAGAGGCGGTCGGTGGTGACGATCAGCAGCTTGTCGGCGTCGACGGCGTAGATGTCGCGGACCTTGCCCTTGGAAATGAGCGGCAGGCTGGTGATGGAGGATTCGAAGAGCGGAGCGGTCACGGTCGTGTTCCCGAAAGCAAAAACGCGATTATAAATTAATGTGCGGCTCCGCCCTCTTCGGCTGCCAGCTTCTTGCGCATGCGGCGCGTACCCCAGGCCAGGACGGCGGCAATCACCGGAATCGAGATGGCCGTGATCACGTCGGTGTTGAGGTGGTGCAGTTCCTTGGTGCCCTTGGCGAGGTATTGCACGAGCTGCGAGCCGTAATAGGTGAGGACGACCACCGAGAGACCCTCGACGGTTTCCTGCAGGCGCAGTTGCAGTTTGGCGCGCTGGTTCATCTGGCCGAGCAGCTCCTGGTTCTGGCGCTCCAGTTCGATGTCGACGCGGGTGCGCAGCAGCTGGCTGTTGCGGGCGACGCGGGCAGAGAGTTCTTCCTGGCGGCGGCTGATCGCCTCGCAGGTGTTCATCGCCGGCAGGAGCCGCCGTTGCATGAATTCGAAGAAAGTCGGCAGGCCGGAGATGCGCGTCTCGCGCAGTTCCTCGATGCGCTGCATGACCAGGCCGTGATAGGCCCGCGCCGCGCCGAACCGGAAGGTGGTGCGGGCGACCGAGTGTTCGACTTCGGCGGCGAGCGCGGAGAGCGTGGCGAGCACGTCGCGTTCGTCGTTCGGCGACTTGGCCTGGCCGATGCGGTCCATCAGCTCGGCCAACTGCTTCTCGCCCTTGTACAGCCAGCGACTGACTTCCTTGGCGACCGGCAGGCCGAGCAGGGCCATCATGCGGTAGGTCTCGATCTCGCACAGCCGTTGTACGGTGCGGCCGGTCTGGCGCTGGGTCATGCCGGCGTTGAGGACGAGAAAGCGCGAGAAACCGTTGTCGATCTTGAAATCGGTGAAGATCCAGGCGGCTTCGTCGGCCACCTTGGCGGCGACCATGGTGCGGCCGCTCGGCGTCAGGTTGGCGAGTACCGATTCCGGGCTGATCTCGTCGGTCGAGCGCAGTTCGACGTGGGTGGCGACCATCAGCTTGCCGGGGATACCCGTCATCCACTCAGGATGCACGGCGTCGAAGGCGGTGACGTCGGGGTGCAGTTCCTCGCCGCTGGCCAGCGGCCGGTAGAAGGTGTAGCTGGAGAATTCGGTGTGCAGCTCCCAGCGCATGCGGAAAGCGCCGGTCTCCAGCATCATGTGCGAATCCGAACTGTCGATCGAATTGCAGACGTGGCCCTGACAAAGCTTCGCCAGATTGTCGCGCTCGGCCTGCGCCGTCGTCGCGCTGTGCTTGAAGACGAGGTGCGAAACGAGCATCGCGCCGACCAGCGGAATCGGCGGCCGGGCGTGGAACTCGTTGTTCAGGCGCTGGCGGAGCGGGTGTTCCTCCAGTTCGGCGAGCATCAGGCGAGGGTGCATGGGAGCGGGGTCAGTCGTCATTGTTGCGGTGCAGCAGATTGTAGCCTATCGACGTCAGGCGGCAGTACGGGGTAACACGTAACGGTCGAATTCGTCCTGCAGGCTGGGCGTTGCCGCGTCGAGCAGGAAGCTGCGGAACTGCTGACCAGCCGGCAGCAGACGCTTGCTGTTCATATGCACGACGTACCAGGTGCGCTCGATCGGCGTGCCGACCACGTCGAGGATGCTGACCTCGCCGGTCTTCAGTTCGAGCGGCAGGGTGTGCAGCGAGATCAGGGCGATGCCCATGCCGGCCATCACCGCCTGCTTGATGGTTTCGTTGCTGCCCATGCTGATCGTCCGGGCCGGCGTGAACAGGTGGTTCTTGAACATCTCCTCGGCCACCCGGCGCGAGCCCGAGCCTTCCTCGCGCAGCAGGAAGGTATCGTGGCGCAGCTCCTGCAGATCAAAACGCCGCGCTTCCCGCAGCGGGTGATCGGCTGGCCCGATGATGATGTAGGGGTGGGCGGCCATCGGTTCGGCGTGGGCGTCGATCTCGACCGGGATGCGCCCCATCACCGCGAGGTCGATCGCGTTGTCCTGCAATTTCTGGAGCAGCGCCTCGCGGTTGCCGACGGTGAATTGCACCTCGACGCCTGGATGTTCCTGGGAGAACTTGGCGAGCAGGCGGGGCATGAAGTACTTGGCCGTGCTGACCAGGCCGACCGAGAGCTGGCCGACCTCGGCGCCGAGCAGGGCTTGCAGGTTGGACTCGGCGTCCTTGATTTCGCCGAGCACGCGCAGGGCGTGGTGCACCAGCATCTCGCCGGCATCGGTCAGTGCCACGCCGCGCCCGAGACGCTCGAATAGTGGCAGGCCGACGTTGTCCTCGAGTTGCTTCAACTGCATCGAGACGGCGGGCGGCGTCAGGTGCAGCTCCTCGGCAGCACGCGCGTAGCTCAGGTGGCGGGCGGCGACGACGAAAATCTGCAACTGGCGCAGGGTCAGGGTGCGGACGAAGTTCATGTGGATGTGAAGTGCAGTCTTGTTTTGTTCAGTATTTACTGACTTTAGGGGGCGCCGGTGCCGGCGTCAATCAGCGGGTCAGGGTCAGGTACACCATGGGCAAGGTTTCCGGCAGACGCTCGATGCGGTCGAGCACGCGCCAATGGCGGCCGAAGATATCGCCGACGTAGGCATCGGCCTTGGGGTCGAGGCTCAGGCAGAAGGGCGTGATGCCGGCGGCGCTCACTTCCTCGACGGCGCGCTTGCTGTCGGCGCTCAGGTAGTCCGGGTCGGTGACGTCGATGTCGGATGGTTCGCCGTCGGTCAGCACAAGCAGGATGCGCTTTTCCGTACGGCGGGCGCCGAGCAGGCGACCGGCATGGCGGATGGCAGCACCCATGCGCGTGGACCAGCCGGCCTCGACGGCGGCCAGGCGGGCCTTGACGGCATCGTCCCAGTTCTCGGAAAAGCCCTTGATGTGGTGATAGCGCACCTCGTGCCGGGTGTTGGAATGGAAACCGGCGATGGCGCAGGCGTCGCCAAGTTGGGCGATTGCCCAGCCGAGCAGGGCAACGGCCTCGCGCGCCGTGTCGAGGATGCGCTGCTCGCCGCCGGGCAGCGTCTCGTTGAGCGATTGCGAGAGATCGAGCAGGAGCAGGACGCTGATGTCGCGGCCATCGGTGCGGTGGCTGACGTTGATCCGGCCGTCGGGCAGATGACCGCTCTTGAGGTCGACCAGGGCGCGCACCGCGACGTCGAGGTCGAGTTCGCTGCTGTCTTCCTGATAGCGCAGGCGGACGCGATCCTGCGGCTTGAGCAGGTCGAGCAGGCGCTTCAACTGGCTGGCGAGCATGGCGTGTTTGGCGAGAAGGCCGTCGATGTCGGCGGCTCGGCCTGCCGGATGCAGGGCCTCGTAGACTGCTGCCCAGTCCGGGCGGTAGTCCTGGGTGGCGTTATCCCATTCCGGGTAGTGGCGCGGCGGCAGGCCCGCCGGTTCGGCGGCGGCCTCGGCGGGGGGCGGCTCGAAGCTCTCCTCCTCGTCGCCGGCCTCGATGAAGGTCCACAGGTGGCGGTTATCGTCACGGTAGTCGACTTCGGTGTCGGTGAAATGGACCTGGGCGAACTGGTCGCTCGGCCGCCGGCTGCGCGTGACGTAGGCGAGCGCCAGCTCGGCCATGGCGCGGGTCGTGGCCGGGCCGGTAGCGAGCCGGGCGCGGAATCCCTCGGCGAATTCGACGATCAGCGAATCGCCGTAGCCGTGCGCCGGGTCGAGGCAGGCGCGCGACAGGCAGGTCAGGCGATGGCGCAGGCAGTTTTCCATCGCCGGGTCGCAGGCGTTTTCGATGGGCTTGGGATGCAGCGCCAGCAGCGTCGCGGCGAGGCCGGGAAATCGGCGCAGCAGCAGGAAATCGATGCGCGCATCCTCCAGCGTCTCGACGGCCAGGCGCTGCATCGGGCTCCAGTTGTCGGCGACCATGGGTGCGCTCCAGCGGCGGTGGCCGGCGAGATGGGCGAGCATGGCACGGTAGCGGGCGAGGCCGCTGATGCCGGCACGGTCTTCCAGGGCATCCGGCAGGCGCATGCCGGATGCCGCCAGATAAGGTTGCAGGCGGTGGTCAGCGAAGGCGGTCGAATAGGGTACGAGCAGGCTGTCGTCCTGCCACAGGGCTTCGAGGGTCAGGCTCAGGCGGCGTTCGACGTCGGCGAACAGCGTGCCCTCACGTTCGCGCTGCAGGATGGCGCGGCTTTCCGGCGCTGCCAGCGCAAAGAAGGCGCACTGGCGTTCCGGATGGTCGCCGGTCAGGCGGATGCCGTCGGCGATCCAGCGCTTGAGGCCGGCCAGGGAAACGATGCCGAGCAGGCGCGGCGCCTGGGTGAGCAGCACGGGCAGCGACGGGCTGGGTTCGGTGACGTGGTGGCCGTGGATCGAACCCGAGGTGCGCGCCGAGTGATCGAGTATTAGCGTCAGGTAGTGCTGCAGCGCCTCTGCCGTGCGCAGGCGGGCGGCAACGGCGCCGAGGCTTTGCAGCAAAGGCGTGACCGCTGGGCCATTGGGCGATTTCTGCAGGCTGCGGATGGTCGCCATGACCGGCGGCAGGATTGCCGACTGGGCGAGGCCGGTGGTCTCGACGACGCCCGGCCAGTGTTCGAGGAAGGCGAGCAGCGGTTCGGCGCCGCGCCCGAGCTTGCCGACGATCCGGGCGGCTTCGAGGAAATCCGGTATTTCAGCGGCGGCGATGACCCGCTTGGCCGCGACATAGCATTCGTCGAACACATCGGCCACCGCCGCGAAGCCGCAGTCGAGCGCCGCCCAGGCGGCCTGCGACTCGGGATCGGCCATCAGCCGCTGGCGGGCGTCGGCGATGTGGCGGATGCCGGGAACGGCCATCGTGGTTTAGCCGAAAACGGCGGCGATGGCGTGGTCCAGCGTGTCGACCACGTCGGCGTCGTCGGTGATCGGGCGCACCATCGCCATCCGGCAGGCATCGACCTCTGATATGCCCCGGCGGATCAGCGTCGCCGCATAGACGACGAGGCGCGTCGAGATGCCCTCGTCCAGCCCGTGCCCCTTGAGCCGGCGGCCGGCCTGGGCGACCTCGACCAGCCGGGCGGCGAGTGCCGGGTCGATATCCGCCTCGCGGGCGACGATGCCGGCCTCGGTGGCGGCGTCCGGGTAGTCGAACTGAAAGGCCGTGAAGCGCTGCTTGGTCGATTGCTTCAAATCCTTCATCAGGCTCTGGTAGCCCGGGTTGTAGGAAATGACGAGCTGGAAATCCGGATGCGCCGCGACCTGCTCGCCCTTCTTGTCGAGCGGCAGGGTGCGCCGGTGGTCGGTCAGCGGGTGGATGACAACCAGCGTGTCCTGCCGGGCCTCGACGATTTCGTCGAGATAGCAGATGGCGCCGAGGCGGGCCGCCAGGGTCAGCGGGCCATCCTGCCAGCGCGTGCCATTGGCGTCGAGCAGGTAGCGGCCGACCAGATCGGCGGCCGTCATGTCCTCGTTGCAGGCCACCGAAATCAGCGGCTTGCCCAACTGCCAGGCCATGTACTCGACGAAGCGCGACTTGCCACAACCCGTCGGCCCCTTGAGCATCACCGGCAGGCGGGCGGCGTAGGCAGCCGTGTAATGGGCGACTTCGTCGCCTTGCGGCTGGTAGAAGGGCGCTTGCTGAACCCGGTAGCTTTCGGCGTTGGACATGATCGTTCCCGTTCGGTCGATAAGGGAAAAAACCCCGCTTCGGCGGCAATGCAGTTCAGTTGACCGTCACTCCCGCGGTGGCAGGAATCCAGAACGGCCCAAGCACTGGGTTCCCACCTTCGCGGGAACGACGAATCAACTTACGATTCTCAGCTATCTGACCTGCATCGCCGCTACGGCGGGGCGTTTTCGGATTACGTATCGCGGCGTAACTGCTTTGAATTGTCATTCCCGCGCAGGCGGGAATCCAGCCTCGGCCATGGATTCCCGGTCAAGCCGGGAATGACGGATTTCAAATCAGCGTTGCGCTGCCACTTACTTATGCACGCCCAGCTTTTCGCGCCAGCCCGGATAAATCTGGTCAGCGTCCTTGGGGAAGGAGACGAAGGCGCGGGCGAATTCCGGGTTTTCCTTGGCCCACTCGATCGGATCGGCCTTAGCCTTCCAGCATTCGTAGGCCTGGCGCAGCGACTTGGCGCCAGCGGCCGGGCTGTCGATGTGGCCGTAGGAGCCGCCGCCGGCGGTGTTGATGACGTTGCCGTGGCCGAGATTCTCGAAGAAGCCGGGCAGGCGCAGGGCGTTCATGCCACCGGAGATGATCGGCGTCGTCGGCTTCATGCCATACCACTCCTGGTGATAGGCCGGGCCGGTATAGCTGTCGCGCTCGATGATGTAGGCGATGGCGCGGTCGTCCTTCTCGCCTTCCATCTTGCCGTAGCCCATGGTGCCGACGTGGATGCCGGAGGCGCCCTGCAGGCGGCTCATCTTGGC
>JAEUOD010000195.1 GCA_016791065.1 Dechloromonas sp. | reverse complement strand
TCATGACTATGGTCTAGAATGGGGCGTTAAGCGACGAATTGGACGACAATCCGCATCAAAGATGACAAGTATACGGCACTTTCCCGCGACGCACCCCTTGCCCGACTGGCGCAATTTCGGGGTCATGCTGCGCGTGCTGGTTGGTGTCAATGGTCTTGCCCTGCTCGTTGCGCTCGTGCAGGTCCAGGATATGTCCATGTGGTTGCTGCGTTATGTCGAACTGGCTGCGGTGGTCGAGCCCTGGCTGCTGACCTGTCTCGGCCTGCTGGCACTGCTGAGGGACCAGCTCTGGCGACTGCCGCTGCGTCTCGGGCAGGCCGCGGTGCTGCTACTGGCCGGGGGGCTCGCCTTCAGCCTGTACAGATATTGGCAATTCCTGGTGCCGGGCGATGTCGGCAGTCCCTATCGTACCGCCTTGCTGGCGATGACTGCGGCAGCCCTTGTCCTGTCCTATTTCGAGTTACGCAGTGCCGCTTTTTCGCCAGCCCAGGCCGAGGCGAGGCTGGCTGCCCTGAATGCGCGGATTCGTCCGCATTTCCTCTTCAATTCGCTGAATGCCGTGCTTTCCCTGATCCGTGCCCGGCCGCAGGAGGCGGAACTGGCGCTGGAGTCGCTTTCCGACCTGTTTCGCGCCGCCATGCGCGACCCGTCCGAGCTGGTCAGCCTGGCGGACGAAATCGCCCTCGGTCGGCAATATCTGGAACTCGAGCAACTACGCCTCGGGGATCGTCTGGCCGTGGACTGGCAGATCGGCGAGGTGGCGCTGGATCTGCCAATTCCGCCACTCATGTTGCAACCCTTGCTGGAGAATGCCGTCTATCATGGCATCGAGCCGGCCGCCGAGGGGGGTACGGTGCGAATTGCCATCACGACGCAAGGGGACGAATTGTGCATCGCCATTGCCAATCCCACGACGCCCCAGGTGCCGCATCCGGCCGGCAACCAGATCGCCCTGGCCAATATCCGCGAGCGCCTCGCGCTTTATTACGATCTGGAAGCGCGCCTCGAGATCGCGAGCGCAGATAACCGCTATGAAGTCAGAATCGTCCTGCCATGCCGAACGAAAGCCCATTGAGAATCCTGCTCGTCGATGACGAACCGCTGGCGCGTGAGCGCTTGCGCACACTGTTGGCCGATATCGCGATCCAGTTGTCGACCGAGGTGGTCGGGGAGGCGGCCAATGGCCTGGAGGCGCTGAGTTTTCTGCGCGAGAACGCCGTCGACGTGGTACTTGCCGATATCCGCATGCCCGGCATGGATGGCATCGAACTGGCCGGGCATCTCGGTACCTTCGAGCATCCGCCAGCAGTGATCTTTACCACCGCCTACGACAATTACGCGGTACAGGCTTTCGATCTCAATGCCCTCGACTACCTGCTCAAGCCGGTCCGTACCCAGCGACTGCTGACTGCACTCCAGAAGGCACGCGGCACGACGGCGGCCGACCCAGCCTTGCTTGCCGGAATCGGTCGCGACGTCCGCGGTGGTGGGCGAACGCATCTCGCCTGCCATGAACGTGGCCGCCTGTTGCTAGTGCCGGTGCATGAGGTGCTTTACTTCAAGGCCGACCTCAAATACGTGACTGCCCGGACCGTGGAGCGTGAATTCCTGCTCGACGAGGCGTTGACCCATCTCGAAACGGAATTCGCCGATCGTTTCATTCGCTTGCACCGGGCGGTGCTGGTCGCCAAGAAAGCGCTTGCCGGCTTTGAAAAAGCCGCGGGCGAGGATGCCGAAGCTTACGGTTGGGCGTTGCTGCGAGGGGTTTCCGAGAAACTGCCGGTCAGCCGGCGACTTTGGGCTGCCGCCAAGGCCGAATTGGTCACCTAGGGACCAGCCAAACAGTCTTCAGGTGCCAGCAACAGCGGCGACGGGAACTGCAGCCGGGCGGACGCTGCGACGTGGCACGAGATCATCGTCGAGCAGACGCTCGATACGGAAGAAGACTTCGTGGCGGGAAAACGGCTTCTTCATGAAGTCGTCGGCACCGATCCGGGTGCCGAAGAATTGTTCCATGGCCTGCTCGTTACCGCTCATCATGATGACTGGTATGTCGCGGGTCTGCGGATCGCGGCGAATGGCGCGCAACGCGGCGAAGCCATTCATGCCGGGCAGCATGATGTCGAGAAATACCAACTCCGGCCGTTGCTGCTGCAACAGTGTCAGACCGGATTCAGCATCAAGCGCTTCGATGGTCTCGTAGCCGGCCGAGCGCAGGAATTTCTTTAGTACCGTGACGATCGTCTTGGAGTCGTCAATGATCAATACCCGGGTTCCTTCCCGGGCATTGACGCGGTGCCGGGTGCGTCGTTCCGCCGCCGGTTCGCGGGCTGTGATGGTATCCGGCGCCGTAATTGTTTCGGGCGCCAGCGGCGGCAGCTTTTGGCTGCCGAACAAGGCTTTCAACTTTGCGAGTATTCCCACCATCTATCCTTCGTCCAACCCCATCGTACTTCAATGCCGTTCATGTCATCCTGGGGCGCGCGGGAAGGTGCGTTCCCCAGGGACAGTCAATCCTTTAATTGTAGAATGCTCCTTGCATTTTTCCGAATGTATTTTCGGCCTGGCGAGGAATAATTCACTTATGCGATTGTGTCACGCCCGAGCAGCCTTGTCGTTACCTCGATGACGTCCCCCGAGAGGCCAGGAGTCTGGTGGACACGTTCGAGCGCCTGCCGAGCATGCGCCTGGCGGGCCGGGTCGAATTTCTTCCAGCGGTCGAAACAACGGGCCAGGCGCGAGGCGACCTGTGGGTTGAGGCGGTCGAGGGCAACGATTTTCTCGGCCAGGAAGGCATAGCCGCTGCCATCGGCTGCGTTGAAGCGGACCAGGTTGGCGCCGAAGTTGCGCAGCAGGGAATAGACCTTGTTCGGGTTAGTGATGTCGAAAGCCGGATGTTCGGTCAGGCGTTTCACCTCGGCCAGGGTCTCCGGCAGGCGGCTGCCGGACTGGACGACCAGCCATTTGTCGACGACCAGGGCCTCGTGCTGCCATTGGCGATAGAAATCGTCGAGCAGCATTTGGCGCTCTGGGCAGTCGGTCTGGGCCATGATAGCGAGGGCGGCGAACTGGTCGGTCATGTTGTCGGCCGAGCGGAATTGCTGGATGGCCAATTGGCGTCCGGCTTCGTCATTGAGTTCGAGCAGATAGCCGAGGCAGAGGTTGCGCAGGGCGCGCCGTCCGGCCTCGTCGGCATCGGGACGGTAAGGGGCATTCGGGGCCAATGCAGCATAAACCCCCGCCAGTTCGGCGCGCAGCGCTTCGGCCAGGTGGTGGCGCAGGGCGTTGCGGGCGGCGTGCAAGGCATCAGGATCGACCGTATTGAGCATTTCGGCCAACGTCGCTTCGCCGGGTAGGGTCAGGGCATCGGCAACGAAGGCGGCGCCGCGCTGGCCGTGCTGGGTAAGCAGGCGGCGGGCCGCCTCGACGTAGGTGGCAGGCCATTTCGTCATCCGGCCAGTGGCAATCGCCGCCGTGGCGTCGAGAATCAGTTGCGAGGCGAGCCGCTGGCCGGCCTCCCAGGCGTTGAACGGGTCGCTTTCATGGGCCAGGAGCAGCGTCAGCTGTTCCGGCGTGTAGTCGAAGTCGAGATAGACCGGGGCCGAGAAGTCGCGCAGAAGTGAGGGAATCGGCTCGGCGGCGATGTGCTCGAAAACGAAGGACTGCGTCGTTGCGCTCAACTGCAGCAGGCGTTCGCTGCCGGGGAGCAGCGTGCCGTCCGTTGCGAACAGTGCAACACGGATCGGGATCAGGTAGGGAGCCTGGTCGCTGGCGCGGGGATTCGATTGCGTGCAGGTCAGCGTGTAGGTCTGGCTGCCGGCATCCCAGAACCCATCGACGGCGACATGTGGCGTTCCCGGCTGGTGGTACCAGCGCATGAATTGCGTGAAGTCGAAGCCGGATGCGGCAGCCATCGCGGCGACGAAGTCCTCGCAGGTCACGGCCTGGCCGTCGTGGCGGCGGAAGTATTCGTCCATGCCGGCCCGGAAGGCATCACGGCCGATCAGCGTCTGGATCATGCGGATGACTTCAGCGCCCTTCTCATAGACCGTGGCGGTGTAGAAGTTGTTGATTTCGACGAAGCTGGCCGGCCGTACCGGATGCGCCATCGGGCCGGCATCCTCGGGGAACTGGGCGGCGCGCAGGCCGCGCACCTCGCGGATGCGGGCGGTCTGGCGGTTGTGCAGGTCGGCGCCGAATTCCTGGTCGCGGAACACGGTCAGGCCTTCCTTCAGCGAGAGCTGGAACCAGTCGCGGCAGGTCACGCGGTTGCCGGTCCAGTTATGGAAATATTCGTGGGCGACGACCCGGTCGATGTTCTCGAAATCAACGTCGGTGGCGACATCCGGGCGAGCGAGCACATACTTCGTGTTGAAGATGTTGAGCCCCTTGTTCTCCATCGCGCCCATGTTGAAGTCGCCGACGGCGACGATCATGTAGTGGTCGAGATCGCATTCGAGGCCGAAGCGTTCCTCGTCCCATTTCATGGATTTTTTCAGCGCCGCCATCGCGTGCGGGCACTGGTCGAGCTTGCCGGGTTCGACGTAGATGGCAAGCTGGACCTCGCGCCCGGAGGCGGTGCGGAAAGTGTCGCGCAGCACGTCGAGCTTGCCGGCGACCAGCGCGAACAGGTAGGACGGCTTGCGGAAGGGGTCGCTCCACTTTGCCCAGTGGCGACCGTTCGCTTCCTCGCCGCTGGCCACCGGATTACCGTTGGCGAGCAGCACCGGGAAGGTCGCGCGGTCGGCGTGCAGGGTCACGGTGTAGGTGGACATCACGTCCGGCCGGTCCTGGAACCAAGTGATGCGGCGGAAACCCTGTGCCTCGCATTGCGTGAAATAACCGTCCTTGGAGCGGTACATGCCGGACAGACGGGTGTTGTCGTCCGGCTGGATGCGCACGACAGT
>JAEUOD010000022.1 GCA_016791065.1 Dechloromonas sp. | reverse complement strand
CACCGCCGCTGCCGAGGCCATGACCATGGCGCGCCGCGTCTCCAAGTCGAAATCGAACCGCTTCCTGGTCGACGCCGCCTGCTTCCCGCAGACCATCGACGTGGTCAAGACCCGCGCCGCCTACTTCGGCTTCGAACTGGTAATCGGCAAGCTTGACGACTACAAGGACGGCGAATTCTTCGGTGCCCTGCTCCAGTATCCCAACGACAACGGCGAAGTCCGCGACCTGACCGACGTCATCGCCAGCCTGAAGGCCAAGGGCGCGACCATCGCCGTCGCCACCGACCTGATGGCGCTGGTCCTTCTCAAGTCGCCTGGCGCCATGGGCGCCGACATCGCCCTCGGCTCCAGCCAGCGCTTTGGCATCCCGATGGGCTTTGGCGGCCCGCACGCTGCCTTCTTCGCCACCCGCGAGGCCTTCGTCCGCTCGATGCCGGGCCGCATCATCGGCGTTTCCAAGGATGCCCGCGGCAACACCGCCTATCGCATGACGCTGCAGACGCGCGAGCAGCATATCCGTCGCGAGAAGGCCAACTCCAACATCTGCACCTCGCAGGTGCTGCTCGCCAACATGGCCGGCATGTACGCCGTCTATCACGGTTCGGAAGGCCTGCGCCTGATCGCCGGCCGCATCCACCGGATGACCGCCATCCTCGCCGAAGGCCTGAAGCGTGCTGGCGTCAATCTGCTGACCAAGCAGTTCTACGATACGGTGCATTTCGACCTCGGCGCCCGTGCCGAAGCGGTTTACAGCGACGCCCTGGCTGCCGGCTACAACCTGCGCCGCGTGTCAGCCGGCGTACTCGGTGTTTCCTTCGACGAAACCACCACGCGCGAGGACGTGGCGACGCTGTTCAAGCTGATCACCCAGGTCACGCTCGATGTCGCCAGCATCGACGCCCAGGTGGTCGCCGCCGACTCCGCGCTGCCGGAGGCACTGATCCGTACTGATGCCGTACTCCAGCATCCGGTGTTCAACACGCATCACACCGAGCACGAAATGCTGCGCTACCTGAAGTCGCTGCAGAACAAGGATCTGGCGCTCGACCACTCGATGATCTCGCTCGGCTCCTGCACCATGAAGCTGAATGCGACCAGCGAAATGATCCCGGTCACCTGGCCCGAATTCGGCGGCCTGCACCCGTTCGCTCCGCGCGATCAGGCGGCCGGTTATCTCGAAATGATCGCCAGCCTGACCGAATGGCTGAAGACCGTCACCGGTTTCGACGCCATCTGCATGCAGCCGAACTCCGGCGCACAAGGCGAATACGCCGGCCTAGTCGCCATTGACCGCTACCATGCCAGCCGTGGCGAAAGCCACCGCAATGTCTGCCTGATTCCCAAGTCGGCACACGGCACCAACCCGGCTACCGCCCAGATGGCCAACATGAAGGTCGTCGTCGTCGATTGCGACGACAACGGCAACGTCGATGTCGCAGACCTCAAGGCCAAGGCTGAGGAACACAAGAACAACCTGTCCTGCCTGATGATTACCTACCCGTCGACGCACGGCGTGTTCGAGGAAGCAGTGCGCGAAATCTGCGCCATCGTCCATGCCAACGGCGGCCAGGTGTACATGGACGGCGCCAACCTCAACGCCCAGGTCGGCCTGACCTCGCCCGGCCACATCGGCGCCGATGTCAGCCACATGAACCTGCACAAGACCTTCGCCATCCCACATGGCGGCGGCGGACCGGGCATGGGCCCGATCGGCCTCAAGGCGCATCTGGCACCGTTCATGGCCGACCACGTCGTCGCCGCCACGGGTGACGCCAACCGCGTCAATGCCGGACAGGGCGCCGTCTCGGCCGCTCCTTTCGGTTCGGCCTCGATCCTGACCATTTCCTGGATGTACCTCGCCATGCTCGGCGGCGAAGGCGTCAAGAAGGCCACCCAGGTCGCCATCCTCAACGCCAACTACGTCGCGACCAAGCTGAATGCCCACTACCCGGTGCTCTACGTCGGCACGAACGGCCGCGTCGCCCACGAGTGCATCCTCGACATCCGCCCGATCAAGGCCGCCACCGGCATCGCCGAGATCGACATCGCCAAGCGCCTGATGGACTACGGTTTCCACGCGCCGACGGTGTCCTTCCCGGTTGCCGGGACGATCATGGTCGAACCGACGGAATCCGAATCCAAGGCCGAGCTGGACCGCTTCATCGCGGCCCTGATCAGCATCCGCGAGGAAATCCGCCAGATCGAGAACGGCGTGTGGACAGCCGACAACAATCCGCTGAAGAATGCCCCGCATTCCCAGGCGGACGTCATGGATGCCGACTGGCAGCACCCGTACAGCCGTCAGCAGGCCGTCTTCCCGTTGCCCTGGGTGGCGGCCAACAAGTTCTGGCCGAGCGTCAATCGCATCGACGATGTGTATGGCGACCGCAACCTGAACTGCGCCTGCCCGCCGATGTCTGCCTACGAAGACTGATGGCCGTCGATCTCTCTGCCATCGCCAAGTGGCCCAACGTCCCCGCCTGTTACGACTGGTTGTCGCTTGACCGGCGGGGCGACTGGCGCTTGCAGGGGGCGCGCGTCACGCACCGCGGCCTGATCGAGTTCATGAACCGGCAGTATGGTTCGGACGAGTCAGGCTGCTGGTTCGTGCAGAACGGCCCGCAACGGGTTTTCGTCGAACTGTCCTATACGCCATGGGTATATCGTCGCGCTGACAACGTCTTTGTCAGCCATACCGGCGAAGCAGCCGGGGAAATCAAGGCTGTCTATCTCGACGAAGAAGGCAGCATCCTGCTCGAAGCCGAACTCGGCATCGGCCTGCTCGACGACCGAGACCTGGCCCGCTTCCTTGCCGAATGCCGCGACACCAGTGGGCAGCCGGCCACCGACGAGGCCCTGTCCGGCCTGATGGAAGGCGGCGCTGGCGATATCCGCTGGCAAGACCTGCCGCTGCAGTCGATTGCTGCGGTCGACCTGCCAAAACGCTTCAAATTCGAGCCACATCCGCAAGCCGCCGGATAGGCACCCGCCCGCTGCAGCCGCCATGCTGAGCCTGCTTTCCTTCCTTCATCTCTGCATTCTGCTTGGCATCGCGCTGCGCATCTTTTCGCGGCGCAATGCGCATGGCACGGCCGTCGGGTGGCTGCTGCTGGTCATCCTGCTGCCGGTGATCGGGGCGCTGATGTACCTGCTGATCGGTGAGCGGCGGCTGGGCACGACGTGGGTGCAACGGGCAGCCGCGCTGCGTCCGGAACTGCTGCGCTGGGCCGCAGGCATTCCGGCGGCGGCTGTCGTCGCCCCGGCGACGCTGTCGCCTGGCGGCGAAGGCATCAGCCGACTGGCCCAGGCGGCGGTCGGGCTGCCGGCGATGAGCGGCCACCGCCTCCAGCTGCTCGCCGACAGCGCCGCGATCATGCGCGCACTGATCGCCGACATCGACGCAGCGCGCAGTTCGGTGCGCCTGGAGTTCTACATCTGGAGCGCCGGCGGCTTCGTCGACGACCTCGTCGCCGCGCTGGCACGCGCCGCCCAGCGTGGCGTCGCCTGTTGCGCGCTGATGGATTCGCTCGGCAGCCGGCCGTTTTTCAGGAGCGCGGCGATCGAGCGCCTGCGCGAGGCTGGCGTCAGCATCGTCGAAGTGCTGCCGGTCAACCCGTTGCGCGCACTGTTCGTGCGCTTCGACCTGCGCGACCACCGCAAGATAGCGGTCATCGACCGCCGCATCGCCTACACGGGCAGCATGAACATCGCCGATCCGCGCTTCTTCAAGCAGGATGCCGGCGTCGGCGAATGGGTGGATGCCATGGTCCGGATCGAGGGGCCGGCAGCCTGGGTGCTCGAAGCCGTTTCGCTCTCGCTGACCTCGCTGCAGACCGGCAGCCCTTTCGCGCCGCCGCCCCCGCCCAGCCTGGCGCCCGTCGGCACCAGCCATGTCCAGGTTTTTCCCTCCGGGCCGCAGGCCTCTACGCAGCCCATCGACACCCTGCTACTTGCCGCAATCTACGCGGCGCGCCACGAAATCGTCCTCACCACGCCCTACTTCGTGCCCGGCGAAGCGCTGCTGACGGCGTTGCGCACGGCTGCTCTGCGCGGCGTCCAGGTCGTGCTGATCGTGCCCGAGAAGATCGACTCGCGTCTGGTGCGCTATGCCAGCGAAGCTTACAACGAGGACATGCTGGCCGTCGGCATCAGGATTCTGCAGTTCCGCGACGGGCTGCTGCACACCAAGAGCATGGTCGTCGACGAGGAAATCACCATTTTCGGCACGGTCAACCTCGATCTGCGCAGCTTCGAGCTCAACTTCGAGGTGTCGCTGATCGCCTACGACCGGGAATTTTCGGCCGCCACGCGGGCCTTGCAGCGCGCCTACGAAGCCCGCTCCCGGCCTCTGGAACTCGAACAGTGGCGTGCCCGACCGCACGCCCGCCGCCTCCTGGAAAACGCGGTCCAGACGATGAGTCCATTGCTGTAGGCTAAACGGATCAATCCTAGACCGGCAGGGCAATCCGCCCCATGCTCAGGATGCCCGCCAGGTCTTCGGCCGGCGCCGGCCGGGCGATCAGGTAGCCCTGCACTTCGTCGCAGCCGTGGTCGCGCAGTAGTTGCCATTGCGCCATGGTTTCCACGCCTTCCGCCACCACCCGCAAGCCGAGGCTGTGCGCCAGCGCGATGGTGCCTCGGGCGATGGCCAGATCGCTGGCGTCGCTGGCGATGTCGCGCACGAAACTGTGGTCGATCTTCAGCGCGTCGAGCGGCAGGCTGCGCAGATGCGACAGGGACGAGTAGCCGGTGCCGAAATCGTCGATGCTCAGGGTCACCCCCATCGCCCCGAGCTCGTCGAGGCGCCGGGCGGCGGTCGCCGGGTTTTCCATGGCCGCCGTTTCGGTAACCTCGAATTCCAGCAGATCCGGCGCCACCGCGGCCTCGTTCAGCCGGTGCGCCACGCGCATGGCCAGGTCGTGCTGGCGCAGCTGTCGGGTGGACAGGTTGATCGCCACGCGCGGCGGACGAATCCCGTCGTCCAGCCAGGCGCGCAACTGCCGGCAGACGGCGGCGATCACCCAGTCGCCGAGTTCGTCGATCAGGCTGCTCTCTTCGGCGACGGCGATGTATTGCGCGGTCCGCATCGGCGACGCGCCTTCGATCTCCAGGCGCAGCAACGCCTCCAGCCCGGTCAGGCGGCCGGCCATGTCGATTTTCGGCTGGTAATGCAGGGCCAGCCGCCCGTGGTCGATGGCCTCGCGCAGCCGACATTCGATCAGCAGGCGCTCGGTCGCCGCCTGGTTCATTTCCGGCGAGAAATACTGGAACCGCCCGCCGCCCTTCGCCTTGGCGGCGTACATGGCGGTATCGGCATACTTGATCAGGGTTTCGACATCCTGCGCGTCGCGCGGGCAGAGGCTGATGCCGACCGAGGGCGCCGTCCGCAATTCGCGCTCGCCGATCCGGTAGGGCGCCGACAGCGCCTCGACCAGCTTGCCGGCAATGGTGGTCACATCGGGGGAAAGCAAGCGCGGCAGCAGGATGACGAATTCATCGCCGCTCAGGCGGGCAACGGTGTCCGACCCGCGCACGCAGTGCTGCACGCGGGCAGCCACCTCGACCAGCAGGCGGTCGCCGGCGTGGTGCCCGACCGAGTCGTGGATGTTCTT
>JAEUOD010000008.1 GCA_016791065.1 Dechloromonas sp. | reverse complement strand
GTCGACCTGGTGGTCTACCTGGCCGGCGACTATGTGCCGATGCGCGCCGACCATTTCGACCTGGCCATCGCCGAGCGCGTCGTCACCGTCAATTTCAATGCTGCGATGCGCCTGGCCTCGGTCGTCCTGCCCGACCTGAGGGCCGGCGGTGGCATTGCCTTCGTCGCCAGCGTTGCCGGCTATCGCGGCCTGCCCAAGGCCTTGTGCTATGGGCCGGGCAAGGCAGCGCTGATCCACTTCGCCGAATGCCTGCACCTCGACCTGTCGCCGCAGGGCATCGGCGTCTGGGTGATCAATCCCGGTTTCGTCGCCACCCAGCTCACCGCCAGGAACGACTTCACGATGCCTGCCCTGCTGACCCCGGAACAGGCCGCGAAGGCGGCTGTAGATGGCCTGGGGACGGGCGTCTTCGAGGTTCACTTCCCGAAGCGCTTTACCCGCGTCCTGAAGTTGATCGCCCATCTGCCGTATCGTTGGTCTTTTCCCCTGATCCGCCGTTTCACCGGAGGCTGAGATGCATCTCGACACGCTGATCCAGTTCTACCACGACCTGTCGCCCGACAGCATCGCGCGCTTCCCCGAGTTCTACAGCGAGGATGCCTACTTCAAGGACCCCTTCAACGAGGTGCGCGGCGTGACGGCGATCCAGAATATTTTCAACCACATGTTCCGGCAGGTTGCCGAGCCGCGCTTCGTCGTTGTCGAGCGTATCGTCGATGCCGGTGGCGCCATGCTGGTCTGGGAGTTTTACTACCGAGTCCGGCTCTGGGGGCGGGGCGAGGCTCAGGTCATGCGCGGCGTCTCGCACCTGCGCTTCGCCGCCGACGGCAAGGTGAATTACCACCGCGATTACTGGGATACGGCCGAGGAGTTGTACATGAAGCTGCCCGCACTCGGTTCTTTGATGCGTGGGCTGCGGCGGGCTCTCGCTGCCTGAAGGTCGGTTGCCGGCGAGGCCGGTTTGCTCAGTGTTGCTCGCTCTCGGACTTCTTCAGCCAAGTCAGCAGGGTGGCGTAAAAGCGTTCCGGTTCGATCGGCTTGGCGATGAAGTCGCACATGCCGGCGGCGAGACAGCGCTCGCGGTCTTCGGCGAAGGCATTGGCGGTCATCGCGATGATCGGCGTGCGCTTGGCGAGGGTGATCTGACGGATGTGGCGGGTTGCGGTCAGGCCGTCCATGCGGGGCATTTGCATGTCCATGAGGATCAGGTCGTAGAGCGAGGTGCTGGCCCGGGCAACCGCCTCCAGCCCGTCGCTGGAGAGCTCCACCCGTAACCCGGCGTCTTCGAGCATCATGCGTCCGATTTCCTTGTTCACCGGGTCGTCCTCGACGAGCAGGATGCGGCTGCCGGCGAAGCGTTGCCGCAACTCGGCCTCGGCCCGTACTGCATCGACTACCGGCGGCAGGCTCGCTGGAGCCTCGCCGGCTTTCGGCAGGCGCACCGTAAACCAGAACTTGCTTCCCTTGCCGAGCGTGCTGTCGACGCCCGCTTCGCCACCCATCTGCTGGGCCAGTTTCCTGACGATGGAGAGGCCGAGGCCGGTGCCGCCATAGTCGCGGGAGGTCGAGTTGTCGGCTTGCTCGAAGGCGTTGAACAGGCGGCCGATGGCCTCTGGCGGAACACCGATGCCGGTGTCCTCGACCTCGAAGCGCAGCGTGCAGTGCTCGGCCTGTTCGGCGAGCAGCTTGACGCGCAGCGTGATGCTGCCGCTCGGCGTGAACTTGATCGCATTGACCGCATAATTGAGCAGCGCCTGTTGCAGGCGGGGCGAATCGCCGATGAAGCGCGTCGGTAGCGGGTCAGTCTCCGTGAGGATGCTCAATCCTTTGGCGTCGGCCCGTTCCTGAATGATGGACCGGACGTTGCCGACGACGCTTTCGACCGAGAGCGGCAGCGATTCGAGCACGAATTTGCCGGCATCGATCTTCGAGAGATCCAGGATGTCGTTGATGATGGACAGGAGATGGCGTCCAGCAACGTCGATCTTGCCCAGGCGCTCCATCTGCTCGTCGTTCATCCCCGAGCGGCGAAGCAGGTGCACCATGCCGATGATGGCATTCATCGGCGTGCGGATTTCGTGGCTCATGTTGGCCAGGAAGGCGCTCTTGGCGCTGGTGGCCGCCTCGGCGGCGAGGCGGCCTTCGCGGTCGCGCAGTTTCTCGATGCCGAAGGAGAGATTGCGGGCCAGTTCGTCGAGCAGCCTGACTTCCTCGGCATTGAAGGCATTCGGCTCGTGCGAATAGAGGGTCAGGGCGCCGAAGGTCTTCCGGTCCGCCGCCTGCAGGGGCAGGGCGATGCTGGACTGGAAGCCGCGCCGGTGGGCGGCCTCGCGCCAGGGTTGCATGGCCGGGTTGTTCTCGTAGTCCTGGTTGATCTGGCTCTCGCCGCTGCGGATGGCGCAGCCGGTCGGGCCGCGCCCCTGTTCGCTGCGCTCGTCCCAGGAAATGCGGGCCTGCGCCAGATAGCCGTCGACGTCGCCCCATTGCGCCGCAACCCGAACGCTTTTCGCCGGGTCGTTCTCGGCATAGCCGATCCAGGCCATCTGGTAGCCGTTGTCGACGACGATCAGGCGGCAGATGGCCTCAAGCAAGGCGGTTTCGCTTTCGGCGCGAGCTAGATGGAAATTGCAGTCGCTGAGCAGCTTGAGAGCTCGTGCCGAGCGCCTTTCCGCCTGTTCGGCCGCGTGACGGGCGCTGATGTCGCGGGCGATGCCGAGGACGCCGAGCACCTGGCCATCGGCATCGCGAACCGCGACCTTGAGCGTCTCGAAAAGGCCCTTCTGTCCGTTGTCGGCAAAAGTCAGCCATTCCTCGTTCATGCGCGGGGTGTCGCTCTCGATGGCTGACTGGTCGTTCTTGCGGAAAAAGTCGGCGAGTTCGCGGCTGACGAAATCGTAGTCTGTCTTGCCGAGAATTCGCTCGGCCGGTGCGCCGAAGAAGCGTTCGAACTGATGGTTGCAGCTCAGGTACACGCCTTCCGTATCCTTGACCCAGAGCAGGTCGGGGATGCTCTGGAAGAGGGCATGGAGATTCGCCTTCTCGCGGCGCAATTCGGCCGTTCGCCGTTCGACGATGCTGCGCAGCATGAAAACCCAGGCGGCGAGGACGATACCGATGGCGACCAGGGCGGCCAGCACGATGCCCGCGTATTTCAGGTAGGGTACGTGGCCGAGCGGGCTGCCCATCCATTTCTTGCGCAGGGCTTCCTGCTCGCTTTCCGTGATCAGGGCCATGCCCTTTTCCACCTGCTCGAGCGTGGCCTGATTGCCCTTGCGCACGGCACGATGGAACTCGCCGCGATAAAGCTCGAAGGCCTTGACGAACTCGGCTTCGGCCCGCAGGCGGTAGAGGTAGTAGTTGGCCGGATATTCATCGAGACAGAAAATCTTGATGCGCTGGCTCTGTGCCGCGCCGATCAACTCGGCATAGTTGGCAAAGCGTACCAGGGTGCCGACGCCGGCCTGCTGCAGTTTCTCGATACAGGCATCGCCGGCCTGGACGCCGATCTCGAAGCCGCGCAGCGAGGCGGTGTCATGAATGCCGCTGATCGAGTTGTGGGCGAAGATGCCGACCGGCAGGCTGACATAGGGCGCGGAAAAATCGTAGTGCGGTTCGCGGGCAGGGGTTCGGTAAATGGCATCGATGACATCGGCCTCGCCAGCCAGGAGCATCCGTTGCGCCTCGTCCCACGCGGTGGCGGTCAGGCGGACGCGAATGCCGGTCTTCCGCTCCCAGAGTTGCCAGAGATCGACCAGGTAGCCTTCGGGCTGGCCGTTCTCGGCGCGGAAGATGTAGGGGGGATAGTTGTCGTCGCTCACCACATGCACCTCGGCGGCCTGGACGCCGGGAAGCGCCCGCAGTGGCAGGAGGACGGTCAGGGCAAAGGCAAGGGTGAAGCGGAAAAGAAGACGCATCTCAGGGGCGGCCAATCCGTGTTGTGAACCAGAAAGTACTACCCTTGTTGGGCGTGCTTTCCAGACCGCAGGTTCCGCCCATCAGTGGTGCCAGCAGTCGGATGATGCCGAGCCCGATGCCGTTGCCGCCAAAGTTGCGGGTGCTGGAGTTGTCGACCTGCTCGAAGCTCTGGAAAATCCGCGCCTGGTCGTCGGGGGCGATGCCGATGCCGGTGTCAGTGACGGCGAAGCGGACCAGGCAGCGCGATCCCTGGGCCTCGAGCATTTCGGCGCGCAGGCTGACGGCACCGGTCGCGGTAAATTTCAGCGCATTGCTCAGATAAATCAACTGCATCTGGAGCAGGCGTTCGAGGTCGGCCTGCATCGTTTCCGGAAGTGCCGAGAGGTCGATGGCGAAGGCCAGGCCCTTTGCACGGAAGCTGTCGGCGATGCCTTCCTCGATGCGACGCTGGAGTTCGTCGCGGGTGAAGAGGGTTTCATTGATTTCCAGGCGCTTGGCCTCCAGTCGCGCCAACGTCAGCAGTTCGCCGAGAATCAGATGCAGGTGGCGTCCGGCGGCGACGATCCGGGTGAGCTTGGTGTGGAGGGCGGGATCGTCGATCTTGCCGGCAAGGATGTTGCCGAAACTGATGATGGCGTTGAGCGGCGTATTGATTTCGTGGCTCATGTTGGAGAGGAACTGGCTCTTGGCACGGTTGGCTGCTTCGGCCACCTGCTTGGCCAGTTGCAGTTCGCCGGTACGCAGGGCGACCTGCTCCTCGAGGTGCTCGCGATGCATCTTCAGTTCCTGGAGCAGGCGTTCGCGCTCGCTCTGGTCGTAAAACTCGATGAGCAGATGGGGCTCGTTGTTGAGACGAAGCGGCAGTATCAGGCAGTCGGCCCACAGTTCCTTGCCGAAAATCGTGATGAAATGCACCGACAGCTTCTTGAGCTGGCCGTCGGCAAGGGCCTCGCAGCAGCTGGCATGCAGGCCGGAGGTGCGCCAGTTGGGCAGCTCGTGGAAGTTGAGGGCAAGAACCTTTTGACGCGTGGCGCCGAGGATGCGGGCGCAGTCCTCGTTGGCGAGGACGCAATGCCCATCGCCATGGAAGACCGCGATCGCCACCGGTGAGGCCATGAGGATGGCTTCGGTCGTGGCGGCGAGAGCGCTGGCGCGTGATTCGGCTGCCTGGCGTTCGTCGACCTCGGCCTGCAGGCGAACATTGCTGGCCGCCAGTTCGGCCGTGCGTTCGTTGACCCGGTGTTCGAGATTGGCGCGTTCCGCGTCCAGCGCCTGCAAGGCCTGCCGGCGCTGCCGGGTGATCCGGAGCAGGGCGATGACCAGCAGCGTTTCGACGACGAGCAGGACGAGGCCGCCGATGATCGTTTCCCGATGGTCGCGCCATACCGAGGGCGGGCGCTTGATCACGCTGCTGCCTTCGGGCAATGCCGAATCCGGAATGCCGAAACGGTCCATGACCGCGTGGTCGAACATGTAGCTGCCGGGCGAGGCCATGGTGACGGGAATCTGCGATGCCGGCCGGCCGCCGATGATTTGCAGCGCCTTGTCGCCGGCAGCCAGCCCCTGGTCGCGGCCGTTCAGCAGGTAGCCGCCGACGATGCCGGTGCCGAGATGGAATTGCCAGAAAGAATAGACCGGGTGCGGGCTGGCCTGGCTGATCAGTCGGCCGTTCTCGACCGGTGTCAGGGCGCGCCCCTCGCCCCGGTCACTGGTCTGGCCGGGGAGGAAGACCAGGGTGTCGCGCGGCAGGCTGTCAAGGCGGGCGCGAATGTCGGCCATCGGCGCATCGTGCAGGACGATCACCTCGTATTTATGCCAATAAGCCGGCAACACGCTGCTTTGTGCCGTTTCCGCAATGCGCCGGCTGCTCGGGTCGCCGCTGGAGGTGATGAAGACCAGGCGCCGCGTCGCCGGGTGGATTTTGAGGGCGAGATCAATGGTGGCCGAAAGGTCGACCTCCTCGTTGATGCCCGTGATCTCGGACTCACCCGCAATCAGCTCGGGCCGGAAAAAATTGTAGCCGCAGAAGACGATGGGTTTGCCCGGAAAGAGGCGGGCGCGGTGGCGAAGGGCGAAATCGAAGGCGGCGTTGTCGGAGACGATCAAGAGGTCGGGCTTGAAATCGGCATATTTCGTGGCGAGCAGATCGGCCTGGCGCTCGCGCAGGGCCTCCGCCGGGAAGCGTCGGCTGTCGAGGTATTCCACCGAAAGGTCGATGTTCTTGCCGGATGCGACCAGGCGTTCGCGGATGCCCTGTTCGATGCCATCGCTCCAGGAGTAACCGGGCTCATAGGAGTTGATGAAGAGGATGCGGCTATTGTCCGCAGCGGCGCCGAGCGGGAGGCCGATCAGCACGACCAGGCTGATCCAGCCGAGCAGCCGGGCCAGCAAGAGGGGAATTCGGAGATCCAGAGTGATGGCGTTCACGAACGGCTGCTTCGATCCTTGGCGTGTTTCACCATCCTACTCCAAGGCCGGAGCGAAGGCAGCAAATCCCGCTTCAGGCCTGGCGCGGCCGCCGCAGGCGTTCCCAGATCCAGGCACCGGTACGGTCATGGCCACTCAGGACGTAGTCGAGTTCGTTCATGTTCTGCAGGGTCAGTTCGAGATTGCGCCGGGCACTGTGCCGGCCGGCGATCAGCAGGCGGTCGCCGGCGACCAGCGCGAAATCGGGAGCGGGCAGCACGAAGAATCTGTCGTCGCGTTCGATCAGCAGAACGCAGGCGGCCAAGGGCTGCTCGCGGTCGGTGCCATCGCGCAGAAGTTCGCCGAGCGTGATTGTGTGGTCATGCATCAGCGCATGATGGGCCGCCAGGGCTTCGCTGATATTGAGGTGGACGCCCCAGACGGTAGGCGTCAATTGGCCGCAGATCGCCTGTAAGCGCGCGACCAGGGCGGCGCACCAGGTTTCGTCGCAGTCGTCCAGGCGGTCGAGGAAGCGGGCCAGCATGGGTGTGGTCAGGATGGCGATGCTTTCCTGGGCGACGATATGGCTCGGCACCATGGAGAAGTCACCGCGGAAGGCATGAAACAGCGCACTGTTGGCCGCGTGGTTCTGGCGTGTGACGACGAAGAGATCCGGCTTGAGCTCGCTGGCGGTGACGGCGATCGACAGGTTGTTCACATCGTTGTCGGTGCCGGCAATGATGCCCGAGGCCTCGGCGATGCCGGCCTCGATCAGGGTGCGGGCCTCGGTGCCGTCGCCGCTGATCCGGTGGTCGGCATCGGGGGCGCCGGGATCGATGATGCTCAGTTGAATGCCGGCCTGGCCGAGCTTGTCCGCCAGTTGATGCCCGAAGCGACCATAGCCGCAGAGTATCCAGCGGCCGCCCGGCGGGCGATGCGGTTCGGGGATCGGCGAGGCGGGCAGGCTGGTCAGCAGCTCGATCAGGCGAAAGCGTTCGGGCGCCGAGATGGCGAGGGCCAGGTGCTCGGCGAAGCGGGCATAGGGATTGATGATGTGATCGGTGCCGAAGGAGGCCATGTTGGCGGTGACGGCCGGCGTGCGGGCACGGGCGATGACCGGGATGGCGGGATTGAGCAGGCGGACCGCGATGGCGATGGCCAGATTGACCTGCTCGTCGTTGGTGACGGCGAGAACGCCACGGCAGCGCGCCTGTTTGAGCCCGGCGATCAGCAGGTTCTCGGGCAGGCTGGCATCGGCGGCAAGGGCCGGCGTGTCGGTCTTGAAGTCCTCGAGGTCGAGTTCCTGGACGCGCAACTCCTCTTTTTCGAGGACGACGAAGGCCTGGCCGATGCGGTCGAAGTTGTGGGCGATCAGGCCGCCGGTCTCGCCGCAACCGCAGATGATGTAGAAGGGCTCCTTGAGCCGGCGGACGCGGCGCATGAAGCGATTGACCGTCAGCGTGTTCTGGAAGCCCTTGTCCTGGAGCAGGGCGATCAGGGTGACCACCGAGTAGGACCAGCCGATCACCGTCAGGTAGATGCAGACGATGACCCAGAGCCGTTGGGCATCGGAGAAGGCGTTGGGGATTTCGCCGAAGCCGATGGTCGTCGCCGTGTAACTGATGAAATAGAAGGCGTGGAAGAAGCTGAGCGGCGGCGCCATCCGGCCTTCGGCGTCGACGCCGGGAACCAGGGTGAGGCCGACGACGGCGACGGCATAGATGACGATCAGCGCGATGATCGGCGCCCGCATGCGCCGCAGGACGAGAAAGAAGGCGCTGTTGACCACGACCGCCTCCTAGCGGCGCAGCATCACGGTTTCGACGATCAGGATGATGACCGAGACGACGTTGGCGAAGAGCGCGCCACCGGACAGCGAAACGACGCTGGAAGTGACGGTGGCGGTCATGCCCTCGCCGGTGACATGGACGGCGATCGCCCAGGTGATGGCGGCGGCGATCAGTTGCAGGTCGGCGACCAGACTGGTCGACAGGTGAATGGCGCCAATCTGGGTGCGGTCGCCGAACTTGAGGACGGTGGCGATCAGGCTGACCACCAGGGCGGCGGCCAGTTCATAGACATGGTGAAGTTCCGGCCGCTCGATGTCGCCGATGAAGAAGCCGAAATTGAGCGTTGCCGCCAGGACGATGAAGAAGCCGAAGATGACTTTTTCCAGGTTCATGAGGCGCTCCTTCAGGCGGCCGGTGGCAATGGATCAGCGGTTCTCGACGGGGGCGGACTGCGGTGGCGGCGTGCGGGAACCCAGCGTCTGGTTGTCGAGGCGGCGGGTTTCGGCTTCATCGACCACTTCCATCACATTGACCACCTTGAGCACGCCGGCCGTGGTACGGGCGACGGCGATGGCGACCTTGGCCTCGCGTTCGTTGACCACGCCCATCAGGTAGGCGATGCCGCGCTCGGTCACCACCTTGATGTGGTTGGCGGAAATCTGGTTCGAATCGACCAGGCGGGCCTTGAGCTTGGAGGTGATGTAGCCGTCGTTGCTTCGGCTGCCCAGGCTGGACGGGGCGCCGACGCCGAGTTCGTTGTAGACCTCGCGGACGCCCTCGACCCGGCGCGCCGCCTCTTCGATGGCGCTCTTCGACTCGGCGCTGTTCGTTTCGCCGGTGATCAGCAGGCGGCGGTTGTAGGAGGTGAAGTTGGCGTGGGTCAGATCCTTGTAGGGCGCCGGAATGCCCAGCGAGGCTTTCCACTCGATCGTCTCGTCGTCGGTCTGGGTGCCGGTCGAGCGGCGGTCGTGCGCCGACATGACCCCGACGGCAGCGCCGCCGACGATGGCGGCGGGAACGCAGCCCTGAAGAACCGGCAGTGTAAGGAGCAGCGCCGCGGCGGCGAGGCTGAGTTTGGCTTTGAACATTTATTCGACTCCCAGTAGAAGTGCGTCGATCCCGTCGCAGAGACAGTGGATGACCAGCAGGTGGGTTTCCTGGATGCGCGCCGTGCGGTCGGCCGGCACGCAGAGATGAATGTCGTCGTCGTGCAGCAGTTCGCCGATCTGGCCGCCGCCCTTGCCGGTCAGGGCGATGACGCGCATGTCGTTCTCGTGCGCGGCGCGAATCGCCTCGATGACGTTGGCCGAGTTGCCCGAAGTGGAAATGGCGAGCAGGACGTCGCCGGCATGGCCGAGACCACGGACCTGCTTCGAGAAGATGTAGTTGAAGCCGTAGTCGTTGCCGACCGCGGTCAGGATCGAACTGTCGGTGGTCAGGGCGATGGCGGCGAGTTCCTGGCGCTCGGCCTCGAAGCGGCCGATCAGTTCGGCGGCGAAGTGCTGGGCGTCCCCGGCCGAGCCGCCATTGCCGCAGGCGAGAATCTTGCCGCCGCTGACCAGGCTGTGGAACAGCGTCTCGATGGCGGCGGCAATCGGTGCGGCCATCAGTTCGACGGCATTGAGCTTGGTGTGGGCGCTGTCCTCGAACTGCTGGGCGACGCGGGCGATCAGATCCATGTTTTTCCGGGCAAGTGGTGCAATTGACCGGGGCATTCTACATCACAGCTCGGCATAGACTTCGATCCGCACCCGCTGCCAGGGGGCGGGGTGCTCGGTCAGCCGGGCGATGCGCGCGGTCAGCCGGTCTCCGCTGTCGAGTGCCGCTGCCACCGCCCGGTTCTCCGCCCGCGGCAGGTAACCGAGCTGGTGGCCGCGCCACTCGACGCGCACGGCATGGCGGTCGTGGCGGTTGTCCGGTTCGCGGATCAGCTCGAGGCGGTCGCCGACCTGGAGTTGCTGCCAGAACAGGCCGACGGCGTAATACTGGCTGCCGGCCAGCGGCGAGCTCTGCACCAGCATGCGCACGCTGTCGGCCTGCGCCGCGGTCAGCCAGCAGGCCAGGCTAAGCGTCAGCAGCAAACGCATGGCGCAGCCATTCGAGTTGCCCGCCGTCGATCAGGACGCAGTCGAAGCGGCAGTCGCAATCGCTCTTGCCGGCCAGGTAATGGCGGGCGGCGAGGATGATGCGGCGCTGCTTGGCCGGCGTGATGCTGGCGGCGGCACCGCCGAAGTCGCTGCGGCTGCGCTGGCGGACCTCGACGAAGACCAGCGTGGCGCCGTCGCGGCAGATCAGGTCGATCTCGCCGCCACGCACCCGGAAGTTGCGCTCGACGAGCCGCAGGCCGTGCTTTTCGAGGTGGGCCGCGGCCGCGTTCTCGGCTTCGCGGCCGCGTGCCGTGGTGGTATCGTTGGTTTTTGCCCGCATGATCGAAAAATGACGGAAGAATCCGCTGCATTGTATGTCGTCCCCACGCCGCTGGGTAACCTGGCCGACCTGACGCGCCGCGCCGAGGCGATCCTCGGCAGCGTGCCCTGGGTCGCGGCCGAGGACACCCGTCACAGTGCGCCGCTGCTCAAGCAACTGGGTTCCCGTGCCCGCACCTTGCCGGCCCATCAGCACAACGAGCATGAGGCGGCGGCGCGGATCGTCGAGCGCCTGCAGGCCGGCGAATCGGTCGCCTTGATTTCCGATGCCGGCACGCCCGGCATTTCCGATCCCGGCGCCCGCATTGTCGCCGCCGTGCGCGCTGCCGGCGGCCGGGTCGTCCCGCTGCCCGGGCCGTGCGCGGCGACTACCGCCCTCTCGGCCTCCGGGCTGCTCGACGAGCATTTCCTCTTTTACGGCTTCCTGCCGGCCAAGGCAGGCCAGCGCCGGCAGGCGCTCGAAGCCTTGCGCGCCGAGGCCTGTGCCCTGGTCTTCTACGAGGCGCCGCACCGCGTGCTCGATACCGTTGGCGATCTTGCTAGCGTGTTCGGCGAGCGCACCCTGGTCATCGCCCGCGAACTGACCAAGATGTTCGAGTCCATCCATGCCTGCCCCTTGGCAGAGGCGCTCGACTGGCTGAAGGCCGACCCCAACCGCCAGCGCGGTGAATTCGTGCTCATGGTCTCCGGCGCACCGGCGGGAGCCGATGACGGTGAGGCTTTGCGGGTATTGAAGCTCCTGCTCGATGACGGCTTGCCCGTGAAGCAGGCGAGCAAGCTGGCAGCCGCGATTACCGGCGCCGCCAAGAATGACCTTTACGAGCAGGCCCTGCTCCTGCGGCAGGACTGACAAGCATGTTATTGATGGAGTCCGGGCTGCGCTCCCTCAAGACACGGGTCACCCTGTTTACGCTGGGCATTTTTCTGGTTTGCATCTGGTCCCTCGCTTGGTTCGCCGGCCACGCCCTGCGCGGCGAGATGGAGCAGCAGATCGGTGTCCAGGAGTATTCCACCGCAGCCTTCATCGCCCGGGCGATCGATCGTGAACTGGAGGACCGTCTGGAGGCCTTGCACAAGGTGGCCGGCCTCATTCGTGAGCGCGGAGCGAGCGAGCACCAGACCATCCAGGCCTTGCTCGACGAGCGCCTGATCCTCAAGGGGCCGTTCAATGGCGGCACGATGTTCGTTTCTTCGGCCGGCACAGTGCTGGCCGAAGTGCCCGAAAGCATGGGGCGTATCGGGCTCGATTTGGGCGATCGTCCCTACCTTGAGATTGCCTTGCGCGATGGTCGGCCGGCTATCGGCTCGCCGGTGATCGGCCGGAAGCAACAGGCGCCGGTGTTCGGCATGGCGGTGCCGGTGCGCGATGCGCATGAACGCATCATCGGGGCCCTGGTCGGGGTGACCAATCTCGACCAGTCGAACTTCCTCGACCCGATCACGCAAAAAACCTATGGCAAGACCGGGAGTTACCTGTTGGTCGCACCGAGCCAGCGTCTGGTGGTGACTGCCTCCGACAAGCGGCGGATCATGGAGGTGCTGCCGCCGGCCGGGGCCAACCCCGAGCTCGATCGCTTCATCGATGGCTACGAAGGCAGCGGCCGCCTGGTCAATCCGCTTGGCGTGGATGTCCTGGTCGCGGCCAAGCGACTCGTCCAGACCGACTGGTATGTCGCGGTCACGCTGCCGGTCGACGAGGCTTTCGAGCCGATGCAGGCCTCCCTGCAGCCGATCCTGCTGGCCGCGCTGGCGCTGAGCATCTTGGCGGCCGGCCTGACCTGGTGGATGCTGCGCCGGCAGTTGTCACCGATGCTCGATGCGGCGCGGACGCTGGCGGCCGTGGCGGATGATGGTCAGCCCCTGCAGGTGCTGCCGGTCAGCCAGGGGGACGAAATCGGCCAGTTGATCGGTGCCTTCAACCGGCTGATCGAAACCGCCCTCGAGCGCGAGGCGGCACTGCGCAAGAGCGAGGAACTCTTCTCCCAGTTCATGCGGCACTCGCCGGTTTATATTTTCATCAAGGAAATGACGCCGACCGACAGCCGCGTCGTCCAGGCCAGCGCCAATTTCCGGGAGATGATCGGCGTCACCGGCGAGGCGATGCGCGGCAAGCTGATGAGCGAACTCTTTCCGCCCGAGTTCGCGCGCAAGATGATCGCCGACGACCATGCCATCGCCGCCAGCGGCAAGCCGATGCGCCTGGATGAGGAACTGGATGGCCGCTACTACACGACGATCAAGTTCCCCATCGTCCAGGGCGATCGCACCCTCGTTGCTGGCTACACGATGGATATCACCGAGCGCCGCCAGGTCGAGTGCGAACTCGAAACCTACCGGCACCACCTGGAAAAGCTGGTCGAGGAGCGGACGGCGGCACTGTCGGTTGCCAAGGAGGTGGCCGAAGCGGCCAACCGGGCGAAGAGTACCTTCCTGGCGACGATGAGCCATGAGTTGCGGACCCCGCTCAACGGCATCATGGGCATGGTGGACCTGGCGCGACGCAGCGCGACCGATCCGCGCCAGATCGAGCAGCTTGCCAAGGCGCAGCAGGCTTCGCACAGCCTGCTGGCGATCATCAATGACATTCTCGACATCTCCAAGATCGAAGCCGAGCGGCTGAAGCTGGAAAATATCGAATTCCGCCTCGGCGGCGTTTTGAACAATCTGAGCAGCCTGCTCGCCAGTCGGGTTGCCGACAAGGGATTGCAGTTCGCGCTCGATCTGCCGCCCGAACTGGCCGCGCAGCCGGTGCGCGGCGATCCGTTGCGCCTCAGCCAGATATTGATCAACCTGGCGGGCAACGCCATCAAGTTCACCGAGCACGGGACGATCACGGTCAGTGCGCGGCTCGAAGAGGAGCGCGAGCAAAGCCTGTGCATTCACTTCGCGGTGCGCGACACCGGGATCGGCATCGCCCGCGAGCTGCTGCCGCGCCTCTTCTCGGCCTTCGAGCAGGCGGACGGCTCGATGACCCGCAAATACGGTGGGACGGGCCTCGGCCTGGCGATCAGCAAGCGTCTGGTGACGATGATGGGGGGGCGGATCGGCGTCGAGAGCGAACCGGGTGTCGGCAGCACTTTCTGGTTCACCGTCGTTCTCGGCAAGGCGACATCCGCTGGCGAGATCGCTGCTGTGCCGGTTGGCGATGCGGAACAACTGCTTCGCGAGCGCCATGCCGGGCGGCGGGTGCTGCTGGTCGAGGACGAACCGGTCAATCAGGAGGTGGCGCGCGACCTGATGGCCGAGAGCGGCCTCCTGGTCGAGACCGCGGACGACGGCATGGCCGCTCTGGAGATGCTGGATCGGGGCGGCTACGACTTGATCCTGATGGACATCCAGATGCCGCGCATGAACGGCATCGAGGCAACGCGGGCCATCCGCGCTCGGCCGGATGGCGGCAGCGTGCCGATCCTGGCGATGACCGCCAATGCGTTCGAGGACGACCGGCGGCAGTGCCTGGCCTGCGGCATGAACGATTTCGTCGCCAAGCCGGTCGATCCCACGGTTCTTTTCAGCCGCCTGCTCAAGTGGCTCGACGCCTTCCCCCGGGCGGCCCCGGGTAGCGGCGAGCGTGCGCAGTCCTGAGTCATCACCGTTTGCGGAGGCCCCATGCCGATCATCGAACCCCGTATCATCAGCCGGATCGCCGACGCCGTCGGCACCATCACGCTCAATCATGAAGCCAAGCGCAATGCGCTGTCGGAAACCCTGGTCGGTGAGGTGGTCGACGCGCTCGCCGAATTCCAGCGGCGGGACGTGCGCTGCGCCATCCTGCGCGCGGCGCCCGGGGTCAAGGTCTGGTCGGCCGGGCATGATGTTTCGGAACTGCCCGAAGGCGGCAAGGATCCGCTCGGCTGGCGCGATCCGCTGCGCCAGCTGATCCGCGAACTGGAGAATTTCCCGGCGCCGGTCATCGCCCTGATCGAAGGCAGCGTCTGGGGTGGTGCCTGCGAGACGGTGCTCGCCTGCGACCTGATCGTCGCCACGCCCGATGCCACCTTTGCCGCGACGCCGGCCCGCCACAGCGTGCCCTACAACGTCTCGGGCCTGCTCACTTTCCTCAACGCGGCGCATATCCACATCGCCAAGGAAATGCTGTTCACCGCGCAGCCGATTCCCGCCAGCCGCCTTGAGCGCATGGGTATCGTCAATCATGTCTGCTCCGCCGGGGAGATCGAGGCATTCAGCTACGGCCTGGCGCGCACCATCACGCAAAATGCGCCTTTGTCGATTTCGGTGATGAAGGAGCAACTGCGCATCCTGGCTGGCGCCCACACCATGTCGCCGCAGGATTTCGAGCGTATCCAGGGGCTGCGCCGCGTGGTTTACAACAGCAGCGACTACAACGAAGGCATCAGTGCCTTCAAAGCCAAGCGCAAGCCCGTGTTCCGGGGGCATTGAGGCGGCGCCCTGCTAAAATCGCGCAAACCGTAACGAGAGCAAACATGCAGATCACCATCACCCGCCCCGACGACTGGCATCTCCACCTGCGCGACGGCGAAGCCCTGGCTTCCGTGCTCGCCCATACCGCTGCCCAGTTCGGCCGGGCCATCGTCATGCCCAATCTCAAGCCGCCGGTCACTACCGTCGAGCAGGCCGCCGCCTACCGCGACCGCATCGTCGCCGCGCTGCCTGCCGGCGCCAGTTTCGAGCCGCTGATGACGCTCTACCTGACCGACAATACGCCGGCCAGCGAGGTCGCCAAGGCAGCCGCCTCCGGCTTCGTCAAGGCGGTCAAGCTTTACCCGGCCGGCGCGACGACCAACTCCGACGCTGGCCTGACCGACATCGCCAAGGCCTACGACACCCTGGCCGAGATGGAGCGTCTTGGCCTGCCGCTGCTCGTGCATGGCGAGGTGACCGATCAGAAGGTCGACCTGTTCGACCGCGAGAAGGTCTTCATCGACACCGTGCTGCTGCCGCTGACGCAACGTTTTCCGAAGCTCAAGGTGGTCATGGAGCACATCACGACCAGGGATGCCGCCGAGTTCGTCGCCACGGCGCCGGCCAATGTCGCCGCCACCATCACCGCCCACCACCTGCTCTACAACCGCAACGCCATCTTCCTGGGCGGCGTGCGGCCGCACTGGTACTGCCTGCCGGTGCTGAAGCGCGAGACGCATCGCGAGGCGCTGGTCGCCGCGGCGGTTTCCGGGAACGCCAAGTTCTTCCTCGGCACCGATTCGGCGCCGCACGCCAAGCTGACCAAGGAAGCCGCCTGCGGCTGTGCCGGCTGTTATACCGCCTATGCCGCCGTCGAGCTCTATGCCGAAGCCTTCGAGCAGGCAGGCGCACTCGACAAGCTGGAAGCCTTCGCCAGCTTCCATGGCCCGGACTGGTACGGCCTGCCGCGCAATGCCGGCACGCTGACCCTGGTCAAGGAAAACTGGACGGTGCCGGCTGACTATCCCTACATCAGTACCGACCGCATCGTGCCGTTGCGCGCCGGTGAAACCCTGTCCTGGAAAATGCGCTGAGGAAAACGACCATGCGTCTGCGCCATCTGCTGCTTCCGTTGCTCGCCGTGCCTCTCCTGTCCGCCTGCGTCAACGACGGCGCGACCTATGAAATCGACGGTACGCGCGAGCACACGCTGTCGCTGATCCGCGAGCAGCCTTATTTCTGGGACAGCAAGGTCAACTTCTACCTGGTGGTCTCGCGCATGCCGGCCTGCATGCGTCGGCACGCCATGGGCAGCGGTACGGAGCGGACGCGGGTGGAAATTTACCAGGTGCCTTCCGGCGCCTTCATCATCAAGACCGGCAAGCGCCTCTATGCGACTGAAACGCAAACCTGCGAGAGCTTTGCCAAGATGGATGAGGAGCCGGCCGAGGGGCTGGGCAAGCTGATGGGTACCTTCCGCCTCAAGAAAGGCGAGCTGGCCTTCGTCAAGGAAGAAGCGCCCGAGGCCGCCGACGCCGAGGAGTGAGCGCCGCTTCGCCCTACGCTTCGCCGCTCTTCGCACCCTTGCGCCCCTGGCTGGCGCAATTGCCGCCGATGGCGGATGCTGGCGCGGTCGCAGCCCTGGCGCAACGTTGTCCGATCTTTACCGAGAACGGCCGTCAGGTGAGCTTCGTGCCGCCGCAGGCCGATGGCCTGGCCTATGAGTGCCGGATCTGGGAAAGCGGCGAGGTGGAAACCCGGCCGGACAACTGGCATGACTTCTTCAATGCCCTGGTCTGGCTGACTTTTCCGAAAACCAAGATAGCCGTCAGTGCCAGCCATGTGCGTGCCATGACCCCGGTCGGGGCGGCACGCGGCAATGTGCGCGATGCCCTCACGCATTTTGACGAGTGCGGCATTGTCGTGTTGTCCAGCAAGCCAGAACTGCTCGACCTGCTGCGCAACTTTCAGTGGAAAGCCTTGTTTGTCGAGCGCCGGGCGGCGGTGTTCCGCGACATGCGCTTCATCGTTTTCGGTCATGCGACCTATGAAGCGCTGCTCAAGCCATTTCGTGGCCTGACGGCCAAGGCCGTGCTTTACGACGTCAGTGAGGACTGGCTTTTGCAGTCCGATGCGACGCAGGTCGCATCCCTCGACGCGCGGCTGGCCGTCGATCTGGCCAGTGGCCGCTATCAGCGGCCGCGCGATTTTCAACCGCTGCCGCTGCTCGGTATCCCCGGCGTCGTGCCGGAGAGTGAAGACCCCGCCTATTACGACGACACCTGGCAGTTTCGGCCGGGGCGTCGCGGGGCGGCTGCGATTTAGCGACGACGACGCGGCGGGGGCGCTGACGTACCGGTGCGCGTCTCGATGTGACGGAAGGTGATGCGGCCCTTGGAGAGATCGTAGGGCGAGAGTTCGAGCGTGACCTTGTCACCGACCAGGATGCGGATGTGGTTCTTCTTCATCTTGCCCGAGGTGTAGGCAACGAGGGCGTGGCCGTTCTCCAGCGTGACGCGGAAGCGGGTATCGGGGAGGACGTCATCGACGACGCCTTGCATTTCAAGTAGTTCTTCCTTGGCCAATGGGGCTGCTCCAGTAAAGGTTGATTCGATTAAAAAGCGGGGGTGGCGCCGTCGGTGGACAGGGCCTCGGTTCGGTGGCGGGGCTTTTCCCACGGCCGTCCGGCTTCGGTGATGGCGCTGACGGTGATGGCCGGCGGCGGCGAGGTGACGCTGCCGAAAATGGTGGCGTAGGAAACGTCAGCGGCGTCCCGGCCGGTGCCGAGGCGGACGAAGCCCATCGGAATGGCGGTGCCGGAGGGGTCGAAGATGTACCAGCGGTTGTCGAGGAAGACCTCGACATAGGCGTGGAAATCGGTCGGGCCGAGGGCCGGGTCGGCACCGTAGTCGATGCCGGTGGTAAAGCGCGCCGGGATGTTGAGGGCGCGGCAGATGGCGATCATCAGGTGGGCGAAGTCGCGGCAGACGCCGACGCGGTCGGTCAGGGTGTCGATGGCCGAGGTATTGGAGTTGCTGCTGTTGCCACGGAAGGTGACTTGCTGGCGGACCCAGTTCTGGATCGCCTCGACCCGGCGGTAGCCCTTGGGCAACTGGCCGAATTCGTTCATTGCGAGCAGGGCCAGACGGTCGGACTGGCAGTAGCGGCTCGGGTAGATGTAGGTCAGGACCGAGAGCGGCAACTTGCCGATGGGTGTTTCGCCGATCTTGTCCGGGTCGCCGACATGGTGGTTGATGTCGAGCGTGGCCTGGTAATTGACGTTGAGCGGCCCCTGGCTGGCGGTCAGGCGCAGGTAGCGGCCGTAGGTGGCCGGATTGGTCTGGATCGTCGTCTGGACCGGCTGGCTGATTTGCAGCTGTTCGCTGATGACCAGCTGGCTGGCGGTTTGTGCGGCATGGATGTTGAAAACAAAATCGGTGCCGGGGTAAAGCAGTTCGTAGTGGAGGTCTATCGCGAATTGGATGCGAACCATGTATTTCCCAAAGTGGGCCAGCTGCTGTCCAGGCAAACCCTGGACGCGAACAGGCGACCATTCAAACGGCGCAATGCGGCGGGAAATGTTGAGTTCAGCGTGTCGGCAGCTCGCGGGGCGAGGGGGCGACAGGGGGAGACAGCCATTTACTCGGGGCAAAACGATGATTTGTAAGCCTTTTGGCTTAACCTTCGCATCTTACGCCCCTGCGCACGATGGGGCAAGGCAATTCAGGATTCGGCCCGATTTTCGGGCAGGCGGGATGGCTTGGCGATAGTGGCCAACTCGCCTCGCTTCAAGTCGTGGCTGGCCTTCCTCGGCTGGAAAGCATCGAGACGCCGTTTGCTGCGCTGCAGGACATCCTCCCGGATTTCACCGCGCGCCAGTGCTCTCGCGGCCGCATGGGCTGCCCGATAGAACTGGCGCGGGTCGTAGGAAACCAGGATGAGATCGACTCCGGCCGCCAGCGCTTCGCTGGCGACACGGCCGATGCCGAGATCGTAGACCGCGCCCATGTTGAGATCGTCGGTGAGCAGAACGCCATCGTAGGCCCAGGCGCCGCGCAACAGGCCGTCGACGACAGCGTGCGAATGCGATACGGCATGCTCGGGGTCGAGTGCGCTCAGGGTGACGTGGCCGAGCATGATCGCCGTGCCGGGTCGGCCGGCCAGTTGGCGGAAGGGCTGCCAGTCGTCAGCCAGGGCTTCCGGCGCCTCCGCTATCGTGGCGGCGCGCAGATGGGTGTCCTGGGTGACCCGGGCGAGCCCGGGAAAATGCTTCAGCGTGGCACGCACGCCCTGGCTGGCTAGACCCGCAACATAGCCCTCGGCAATGCTGCCGACAGTGGCCGGGTCGGCGGCGATGGCGCGTGCCGAAATGCGGGTGAGGCGGTCGCGCGGGCTATCGGGGGCGGCGGGACGCAGGTCGACCACCGGTCCGAAGTTGAGATTGACCCCGAGTTTGCTCAGGCCGAGACCCTGGCGTTCGCCGTAGTGCCGGGCATGTTGGGCTCGACTGGCATGTCCGGCCAGGCTGGCGAGCGGTGGCATGGCTTCGAGCAGGGGCGAGAGATGCGACACCGGTCCGCCTTCCTGGTCGCCGGCGACGATCAGCGGCGGCCAACCAGCCTGGCGCCGGGCGGCCTGCAGGGCGGCGATCTCGGCTGCTACCTCGGGCAAGGTTCGCCCGCGCAGATTGAGCCGCGCCAGGTAGATTCCGCCGATCAAGCCGCGCTCGGCCAGTTGGCGGACCTCGGCCCAGTCGGTGAAGCCGACGACGAAATGCCGGCCGACCTGTTGCATGCTGGCCGGGGCGGCGAGTACGGCGGCCCGCTGCTGCTGGAATTCCGCCTCGCGCCAGGCGAGCAGGCCGAGCGCGCCAAGCAGCAGGGCGACCGGCAGCCGATTGCCGCGCTGCCCCTGCCAGGCCAGCCCGATGAGCGTGAAGCTCAGCAGGAGTGGGGTTTCCCAGTTGGCCAGCCAGAACATGAGGGGGTGTTTCAAGTGCCAGGCGAGGGCGAGCAGGAGGAGGGGGAAAAGGGTTGCGGCGATGGGCGCCAGCAATCCGGAGAGGCAACGCCGCATCATGGGCGGACCTGTTCGCCGTTGCCCTGAGTGCCCAGGCGGTACCAGTCGAGGCGGCGGGTGGCGAGCATGGTGGCGCCGAGGGCGAGGAAGAGCAGCACGCTGCCCATGAGCAGGGCGTTGTCCTCGGAAAGCAGGACGCCGTAAAGCACGCCGTAGAGTCCGGTCAGCCCGCCGCCGAAAGCCAGGCCCTGGCGCAGCCCGCCGAGTGCCCCGGAGAGGTAGCTGGCGATCAGCCCGATGCAGGCGACCGCCGACAGGCCGTAGGCGGCGTAGAACGGCAGGTGCTCGGAGAAGGCGACGAGGAGCAGGAAGAAGATGGCGAGGGCGAGGCCGACCAGCAGGTATTGCATCGGATGGATCGGCGAACGGCGCAGGATTTCCGTCAGGAAGAAGCCGGCGAAGGTCAGCGCGATGAAGAGCACGCCGTACTTCACGGCCCGTTCGGATTGCAGGTAGACATTGACCGGGTCGACGAAGTCGATGCGCAAGACCTCGCCACTGTGCGGATTGAGGGTTGCGTCGAAATTGCGGGCAAGGTGCGAGATTTCCCAGTTGGCGGCAAAGCCGTCCTTGGTCACGGTACGCGCCGTCGGCAGGAAGCGGCCGCCGAAATTCGGATGCGGCCAGGCGGATTTGAGCGCGATGCGGTTCGATTCGCCGGTCGGCGCAATCGCCAGGCGACTGGTGCCGGTCAGTTGCAGCGGAAAGGCGAAGTCGAAGCGGCTCTCGTTGTGCAGGTCGAGCGCGCCGAGTGCGATGCTCAACTGGCGCATGCCCTGTTCGCGGCCCTCCTGGATACGGCCGGTCGGCGAAGCAAAGCGGTGAAGTTTGCCGTTGATGGTGATTTCGGGATCGTTATTGACACCGCGCGTATCGGAAATTCCGACGACGAGACTGGCCTTCGCATCGAGAATTCGGCCACCGCTGCCTAACCCGGCCAGTGGCGCCACCACGAAACGCCCGGCGGTCGATAGTCCGAGCCGGAACAGGCGCGCCTGGTATATCCCACGGTGGCGCGTTTCCACCGCCCCCTCGCCTTCCATGACCAGCTTTTCCGGTGGCAGGGTCAGCGTTCGTTCGACGATCTGCTGCCGCGTTTCGCTACGTCCGCTGCCGTCTTCGCGTGGCAGCGTGGCCTCGACCTGCTCGCGGTAGCGTACGACGATCACCGGTGCGATCAGCGTCTGTTCGCCGGCGGCGCTGTTGGCGATGCTTTCCTGCACCTCGTTCTGGCGATGGCTGCGCTCGCGGATCTGATCCTTGATCAGCGCCAGCGGCACCAGCAGCAAGAAGGTCATGATGCAGATGGCGGCAATTTTGTAGAGCGGTTTCCTGTCCATTTCGGGCTCCCTTGTTTGAAAGTGAGCCCACTATCGCGGTGCTGCGTGAATGCCTGCCGAAGGGAGTGTGAAGCGGGGGTGAAGTCTTCTGCCGGCGCGCTATCGGTGCATCACTGAAATCTTGCGATATACTGTATAAAATACTGTATATCAGTGATGCTGAGGATTCGGTCATGTGCCAAAGCTACGAGCTCAAGATGACGAGAAAGGCTTTGCTCAGGCATTGCCGCGCCGCGGAGATTCACCCGCTCGCCATGCACCAGGGGGAGACAATGCAGCCGGGAGCGCCGGTGCTGATGCTTGCCAGCGCGCTAAACGGCTGGTCGTCTAGCCTGGTACGCTGGGGCCTGGTCGGACACTTTCTCGCCGCAGAACCTCCCTGTCCGCCGCTTACCCTGTGTGGCGAAGGTCTCGTCGCGAAACCGTTTTACAGCAAGATCCTGCAAAGAAAGCGTTGCCTGATTCCGGCGACGGCATTTTTCGCGTCGCAGATGCTGGCCGGTGGCGGCAAGCGACTAGTCCGTTTGAGCCAGGCCGGAGGAAAGCCCATGATGTTCGCCGGCATCTTCGATCTGCATCCTCTGGTCGGTCCGAGTTGCGCCATCGTCACGCGGCAGGCCGATACCGCCCTGGGGCTGGTGCCGGATCGTATCCCGGTGATTCTCGATGAGGTGGAAAGCGGCTTCTGGCTTGGCGATTACGCGGAGTTTCCAGAGGACGAGTTTGAGGCGCTACTGGCGGGCGGTTCATCTCCAGCCTTGAACGCCGAGGCGATGCCGGAGCCGGAAATCTCGCCCCAGCTCGCCTTCGCTTTTGCCTGAAGGGCAGGTGAGTAACGCTGCTGGATTGCGCAAGAAATTCCAAAGGGATTTTGTTTAATGAATTTTGCATAGATAATCCGGGGCTTTTTTCAATGTGCCAGATCCTGGCGTCCATTCCGGAGTACCTATGTCACTGCCCGCTGAGGCTGCATTGCAGCTTCCCCCTCAGATGCTTGTTCAACCCTATCGTCACGAAAAGACGCTGTTTGGCATTCTGGCGACCCTGTCGATCATTTTCTGGATTCTGCTGACGGTCGGTACGATCGGCATCGTCTGGCTCTACATGGCTTTTATCTACCTGTTCGTGCTTTTTGCCCATTCGGCACTGATTTCCTATCTCAAGGGCAATGCGGTGAGTATTGACGAAAGCCAGTTTCCCGATCTCCACCACCGCATCGCCGCCTGCTGCAAGCAACTGGGCATCCCGGTCGTGCCCGAGTCTTATCTGATGACCGGTGATGGCATGCTCAACGCGTTTGCCACCCGATTTCTTCGTCGTTACTACATAGTGTTGTTGTCGGATGTTGTGGATGCGCTCGACGACGATCCGGAGGCGGTCAATTTTTACATTGGCCATGAACTGGGGCACATTCATCGGAAACACATCGCCAATGCCTGGTGGATGGGGCCAGTCCTGATCATGCCTCTGCTGGGTGCTGCCTACCGCCGCGCCCAGGAGTATTCCTGCGATTTGTACGGTCGGGCCTGCTGCGCCAGGCAGGAGTCGGCAACCCGCGCCTTGGCCGTGCTCGCCGCCGGCACCCGGCGCTGGAAGGACTTGAACATCGACGCCTATGTCCGGCAGTGCGAACAGACGGGAGGATTCTGGATGTCGGTCAATGAACTGGCGAGCGACTATCCCTGGCTGTGCAAGCGCGTTGCCCATCTGCACAACCCCGGCCAGAAGCTGCCTTCGCGGCATCCGCTCGCCTGGTTGCTGAGCATTTTCATGCCCCGCCTCGGCCTGGGGCCGGCGGGCCCGCTGCTCAGCATGATGATGCTTATATTCATTGTCGGTGTGCTCGCCGCGATCGCGATTCCTACCTACCAGGATTACAAGGCCAAGGCCGAAGTGGCCCCGTTATTCCTTTATGGCGATGCCATTACCAAGGCAACGACGGAGTACTACAAGGCAGAGGAAGTGTTGCCGGAAGATCTCTCCGGTATTCCGCTGCAGGCGCCGGAAGGCTTGCAAGGCCCTGCCGAGTTGGACAACGAGAACGGCAATATCCAGCTGACCTTGCAGAACAAGGCGATCATTATCTACAGCCCGAGTATCGACGAGGATGAGGAACTGGTCTGGTCCTGCTCGACAACGCTCCCTGCCGGCGCCATTCCCAAGGGATTCGACTGCGAAAGCCTTGTGGGTTCTGGTGCGCCGAGTGGCCTGGAAGGTCTGTTCGGGCTCGGTCGGCGTCAGGGGCAACCGTAAGGCGTCCTTCTTCGTCATTCCGGAGGAAGCCCGGCTTCAGATCGGTACTTCCTCAGGTTCGCTGGCGTGCAGTGTCGAGTGCCCCAAAAGATGCAGGGGAAATGAAATTCCCCTGCGTCCTTCCTGTGCAGTTACAGCCAGCTGATCAGCCCGTAGTTCTTCTTGCCGCGGCGCAGGATGGTGAAGCGGCCGTAGAGCAGTTCATCGCCGCACACAAGGTGATCCAGCGCATCGATTTTGGTGCCGTTGATGCTGACGCTGCCGCTCTGGATGAAGCCGCGGGCTTCGGATTTCGACTTGGCCAGGCCGGCGGCGACCAGGGCGTCGATCAGGCTGCCGTTAGCCTTGTCCAGTTGGACGCCGGGCATGCCGTCCTGGGCGAGTTGTTCGAGGTCGTTCTCGGTAAGGTCGGCGAGCTGGCCGGAGAACAGGCTCTCGGTAATGCGGCGGGCGGCCATCAGGGCCACTTCGCCATGCACCAGGCGGGTCGCTTCCTCGGCCAGGATACGCTGGGCTTCCGGCTTGCCGCCGCTGGCCTTGTCGGCAGCTTCGATCTCGGCGATGCGAGCGACCGGCAGGAAGGTGAAGAACTTCAGGAACTTGTAGACATCGGCATCGGCCGTGTTCAGCCAGAACTGGTAGAAGGCGTAGGGCGAGGTTTTCTTCGGATCGAGCCAGATGGCGCCCGATTCGGTCTTGCCGAACTTGGTGCCGTCAGCCTTGGTGATCAGCGGCAGGGTCAGGCCGTAGACCTGCTTGTGGTGCAGGCGGCGCGTCAGGTCGGTGCCGGCGACGATGTTGCCCCACTGGTCGGAACCGCCGATCTGCAGCACGCAGCCGTGGCGCTTGTAGAGCTCCGCAAAGTCATAGCCCTGAAGCAGGCTGTAGGAGAACTCGGTGTAGGATATGCCCTGGTCCTCGCGCTGCAGGCGTTGCTGCACGGATTCCTTCTTGATCATGGCATTGACCGAGAAGTGCTTGCCGATGTCGCGCAGGAATTCGAGCGCGCCCATGCCGCTGAACCAGTCGTAATTGTTGGCCATGATGGCCGGGTTGCTGCCTTCGAACTGGAGGAAGGGCTTGACCTGCTCGCGAATCTTGCCGACCCAGGTGGCGATCACGTCCGGCGTGTTGAGCTTGCGCTCGGTTGCCTTGAAGCTCGGGTCGCCGATCATGCCGGTGGCGCCGCCGACCAGCGCGATCGGCTTGTGGCCGGCTTCCTGGAAACGCTTGAGGATGAGGACCGGTACCAGGTGGCCAAGGTGCAGGCTGTCCGCCGTCGGGTCGAAGCCGCAATAAAGTGTCACCGCTTCCTGGGTCAGCAGTTGGTCGAGCGCCTGGGCGTCGGTGATCTGGGCGATGAGGCCGCGATCATGCAGATCCTGGATCAGGGGGGACTGGTACATTGCTTTCTCCACGGGGCGGGCGCGCTGTCAAAGTCAGGCGCCGAAAAAATCGGACCCGCGATTTTAGCAGAGCGACTCGGGCTCCGTTGACGGTGCTGCGCGCTTTACAGGCGAGTAGCCGGCGCTATTCGGTTGGCGGCGGTACGACGATGGGCTGTTCGGCCGGCCGTGCGATCTGCGGTGCGTAGAGTTCGGAACTGCTATTGCCCGGGGTGTAATTGCCTTCGTACTTGGGTTGCGAACCCGGGGCGTAAAGGTCGCGCCCACCGATGAAGTTATCCTTGGCGTTGTACTCGCGCAGACCCCGGTTCGGGTCATTCGCCTTGTCCCACTCGTCGATCTGGCCCTGAACCATCGAGCCGAGCACATGGAGCAGGATGGTGCCGACCTGGGCGTGCGCGACCGAACTCGTCGCGATGCCGAGGCAAATGCCGATCAGGGCTTTCGTCAGTCTCATGGGCTGCATCCGTTCGATCCATCCTATCAGTTCATCATAGTACAGCGCGCTACGGTTTGCCTGCTTGCCGAGCGCGTCAGGCAGGTGGCAGGCGTAGCATGGCGAGGCCGCCACCGTCCGGATGGTTCCGGAAGTCGGCTTCGCCGCCATGCAAGCGCGCCACTTCGCGCACCAGCGCCAGACCGAGACCTGTGCTCTTGACCCCAGTGGCCGGTCTGGGCAGGGAGTAGAAGCGTTCGAAAAGCTGGGGCAGGGCGTAGTCCGGGGCGCCGCCGCCATGGTCGCGAACGCTGATTTCGATGCTCCCGTCGTCTTGTCGGAGAGCGATTTCGATGCGACCGCCTCCCGGGGAAAATTCGATGGCGTTGTCGAGCAGGTTGAGCACCGCCTGTTGCAGGAGGAGGGCGTCGCCGCGCAGGCCCGGCGCGGCGTCGAGATGCAACTGGCAATCGAGTTGGCGGGCATCGAGTTGTGTCCGCCGCAAGCGCACGGCGTCACGCAACAAGTCGGCGAGGTTGAGGAGGCTTCGGTTTTCCGGTGCTTGCAGCTGCTCCAGGCGGGCCAGGGCCAGCATACGGTCGATGATTGCCTGCAGGCGGCGCCCCTGTTCGCCGATGCTGGCGGCGAAACGGGCGCGCTCGGCGGCCGGCGGGTCGCCTTCGAGAATCTCGGCGGCGCCGATGACAGCGGTCAGCGGGCTCTTCATTTCGTGCGCCAGGTTCTGCACGTAGCGTTCGACGTACTGTTTGCCTTCGAGCTTCTCGCGCATTGCGCCGAGGGCGCGGGCCAGTTCCGAGAGCTGGCGGCCGCCGCCGGTCGGTGGTTCGGCCTTGCGGCCTTCACTGACGTCACGGGCATAGGCGCGCAGGCGGTTGATCGACCAGCTCAGCCAGGCCGTGAAGAAGAGTCCGATGGCAGCGGTAGCGGCGAGCAGCAACAGCCCGGACTGCTTGACGCGCTGTGCCGCCCGGTCGATATAGGGTTCGACCGAGGTCATCGGCTTGGCCAGCGAGAGCACGCCGATCAGCTCGCCTTGCCAGAATACCGGTGCGGCGACGTGCATGACCGAGGAGCGCGGATCGTAGGGGTCGTCGCGGGTGCTGCGGGCGCCGTATTCGCCGCGCAGCACGCGGGCGATGTCGCGCCATTGCGAGAAATCCTCGCCGACGGCAGCCTGGCGCGAATCGTAGACGACCACGCCACGGGCATTGGTGACATAGACGCGAAAATCCACGCTTTCCTTGTGGATGCCGGAAATGTCGGCCTGTGGGCTGCGGCGGACGGCGGCACGGATGGCGTCGGCAAAGCTGCCCTGGTTGATGCGTCCGGCCGCCAGCTCGAGTGCCGCCATTTCGGCCAGGACGTGGGCGGTGTCGACCAGGGTTTCCTCTGTCGCCTGGCGGATACCGGGTTCGGTTTCGTGCGTGAAGGTGTTGAGGACGAACCAGGCCGCCAGGCCGACGATCAGGAAGTAGCCAAAGAAGAGGCGGACGGAAATGTTCACCGCAGGCCTAGGCAGCAAGGCTGTAGCCGAGGCCGCGGTGGGTCAGGATGACCTCTTCCTCGCGGATGGCGCGCAGTTTGCTGCGCAGCGTCTTGATGTGGGTGTCGACCGTGCGCTCCAGGCTTTCGCCGCCATCCTGCCAGACGCTTTCCATGATCTGGATACGGCTCAGGATGCGCCCCGGGCGGTCGAGCAGCAGGGCGAGCAGCAGGTACTCGTAGCGGGTCAGGGTGAGCCAGGTACCGTGGTAGGCGATGCGCAGGCCGTCGCGGTCGATGGCGAAGGGGCCGGCCGGCGTGGTCGGGGCACGCATTTCGGGGTGCAGGCGGCGCAGGATGGCGCGGATGCGGGAAACCACTTCGCGCGGCGAGAAGGGTTTGGCGACGTAATCGTCGCCGCCCAGTTCCAGGCCGACGATGCGGTCGACTTCGTCCGAGCGCGCGGTCAGGAAAAGGACGGGAATGTCGGAGCGCCGGCGCAGCGTGCGGCAGACATCGAAACCGCTCATGTCGGGCAGGCCGACGTCGAGCACGACGAGATCGTGTTTGCCGCTCTCGAGCCGGGCAAGTGCCTGGCTGCCCAGGGTGCAACTTTCCGTCGCATAGCCCTCGCTGCGCAGGGCATAGGCGAGGGTGTCGGAGATGGCTGGCTCGTCGTCGACGATGAGGATGTTCATGGCGTCATGATAATTCATGTCGTCGCCATGAAGGACGGGGAGCGCCGTGGCACTCCCCGTGCGGGCTTCTACTGTCTCGGGCTCAGGCTGCCTGGTCGAGCGACACCGTAGCCTGCCCGGACTGGATCCGGTTGATGGCGCTGATCAAGGCCTTGATCGAGGCGGTGACGATGTTGCTGTCGGTGCCGACCCCGTAGCGGTCGCCCCCGTCCTTGCCGGCGACTTCCATGAATGCCACGGCGCGGGCGTTGCCGTCCTCGCCGATCGGCACCATCGAACGTTCCTCGTAGCTGCGCACCTGGAGCTCGATGCCGGCGCTCTGCAGGGCATGGACGGCGGCGTTGATCGGGCCGTTGCCTTCGCCGGTGAGGATGTGCGGCGTGCCGTCGATATCGACCGAAAGGCGGATGCCCTGGGCGCTGCCGTGCTCATAGAGATGATGTTCGCGGTAACGGACCGGGGCGGCATTTTCGAGATAGGTGCGCGAGAAAATGGCCCAGATGTCGTCGGCGCTGACCTCGCCGCCGTGCGTGTCGGTGTGCTGCTGGACGACGCCGGAGAACTCGACCTGGAGGCGGCGCGGCATGACCACGCCGTGCTCGGTCTCCATGAGGTAGGCGATGCCGCCCTTGCCCGACTGGCTGTTCACACGGATCACCGAATCGTAGCTGCGGCCGACGTCGGCCGGGTCGATCGGGAGATAGGGCACCGACCATGGCTCATCCGCCTTTTGAGCGGCAAACCCCTTCTTGATGGCGTCCTGGTGGGAGCCGGAGACGGCCGTGAAAACGAGATCCCCGACGTCTGGGTGGCGTGGGTGGATCGGGAGCTGGGTGCAGTGTTCGAAAGTGCGGGCGACGGCGTTGATGTCGGAGAAGTCGAGCTGCGGATCAACACCCTGCGTATACATGTTGAGGGCGACGGTGACGAGGTCGACGTTGCCAGTA
>JAEUOD010000185.1 GCA_016791065.1 Dechloromonas sp. | reverse complement strand
TATCGAGAAGGCACGTCTGGTGCCTCGTTTCGACTGAAGGACTAGGAGGTTTTAGCCCATGAGCCGTGAAATTTTGCTGCTGGTCGATGCTCTGGCCCGCGAAAAGAACGTCAGCAAGGAAATCGTTTTCGGTGCCCTTGAACTGGCGCTCGCATCCGCGACCAAGAAGCGCATCCACGACGAGGCCGATGTGCGTGTCTCGATTGACCGCAATACCGGCAATTACGATTCCTTCCGTCGCTGGCAGGTCGTTCCGGATAACGAGTACGTCAATGAATTCCTTGAAGTGCCACTTTCCGAAGCGCAAAAGGACGATCCGGAGATTGAGGCCGGCGATTCGCTGGAAGAGCCGCTGGAGCCGATCGATTTCGGTCGTATCGGTGCCCAGGCCGCCAAGCAGGTCATCCTGCAGAAGATCCGCGACGCCGAGCGCGAGCAGATTCTGGCTGACTTCCTCGATCGCAAGGAGCATGTCGTCTCCGGTACCATCAAGCGGATGGAGCGCGGCAACGCCATTGTCGAGGCTGGCAAGATCGAGGCCCTGCTGCCCCGCGATCAGATGATTCCGAAGGAAAATCTGCGCGTCGGCGACCGTATTCGCGCCTATCTGCTGCGCATCGACCGTAATGCCCGTGGTCCGCAGATCATTCTGTCGCGCACTGCGCCGGAATTCGTCATCAAATTGTTCGACATGGAAGTGCCGGAAATTGCCGACGGTCTGATGGAGCTCAAGGCCTGTGCCCGTGACCCCGGCCTGCGTGCCAAGATCGCCGTCAAGTCCAACGATCCGCGGGTCGATCCGATCGGCACTTGCGTCGGCCTGCGCGGCTCGCGTGTCACCGCTGTCCGCAACGAGATCGGCGGCGAGAATATCGACATCGTGCTGTGGTCGGCAGACCCTGCTCAGTTCGTGATTGGCGCGCTGTCGCCGGCCGAAGTCTCCTCCATCGTGGTTGATGAGGAAAAGCACACCATGGATGTCGTCGTCGACGAGGACAACCTGGCGATTGCCATCGGCCGCAGCGGCCAGAACGTTCGCCTGGCCTCGGAGCTGACTGGCTGGACCATCAACCTGATGACCCAGGATGAGTCGGCCAAGCGCTCGGAAGCGGAATATGCCGTGACCCGCGTCACCTTCATGGAAAAGCTCGATATCGACGAGGAACTCGCCGATCTGCTGATCGAGGAAGGTTTCTCGACGCTGGAAGAAGTGGCTTACGTGCCGCTGGCTGAAATGCTCGAAATCGACGGGCTCGACGAAGACATCGTCAACGAGCTGCGCAATCGTGCCCGCAACGTGTTGCTGACCGAGGCAATTGCTGCCGAGGAGCAACTCGAGAACGTGGCGGAAGACCTGATCGGCCTCGAAGGCATGAACAAGGAATTGGCTGCAAAACTGGCCACCAATGGCGTCAAGACCCGCGATGACCTCGCTGAACTGGCGGTGGATGAACTCACGGAAATGACCGGTATCGACGAAGAGCGTGCCAAAGAACTCATTCTGAAGGCACGGGCTCACTGGTTCGAGTGAGCGGGGAGGTAGGAAGTATGTCAGCAACAACAGTCTCACAATTTGCCGTTGAACTCAAAATGCCCGTCGCGGCGCTGCTCGAACAATTGGGCAGGGCCGGCGTCGGCAAGGGCGATGCCAACGATACCCTGACCGATCAGGACAAAGCGCGTCTGCTCGATTACCTGCGCCGGGCGCACGGTGACGAGTCCAAAACCAAGATCACCCTGACCCGCAAGCAAACCACGGAAATCAAGGCCACTGATTCGCACGGGCGCGCCCGTACGGTTCAGGTCGAGGTCCGCAAGAAGCGGGTCCTGGTCAAGCGCGAAATCGGCGAGCATCTTCCGGATGTTGCCGGCGAAGTCGAGGAACTGCCGGTAGAGGCTCCTGTCGTTGAGGTCGTGCCCGAGCCGGTGCCGGAACCCGAGCCGGTCGTTGAAGTCGTGCCGGAGCCGGTGCCGGAACCCGAGCCTGTGATCGAGCCTGTGGTCGAGGAAGTGCTTGTTGAATCCCAGCCTGAGCCAGAAGCTTCTGTTGCTGCACCGCAGCCTTTGACCCGTGCCGAAATCATCGGTGAGGAAGAGCTGCGCGCCCGTGAAGAGCAGATGCGTCGCCAAAGCCAGTTGCGCGCCATTCAGGAACGCGAACTGAAGGAAAAGCAGGCACGCGAGGCCCAGTTGGCGGTCATGCGTCAGCAGGCCGAGGCGGCCGCAGTGGCGGCCAAGGCTGCCGAGGCGGCCAAACAGCAGGCAGCTGCACAGGCCAAGTCGCAGGAGGCTCCTACCGAGAAGGGTACGCTGCACAAAAAACCGGATGCGCCGGGCAAGGATGCCAAGAAGGGCGGCAACGGTCGTGGCGACGACGGCAAGAAGAAGCAGGGCATCAAGACGCGCTCGGCTGATACCGGTAGTTCGTGGAAGAGTGGCCGCGGTGGCCAGAAGAAGCATGGTCATGCGGCTGACGACGGCCAAGGCAGCTTCCAGGCGCCGACCGAGGTCATCGTTCGCGAAATTCATGTGCCGGAAACCATTTCCGTTTCCGATCTGGCCCACAAGATGGCTGTGAAGGCGATCGAGATCATCAAGGTCATGATGAAGATGGGTTCGATGGTTACCATCAATCAGGTACTGGATCAGGAAACGGCCATGATCGTGGTCGAGGAAATGGGCCACAAAGCCTTCGCTGCCAAGCTGGACGATCCGGATGCCTTCCTTGAGGATTCCGTCGAACACAAGGACGTTCCGCTCGAGCCGCGCGCTCCGGTCGTTACGGTCATGGGGCACGTCGACCACGGCAAGACCTCGCTGCTCGACTACATTCGTCGCGCCAAGGTGGCGGCGGGTGAAGCCGGTGGTATTACCCAGCACATCGGTGCGTACCACGTCGAAACTGATCGCGGCATGATCACTTTCCTTGATACTCCGGGTCACGAGGCCTTCACGGCTATGCGTGCCCGTGGTGCCAAGGCGACCGACATCGTCATCCTGGTCGTCGCTGCCGACGACGGTGTGATGCCACAGACCAAGGAAGCGATTCACCATGCCAAGGCTGCCGGTGTACCACTGGTCGTCGCGGTCAACAAGATCGACAAGCCGGATGCCAATCCGGATCGCGTCAAGCAGGAGCTGGTCGCGGAAGGTGTCATTCCGGAAGAGTACGGCGGTGATTCGCCGTTCTGCCCGGTATCGGCCAAGAAGGGTACCGGTATCGACGAACTGCTCGAACAGGTGCTGCTGCAAGCCGAAATTCTCGAACTCACGGCGCAGAAGGATGCACCGGCTAAGGGCCTGATCATCGAAGCGCGTCTCGACAAGGGGCGTGGTGCCGTTGCGACCATGATGGTCCAGTCCGGCACACTCAAGCGTGGTGATGTCGTTTTGGCCGGCCAGGTTTTTGGCCGCGTCCGTGCCATGCTCGACGAAAATGGAAAGCCGATCAACGAGGCTGGTCCGTCGATTCCGGTGGAAATCCTTGGCTTGTCGGATGTGCCGGCAGCCGGTGAGGAAGCCATCGTGCTGGCCGACGAGAAGAAGGCCCGCGAAATCGCGCTGTTCCGCCAGGGCAAGTTCCGCGACGTGAAGCTGGCCAAGCAGCAGGCGGCCAAGCTCGAAAACATGTTCCAGCAGATGGAAGAGGGCGAGGTCAAGACCCTGCCGCTCATCGTCAAGGCCGACGTGCAAGGCTCGCAGGAGGCGCTGGTTCAGACGCTGGCCAAGCTGTCGAACGAGGACGTCCGCGTTCAGATTATTCATGGCGCAGTTGGCGCGATCAGCGAATCCGACGTCAACCTGGCGCAGGCCTCGGGGGCCGTCATCATCGGCTTCAATACCCGGGCCGATGCCGGTGCGCGCAAGCTGGCCGAGACTTTCGGCGTCGATATCCGTTACTACAACGTGATCTATGACGCGGTTGACGAAGTTAAGTCCGCCTTGTCCGGCATGCTGTCGCCCGAAAAGCGCGAGCAGGTCATCGGCATGGTCGAGATTCGTCAGGTCTTCCATGTTTCCAAGGTTGGCGCAATTGCTGGTTGTTACGTGCTGGAAGGCATTGTCAAGCGCGGCTCCCGTATTCGCCTGTTGCGCAACAACGTGGTGCAGTGGGATGGCGAACTCGACTCGCTCAAGCGTTTCAAGGATGACGTCAAGGAAGTTCGCAGCAACTTCGAGTGCGGTCTGTCGTTGAAGAACAACAACGACATCCAGGAAGGCGATCACCTCGAAGTGTACGAAATCCAGGAAGTGGCGCGCTCGCTGTAATGAAGAAGAAGGGTTTTCAGCGCAGTGACCGGGTCGCGGAGCAGGTACGCCGCGACCTCGCCGATCTCATTCGGTCCGAACTGAAGGATCCGCGCGTCGGTATGGTCAGCCTTACGGCTGTCGAGTTGACGCCGGACTATGCGCATGCCAAGGTTTTCTTCGCGACCCTCAACGACGAGCATCTCGAGGAAGTCGAACAGGGCCTCAAGCGCGCTGCGGGCTTCTTACGTCGTGAATTGGGGCGCAGGATTCACATTCATACCCTGCCTGAATTGCATTTTGTCTACGACAATTCGATCGAGCGCGGTGCCAGCATGTCGGCGCTGATCGAACGGGCCAACGCGCTCAGCGACCAGACGCCGGAAGACTGAGCTTGTCGACGCAGTTCAAGCGGACCTGGAAACAGGTCGATGGTGTCTTGTTGCTCGACAAACCGATCGGGCTGACATCCAACGATGCGTTGCAGAAGGTGCGTCGTCTGTTTTCGGCGGCCAAGGGCGGGCATACTGGAACCCTCGACCCCTTGGCTAGCGGTCTTTTGCCGCTTTGCTTCGGCGAAGCAACGAAGTTCTCCGCTGATTTGCTTGATGCAGACAAGACCTACGAGGCGGAACTCCGACTTGGTGTAACGACCGATTCCGGTGATGCCGAAGGACAGGTGACAGCAACAGCGCCGGTGAGTGTTTCAAAATCGGATGTCGACGACATCTTGTCGCGTTTCCTGGGGCCTATTCAGCAAATTCCGCCCATGCATTCGGCCCTTAAGCGCAACGGCAGGCCACTCTACGAGTTGGCGCGCAAGGGAATTGAAGTCGAGCGCGAGCCACGGGCCGTTACTATCCACGGCATCGATGTGCTGGGTTTCGACGGTGATCGCCTGTCCTTGCGTGTGGCGTGCAGCAAGGGAACCTACATCCGCGTACTGGCCGTCGATATCGGCGAGGCACTCGGTTGTGGGGCGCATCTGGCAGCCTTGCGGCGTACGGTCGTGGGCAGCCTTAGTCTGGCGCGCGCCGTGAGTCTGGTCGAATTGGAAGCAATCGACGAGCGTGAGCGGGTGGAATATTTACAACCGGTTGACGCTTTGTTGCATACGCTGCCGATCGTCACCCTGGAAGGGGAGGCGGCTGAACGCTTCAGTCATGGCAATCCGGTCGATCTGCAGGATGGATTGGGCGGGAAAATTCGGGTTTATGCCGATGGCCGTTTGATCGGTGTCGGAGAGCCCGGCGGTGATGGTCGCCTCTGGCCGAAAAGACTGGTGCAATTGGCCAGCTAAGCGGGTATAATCGCGCGCTTTCCGTCGCCAACGGAAAAATTACTTCAACTTGGCGCCTGCTCTATCAAACCGGGGCAGCGTCGTAACCATGAAAGAGGGTTTTGAAAATGGCATTCACCACCGAAATCAAGGCCGGCATCGTTGCCGAATATCAGCGCGCCAAGGGCGACACCGGTTCGCCGGAAGTCCAGATCGCGCTGCTGACCGCCCGCATCAACGACCTGACTCCGCACTTCAAGGAACACAAGAAGGATCACCACTCGCGTCGTGGTCTGCTGCGCTTGGTCTCGCAACGGCGCAAGCTGCTGGACTATCTGAAGGGCAAGAACGTCGATTCTTACCGTACCCTGATTACCAAGCTTGGTCTGCGCAAGTAAGCGGACAAAGCCCAAAAAGAGCGGCCCGGAAAACTCCCGGCCGCTTTTTGTCTTTTAGGACTCCCATTTTGTTGTTGTCGTAAGCTGTTGTTATCGTTGTTAATTGTGATGAGAGTGAAAGGAAAATATGTTTAATGTCGTGAAAAAGACCTTCGCCTATGGTGACCATCAGGTCACCATCGAGACCGGCGAAATCGCCCGCCAGGCTGGCGGTGCCGTGATGGTTTCCATGGAGGAAACCGTGGTGCTGGTCACCGTCGTGGCCGCCAAGAATGCCAAGCCGGGTCAGGATTTTTTTCCGCTGACCGTCGATTACCAGGAAAAAGTCTATGCTGCCGGCCGCATCCCCGGTGGTTTCTTCAAGCGCGAAGGCCGTCCTTCCGAGAAGGAAACGCTGACCTGCCGCCTGATCGATCGCCCGATTCGTCCGCTTTTCCCGGATGGTTTCTACAATGAAGTCCAGGTCATCGCCACGGTGATGTCGCTGAATCCGGAAGTCGATTCCGACATCCCGGCGCTGATCGGCGCCTCCGCTGCCCTGGCCATCTCCGGCGTGCCGTTCAACGGCCCGATCGGTGCCGCCCGTGTTGGCTATATCGACGGCCAGTATGTCTTGTGCCCGACCTTGAGCCAGCTGAAGTCCAGCCAGCTCGATCTGGTTGTTGCCGGTACCGAAGCCGCCGTGCTGATGGTTGAATCCGAGGCCGACCAGCTGTCCGAGGAAGTCATGCTCGGCGCCGTCGTGTTCGGTCATACCGAAATGCAGAAGGCAATCAACGCCATCAACGAACTCGTTGAAGAAGCTGGCAAGCCGGAATGGGACTGGCAGGCTGCGCCTGTCGACGAAGCCCTGGTCGCCCGCATCAAGGAAATTTCCGGCGCCAAGCTGGAAGAGGCCTACAACATCACCGTCAAGCAGACGCGTAGCCAGGCCGTCAAGGAAATCCGCGCTGAAGTCGTCGCCGCTCTATGCCAGGGTGAAGGCGCGCCGGACGAGAACACCGTCGGTAACCTGTTCCATGAACTCGAAGCCAGCATCGTGCGCGGCCGTATCCTGAGCGGCGCCCCGCGTATCGACGGCCGCAACACCCGCACCGTGCGTCCGATCACCATGCGTTCCGGCGTGCTGCCCCGCACCCATGGCTCGGCCCTGTTCACCCGTGGTGAAACCCAGGCGCTGGCTGTGGCCACGCTGGGTACCAACCGCGACGAGCAGATCATTGATGCTCTGGCAGGCGAATACCGTGACCGTTTCATGCTGCACTACAACATGCCCCCGTACGCCACCGGCGAATGCGGTCGTGTCGGTACGCCGAAGCGTCGCGAAGTCGGTCACGGCCGTTTGGCCAAGCGTGCGCTGCTCGCTGTGCTGCCGAAGCCGGAAGACTTCTCCTACTCGATGCGCCTGGTATCGGAAATCACCGAATCCAACGGCTCCTCATCGATGGCTTCGGTTTGCGGCGGCTGTCTGGCTCTGCTCGACGCTGGCGTGCCGCTGAAGGCGCACGTGGCCGGTATCGCCATGGGCCTGATCAAGGACGGCAACCGCTTTGCCGTGCTCACCGACATCCTCGGCGACGAAGATCACCTCGGCGACATGGACTTCAAGGTGGCCGGCACGACCGCTGGTATCACTGCGCTGCAGATGGACATCAAGATCCAGGGCATCACCAAGGAAATCATGCAGGTTGCTCTGGCGCAAGCCCAGGAAGCCCGTCTGCACATCCTGAACCTGATGCAGGAAGCTGCCGCCGGCCCGCGTGAAGAGATGTCGGCCTACGCACCGCGTCTGTACACCTTCAAGATCAATCCGGAAAAGATCCGTGACGTCATTGGCAAGGGCGGCGCCGTCATTCGTGCGCTGACCGAAGAAACCGGGACCACGATCGATATCCAGGACGATGGCACGATCACCATCGCTGCCACCTCCGGCGAAGCCGCTGCCGCTGCTCGTTCGCGCATCGATGCGATCACCGCGGAAGTCGAGATCGGCAAGATCTACGAAGGTACCGTGCTGAAGATTCTTGATTTCGGTGCGATCGTTTCCGTGCTGCCGGGCAAGGATGGTCTGCTTCATATTTCGCAGATCGCCCAGGAGCGCGTCAACAAGGTCGAAGACTACGTCAAGGAAGGCCAGGTCGTTCGCGTCAAGGTCCTGGAGACGGACGACCGCGGCCGCGTCAAGCTGTCGATGAAGGCTGTCGCTGCCGATGAAGCCTCTGCTCAGCAAGAGGCTGCTCAGCAGCAGTAAGTCTTGTTTTGCCGATTCCCGTTCCGACGGGAATCAGTGCAAGTGGCAAGCAAAAAGGGCACCTTCTGGTGCCCTTTCTTTTTCGCGTCATCCCTGGGGAGTGACGCAGCAAGCCAGTCAGTGGGCTTACTTGGCCATCTGTCTTTCCTTCATCTCGTCCAGCGTCTTGCAATCGATGCACAACGTGGCCGTGGGGCGGGCCTCCAGGCGCTTGATGCCGATCTCGACGCCGCACTTGTTGCAATAGCCATAGTCGCCGCTTTCGATGCTGCTCAGCGTCTCGTCAATCTTCTTGATCAGCTTGCGTTCCCGGTCGCGATTGCGGAGTTCGATCGCGATATCGGTTTCCTGGCTGGCCCGATCATTCGGATCGGCGAAGACAGTCGCTTCGTCCTGCATGGTGTGCACCGTGCGGTCGATGTCCTCGCTCAATTCCTTCTTCAGCGTCTCAAGAATCTTGCGGAAATGCGCAAGCTGCTTCGCGCTCATGTAGTCCTCACCCGGCTTGGGCTCGTAGGGTGAGAAATGTTTG
>JAEUOD010000125.1 GCA_016791065.1 Dechloromonas sp. | reverse complement strand
GGCGGCGGCTGTTCCGGCCTGCAATACGGCATGAAACTCGAAGCTGAAAAGGCCGAGGACGATTGGGAACTCGAAGTCGAAGGCGTCAAGCTGCTGGTTGACCCGATGACCTTCCCGATGATCGACAACGTGACCGTCGATTTCGTCGATACGCTGACCCATACCGGTTTCAAGTTCGACAACCCCAACGCCAGCTCGCAGTGCTCCTGCGGCTCGTCGTTCTCGGTCTAAGGAGCCAGCACCATGTGGGAATATTCTGACAAGGTCCGCGAACACTTCTTCAACCCGCGCAACTCCGGCCCGCTCGAAGAAGCGAACGGCATCGGCGACGTCGGTTCCATCCAGTGCGGCGATGCGCTGCGCCTGATGCTCAAGGTCGAGCCGGAAACCGAGATCATCCAGGATGCGCATTTCCAGACCTTCGGCTGTGGCTCAGCTATCGCCTCGTCGTCGGCCCTGACCGAGATGATCAAGGGCATGACCCTGGACGAGGCGCTCAAGGTCTCCAATCAGGACATCGCCGACTTCCTCGACGGCCTGCCGCCGGAAAAGATGCACTGCTCGGTCATGGGCCGCGAAGCCCTGCAGGCCGCCATCGCCAACTACCGTGGCGAGGAGTGGTCCGACGACCACGAAGAGGGAGCCCTGGTCTGCAAGTGCTTCGCCATCGACGCCGTGATGATCGAGGACGTGGTCACCGCCAACAACCTCAACACGGTCGAGGAAGTCACCTTCTACACCAAGGCCGGTGGCGGTTGTGCCGCCTGTCACGAAGGTATCGAGGAAATTCTTGCCAAGGTCAAGGCTTCCCGCCCGGGAGCCGGCGAGACCTCGCCGCCGCCGGCCTGCCCGGCCACGCCGGAAGCACCGAAGCCGCCGAGCAAGAAGCTCTCGATCGTCGAGAAGATCGCCAAGATCCAGGAAGTGCTCGAATCGGTTCGCCCGATGCTGCAGCGCGACCACGGCGACGTCGAACTGGCCGATGTCCAGGGCAAGAAGATCTACGTCCATCTCAAGGGCGCCTGCTCGGGCTGCATGATGGAAGCGGCCACCCTGGGCGGCATCCAGCAGAAGATGATCGAGACCCTCGGCGAACTGGTGCAGGTGTTGCCGTCCTCGCACATGCCGGTCGAAGCCTGATGTAGACGATTACCGTCACGTTCGCTGGTCGGGCGTGACGGGGGAAACCCCAACAGAGAACATAAAGGAAAGCGCCATGGAACCGATCTATCTGGACAACAACGCCACGACGCGGGTCGACCCTGCCGTGGTCGAAGCCATGCTGCCCTTCTTCACCGAGCATTTCGGCAACGCCTCGTCGATCCATGCTTTCGGCAGCGAAGTCGGCAAGGCGCTTAAGAAGGCCCGTGGCCAGGTGCAGGCGCTGCTCGGCGCCGAGCACGATTCGGAAATCATCTTCACCTCCTGCGGCACCGAGTCCGACTCGACCGCCATCCTCTCGGCGCTCAAGGCGCAGCCCGAGCGCAACACGGTGATCACCACCAATGTCGAGCACCCGGCCATCCTGACGTTGTGCGAGTGGCTGGAGAAAGAGGGCTACATCGTCCACAAGCTCAAGGTCGACAAGAAGGGCCGCATCGACATGGACGAGTACCGTTCGCTGCTGCATGACCGTGTCGCCATCGTTTCGGTGATGTGGGCCAACAACGAAACCGGCACCATTTTCCCAGTCGCTGAAATGGCCGAAATCGCCTCGGCCAAGGGCATCATGTTCCATACCGATGCCGTGCAGGCCGTCGGCAAGATTCCCATCGATCTCAAGAACACCAAAATCGACATGCTGTCGCTCTCCGGTCACAAGCTGCATGCGCCCAAGGGCATCGGCGTGCTCTACCTGCGTCGCGGCTGCCGCTTCCGTCCGCTGCTGCGCGGTGGCCACCAGGAGCGCGGTCGCCGCGCCGGTACCGAAGCCTCGGCCTCGATCGTCGCCCTCGGCAAGGCCTGCGAAATGGCCATGCACAACATGGAGGCCGAGAACACGACGGTGCGTCGCCTGCGCGACAAGCTGGAAACCGGCATCCTCAGCCAGATCACGCATTGCTTCCCGACCGGCGATGTCAGTAACCGTCTGCCCAATACCAGCAACATCGCCTTCGAGTACATCGAGGGCGAGGCCATCCTGCTACTCCTGAACAAGATGGGCATCGCTGCCAGCTCGGGCTCGGCCTGTACCTCCGGCTCGCTTGAACCCTCGCACGTGATGCGGGCGATGGGCATTCCCTACACCGCCGCCCACGGCACGATCCGCTTCTCGCTCTCGGTCTATAACACCGAGGAAGAAATCGACCGCGTCATCGCCGCCGTGCCGCCCATCGTCGCCCAACTGCGCAAGCTTTCGCCGTACTGGACGGACAAGGGGCCGGCTGCCAATCCGGAAGCCGCTTTCGCCCCGACCTACGCCTGATCGGCCCACAGTCTCTCTCTGTAGTAACCTCGGTTAGCCCCGGAAGCAATTCCGGGGCTCTTTTTTTGTACGGTGACGGTTTCCCGTCCGGGGCGCTACCGAAGGGTCAACGACACTCGTAGGCCGTCGTACAGTTCGTGGCATTGCAGTCCGTTGGCTGAACCTTGACGGCGACCTTGCCCGATTTGGCGCATTGCTCGTTGGCCAGCGCCTGGGCACGATTCGGATCGTGGGTCGGTGTGGGGGCAGGATAGTAGGCGACGCATGCAGACAGGGATAGCGCGACAGGAATAATCAGGCAGAGGGCTTTCATCGACGTTGCTCCATGGTCAGTTGGTTTCCTACTATATCCGTAGGAAAGCTGATCGTGTTTAAGGATGAGTGGTGCGATACTGAATCGAGAAGCTCATTCGAAGGGAGAGAAAAATAATGGATTTGCAGAACCGTTTTGACGATGGGGAGCTTGAGAGAATCGTCGAGGAGGCAGGAATCTACATGTGTGCCTGCCCTGGTCAGGTGGCGCAACAAATCAGGCAATTGCGGCAAGTCATCCGCTACCAGCGCGATTGTCTGAACGAGGGCAAGACACCCAATCTGGTCCATCAGACCATCGCGGCCGACTCGCTTGAAGCGCATGCGGTCATGGAGCGCTGCCTCGAGCGTGTGCTGGAAATCGAGGGGTGGGATCGCGCGACACTGAAGATGCCGGAGGGGCTTCGCAAGCTGCGCGACGAGCTGATCGAGAACGATCAGTAAGCCTGGTTGTCCTGGTCAATCACATTTGAGGAAAGCCGACAATGGACGCATTCATGCAGGCAGCGATCGCGGAAGCACTGCAAGGCCTGGCCGAGGGCGGGATCCCCATCGGTTCGGTGATCGTGCATCAAGGCCGCGTCATCGGTCGCGGGCACAACCGCCGGGTTCAGCTGGGCAGCGCCATCCGGCATGGCGAGATGGATGCGCTGGAAAATGCCGGTCGCCAGCCGGCGGCGGTCTATCGCGAGTCGGTGCTGTACACGACCTTGTCGCCCTGCGCCATGTGCAGCGGTGCCATTCTGCTTTACGGCATTCCCCGTGTGGTTGTCGGGGAGAACCAGTCTTTCATGGGTGAGGAAAGCCTGTTGCGTTCGCGAGGGGTGACGGTGGAGGTGCTGCAGGATGCGCAGTGCATTGCCATGATGCAGGGCTTTATCGCCAGCCGGCCCGATCTATGGCGTGAGGATATCGGCGTTACCGGTTAGGCTTGCCGAGCCCTTCGGGGTCAACACATAAACCTTGTGCTCGACGCGTACCGGCCGCTTGATTGCCGGATCGGGATCGGCCTCGAAAACGCTTTCGACATGGCGCAGATCGATATCGAAAGCCAGGGTGTAAAGATGGGTGATTTCGTCGGCAATGGCAAAAGGCTGATCCTGCGTTTCGCCCGCTTCCGGCTCTTCCGTGGTGAGCAGGAACATCCTGCAGTCGGCTGGAACGATGCGTTGCAACTGGGCCAGGTAGGCGACGCGGAGGTCTTCGGGAAGGGCGGTGAGCGAGGCGCGGTCGAAAACGGCGGCGATCGGACCGAGATCGCTGGCACAAAGGTCGAAGAGATCGCCGCACAGAATCTCGATGTTGCCGCTCTACCAGAGCGTGAATTTTCCTACCTTGCGCCGGCTCGGCTGCAACCGGCTCTCCTTGAAGAAGGCACGGACTGCCAACGGGCTGAGCTCGACTCCGATGACTGGATGACCTTGGCGAGCCAGCCAGAGCAGGTCGAGGCTCTTGCCACAGAGCGGTACGAAGATTCGCTCGCTTTTATCGAGCCCCAGGCTGGGCCAGAAGCGGATCAGGCTGGGGTTGACCGTGGTCTGGTGAAATCCGGTGTCGCGGTCACGCCAGCATTGTTGCCAAAGCTCGTTATCGCGTTCGGTATCCTGTCCTGCCCCGGTATCGGTCACCGGCTGGGGCTCAGACCCTTGATCCAGTCGCGCTGGGCTTCGCGGCGACGCTTGTCGGTCAGGCGTTCGACAATGCGCTGGCTGACTTCGGCGAAGGGCAGCATGCCGCTCGGCAGGATTTCGTCGCAACGCAGGATGTGCAGACCGATCGGCGATTCGAGGACTTCGCTGATTTCGCCTTCGGTCAACGCAAACGCGGCGGGTTCCAGTTCGACGTAGAGTTGCAGGCGCTTGACCACGCCCAGCTGGCCACCTTCCATGGCAGTCGGGCATTGCGAGTGACGCAAGGCGGCGGCGGCGAATTTCTCGGGGCTGCCGACAGTCTGGCGCAGCGCTTCAAGCTGGATTCTGGCTTTTTCCTTTTCCTTCGGGTTGTTGAAGGTGATCAGGATATGCCGTAGACGACGGGCTTCCGGCCGGTCGAAGGCTTCCGGGTGCAGGCGATAATAGATTTCGGCTTCGATAATGCTGATTGGCGCAGTATCCGCCGCAATTTTTTCGAGCACGCTTTCGACGCGCAGGTCGCGTTCAACGGCTTCGGCGAGCAGGGACTCGTCCAGCCCGATGCGTTCCAGATCCTGAAGGAATTCCTCGGCAGACGGATAGCGCTTGCGGACTTCCTCAATGCGCGTCGCCAGCGTGGCGGCGGGCACCATGACGTTGGCTGCTTCGGTGCTGGCGAGGATGCGTTGCTCGATACTGTCCTGCTTGCTGGCTACCTCGGAAAGGCGGTGGCGCTCCGGTTCGGAGAGCGTTTCCGGTGCCTTCTTGAAAAGCTCCCAGGAAAGTTTCAGTTCGAGATAACCGGGCAACATCGTCTTACTCCTTGGCTTCAAGCGGGTCCAGCGCACTCTCGGGAATCTGCAGGACGCGCCCGAGCAGGCTGTCGAAATGGATGTGATAGGCGACGCCATTGGGGCCGTCGCGGATGACCTTGATGACTTCGCCGATGGCGCCAACGGGGACCAGAACCTCTCCATTTATGGCAAGACCCTTGGCGGAACGCACCTTTTCGCGGAACTCGAAACGTGAAGGCGTCCATTCATCCTCGGCGCCGATCAGTTCCTCCTCACGGCAGCCGACGATCTTGCCTTCATCGAGAAAATTCACCGAATAGATGACCTGATCCTGCAAGAAAGTACCGACATCGACGACGTAGCCGATGCTGCCTCGGCGGACCAGAAAAGCGCCAGGGTCGAGGCCAGGATAGGTGCCATCGTTACGGACGTTGCGGGTCAGGCGCACGGCCTCCCCGTACTCCCATTTGGCGTTCATCATTGGCGGAAGACCTTGTCGAGGGATACGAAGGAACTGAAGCCGCCTTCCGGCTTGGCCTGGTTCTGGAAGACCGCGAAGACTTTTTCCTGGATCGAGTTCGAGACCACGAAGTCCTGATAGGCGCGTTCCAGCCACAGGCGGTAGATACCGCGCTGCTGTTCTTCCTCGGGCGGCAGATTGGGGGCCTGTTTGGCGAGGTAGTCGTGGAAGCGCTGCAGGATGTGCAGGCGGTTCACATGGACGACGCTGGGGTCATATGGAACCTCGAAGTAGTCGAGGAAATCTTCGGCGGAAACCAGGTCTTCCATGGCTTCGGCAAGGCTCAGGGTATCTTCCATCATGTTCTCCTCAGGCGGCGGCTAGGGTTAGTTCGGGTTCAGCGGGGTGCTGGAATTCGTCGACGACTTCGAGCAGCTTGGCGGCACCAAGCTGATCGCGGCTGTCGAGTCCGGCCAGCTTGATGAGGCGGGCGCGCGAGGCGGAAATCTGACCCAGGCGGAGCAGTACGACGCTGGCCGCCTTGAGGGCGAGCAGGTAGAAGCGCAGCAGGCCGAAGGAATTCTTCGCCGCGGTGCCGAGCCGGGTTTCGTCGAGCAGTTCCCAGTTGGTCGGCAGACCGAGGTGGCGGCCGGAAAGCTGCATGGCGCGCTCGGCGACGATCAGTGCATCGTCGAGGCGGTGCTGGTAGAAATAGTAGCGATAGAGACCGACCAGCACGCTGAGGTTCTCCGGCGCCAGCAGGTGGGCGCGGAGCAGCGAGAACTCGGCGGCCGGGTCGCCGTACTCGGTCGCCGCCTGGGCGATCAAGCGTTCGGCTTCGGGTGGCAGGTCGTCCTCGAAGTAAAGCTTGCAGTCGGAGAAGTCGAGCAGGTCCATGTCAGTGCATTGCCTCGTGTTCGCAGCACAGGTCGCCCGCGCTGCAGGTATTGCATTGCCCGCTGTGATCGGGCGGTGGCGGCTCCTGACGCAGTTCGGCCAGTTCGCGCTCCATCGTTTCGATGCGTTCGATCAGGCAGGCGATCGACTTGGCCACCGGGTCGGGCAACACGTTGTGGTCGAGGTCGATGCCGAGGCCGGGGCGTGCCGGGCCGACCCGGGTATCGACGATCCGGCCGGGAACGCCGACTACCGTCCGGTCGGCCGGCACGTCCTTGACGACCACCGAGTTGGCGCCGACGCGCACGCGCTCGCCGATGGTGATCGGTCCTAGTATTTTTGCCCCGGCGCCGACGACGACGCCGCTGGACAGGGTGGGGTGGCGCTTGCCCTTGTTCCACGACGTGCCGCCCAGCGTGACACCGTGGTAGAGCGTAACGTCGTCGCCGACTTCGGCGGTCTCGCCGATCACGACGCAGGCGCCGTGGTCGATGAAGAAGCGGCGGCCGATCGTGGCGCCCGGGTGGATGTCCACATTGGTCAGCGTGCGTCCGAGAAAGGACAGGAAGCGTGCCGGGAAGCGCCAGCCCGATTGCCATAGGCGGTGGGAGATGCGGTGGGTGAGGATGGCATGGACCCCGGGATAGGTGGTCATCACCTCCAGCGTCGAACGGGCTGCCGGGTCACGCTGAAAGACGCAGGCGAGGTCTTCCTTGAGGGTTGCCCAGAGGCTCGGCGCAGTCGGAACAGGTGCGGTCATGGTCATCGCTTCAGACATGGAGATGGCTCCGGACGGAGGCCAGAAGGGCGCGCAAATCGGCGACTTCCGGCGGATGCTTGTGCTCGGCGACGAAGTTGCGCACGCGCGGCAACAAGGCCTGCGCCTCGCTCTCATCAACGGTCAGGCCGAGCCCGGCATAGACGACCTGAACAGCGCGTGAGCCGGAGTGCTTGCCGAGCACGATGCGGTGCGACTGGCCGACCTCCTGCGGGTCGAAGCCCTGATAGTTGTCCGGGTGCTTGAGCAGGCCGTCGACATGGATGCCGGCCTCGTGCGTGAAGGCACCGGCGCCGACAACGCTCTTTTGCCAGGGTACGGCGCGCCCGGAGGCGGTAGCGACCAGGCTGGAGAGCGCCGGAAAACCCTTGAGGTCGACACCGGTATCGATGGCATGCAGTTTCTTGAGGCCGAGAACAACTTCTTCGAGCGGCGCATTGCCGGCCCGTTCGCCGAGCCCGTTGACCGTGGTGTTGACGTGCGTCGCGCCGGCCTTGCAGGCGGCCAGCGTGTTGGCCGTGGCCAGGCCCATGTCGTCATGGGCGTGCATTTCGATTTCGAGGCCGGTATTGCGGCGCAACTGGCTGATCCGCTCGAAGGTGCCGAAGGGTTCGAGGATGCCCAGGGTGTCGGCGAAGCGCAGGCGGCGGGCGCCGGCCCGTTCGGCCGTCTCGGCCAAGGCACAGAGGAAGTTCATGTCAGCGCGCGAGGCATCCTCGCAGCCCAGTCCGACTTCGAGGCCGAGGTTGAGGGCGGCGCCGATGAATTTGGGCAGTTCGCGCAGCAGCCAGGCGCGATCCTGCTTGAGCTTGTAGGCCAGGTGCTGGTCGGAGGCGGGCACCGAAATGTCGATCAGGTGCGCGCCCAGATCAGCGCAGGCAGCGATGTCGGCCGGGTGCATGCGGCTCCAGACCATCAGCCGGGAAGGCAGGCCGAGTTCGGCGACGGCCCGGACCGAGTTGCGTTCTTCTTCGCCCATGGCCGGAATGCCGACTTCGAGTTCGGGTACGCCGATGGCAGAGAGCTGGCGGGCGATGCCCAGCTTTTCGTCCAGCGAGAACGCCACGCCGGCCGACTGTTCGCCGTCGCGCAGGGTGGTGTCGTTGATGGTGACGAATTGCGAATGGGTCATGGCAATCTCCTTGCGCTCTTTCTAGCAAGGTGGGTGCCAGGTTTTAAGTTATTGAATAATAGTTATTATTTGTCGTTTCGTGGTTGGGCTGTCAGACCGATGTCGTGAATGCGACAAGGTGATGGAGCCCCGTCTGCTCATCGGGCCTGGAGGTTCAGGCGGACGAGATCGGCGACATTGCCGACGCCCAGCTTGTCCATCATGCGGGCCTTGTGCACCTCGACCGTGCGCGGGCTGATGCCAAGTTCGGCGGCGATCTCCCGGTTGTGGCGGCCGGCGACGACGCGGTCCATGACTTCGGTCTCGCGCGGCGTCAGGCTGTCGAGCAGGCGGCGTCGCTGATCCTGGTTCATTTCTGCGATGGCTGTGGCCTGCTGACGCGAGAAGGCCTCGTCGATACCGGCCAGCAGCTTGCGGTGGTCGAGCGGCTTTTCGAGAAAATCGATGGCGAGCGAGCGGAAGGCCTCGCGCGCCGAGGCGACATCGCCATGGCCGGTCATGATGATGACCGGCAGTTCGCTGCCGAGCGTAGCCAGGTGCTTTTGCAGCGTCAGGCCGTCCATGCCCGGCATGCGGATGTCGAGCAGGATGCAGCCGCGCCATTCTTTCTTGTAGGCCTTGAGGAAACTTTCGGCATCGCCGAAGACGGCGACCCGGTAATCACGGATGCCGAGCAGCAGGCTCAGCGCGTCGCGTACGGAGGCGTCGTCATCGACGATGAATACGGTCAGGGTGTCAGGCATGTTCGGTGGACTCGTGGAGCGGCAGGATAATTCGAAAAACGCCATGCCCGGCGACTTCGCCAAGCAGCGCGCCGCCGTGCGTCTCGACAATGGCCCGGCTGATCACCAGGCCGAGGCCGAGGCCGCTCGACTTGGATGAGTGGAAGGGTTCGAAGAGGCGGGCAGCATCGGCTTCCGTCAGGCCACCGCCTGAATCCTCGACGACGATGGCGACGCGGCTGCCAGGCAGCAACTCGGCCCAAAGATCGACCGTTCGTTGCTCCAGGCCGGGTGCGGTGACGGCATCAAAGGCGTTGGCCAGCAGATTGCGCAGGACGACTTCGAGCTGCAGGCGATCGGCCAGCAATTCGACGTCGGGAACCGGCCCGAGTCGGAATTCGACGCCCTGGGTTACGGCCCTTTCGCGGTAGTGGCACGAGGACTGGTCGAGCAGCTTAGGCAGGCGAATCGTTTCCAGCCGGGTGGCACCGGTCCGGAAAAAATCGCGCAATCGCCGGACGACCTCGCCGGTGCGCCCGGATTCGACGAGCATGCCGCGGACCGCCGCATTCAGTCGCTCGCCCGATTCTCCCCGCTCGAGTAGCGCGTCGCAGGCAGCGGCGTAGGCAGCAAGCGCGGTCAGCGGCTGGTTCAGCTCGTGGGCGAGAGCGCCGGCCATTTCGCCGGCGGCGGCCAGGCGCAGGCTCTGGCGCAATTCGTTGCTGGTCCGTTGCTGTTCGTCGACCACGCTGCCGATGAAGAAGCCGATCAATGCCATGGCAAGCGACAGCATCTGCAATTCGGCCAGGGTGACGACGCCGTAACCGAGGGCCTGGACCGTGCCGATCACCTCCACCTGCAGCAGTGAAGCCGAGATGATGGCGCCGGCCATGCCCTGGCGCGCCGAGGCCCAGACGATGGGCAGGAAGAGCAGGTAGAACAGCTTCGAGCGGCTGCCATCGCCGATGTCGAAGGCCAGCCACAGGGCAGCCAGGCTGAGCAGGACGTAAGCCAGCGTTTCCCAGCGCAGAAATGCGGACTGCAGCAGCGAACGGCCACGCGCGCTGCTCAGCCACCAGAAAAGTGGCATGGCGACGGCGATGCCGACCCCGTCGCCGACCCAGAACTGCAGGATGCCCTTTTGCCAGCCGCCGGCTGGCAGCAGGCCGAGCAGACTCAGGCTGCTCAGGTAAAGGAGGCTGATCAGGCAGGTGCCGGAGACGATGGGCAGGATCCAGTCGAGGAGGGCTTTCCGGTCGTCGAGCAAGCTGCCCGGCCGCAGCCGATGACGCAGTACCTCGCCGAGGGTGAGGTAGCCGCCGGCGAGAATGAGCGAGGAGAGCAGGCTGGCCGTCCACGAATGGTTGATGCCCCGTACCAGCCATTCGCTGAGGATGACGGTCGCGACCAGCGGCAGCCAGCCGCGTCTGCCCTGGCGCAGCAGATAGACCAGGCCGACGGCGGGAGCCGGATTCCAGGGCGTGATGTTCAGACCGTGCAGGGGATGGATGAAGCTGGCTGCATCAAGTGCGACATAGAGTCCAGCAAAGCCGATATGCAGGAATAGGGAGGGCAGGGCCGGCATGGCATCCGGAAAATAAGGGGATACCGCATTGTGACCGAGACTGCGTAGCCGGGTCATACGGGAATCCCTTATGGCTTTCGTTTAAGTGTCTCCCCAATTATCGGCCAGCGCCGTGATGGCTATAGTCGAGCGCATCCTGGGATTCACTCGCATCATGCCGAACACTGCCGTTTCCACGCCCGAAATCATTGCCGCAGTTATTTTTGCCATTGCGGTTCTGCACACGTTTTCCACCAAGTTCTTTGCGCACCTGGCGCATGTTCAACCGCGCCATGCCGGACTCTGGCATTTGCTGGGCGAGGTCGAGGTCGTCTTCGGCTTCTGGGCCTTCATCCTCGTTGCGCTGCTGTTCTGGCTTTCCGGTGGCGTCGCCGCGATCGAGTACCTAGAGGCACGAAACTTCACCGAGCCGATGTTCGTCTTCGTGATCATGGTGATCGCGGCCAGTCGTCCCATTCTCCGCACGGTGATGTCTTTCATCAATCTGCTCGCGGCGATGATCCCGATCCGCCGTCCGGTAGCAGTCTTCTTCCTCTGTCTGGCAGTGGTGCCGCTACTCGGTTCCTTCATCACCGAGCCGGCGGCAATGACCCTGGCTGCGCTGATGCTGCGTGATGGCTTCTTCAGGTATCAGCTTTCCAATCGGCTCAAGTACGCGACGATCGGCCTGCTTTTCGTCAATATCTCGATTGGTGGCACCCTGACCAATTTCGCCGCGCCTCCCGTCCTCATGGTGGCAGCCAAATGGCAGTGGGACAGCCTGTTCATGCTCTCCCACTTCGGCTGGAAGGCGGCATTCGCCGTCTTCGTGAACGCCCTCGCGCTGACCTGGTTCTTCCGTCAGGAAATTGCCGTCAAGGGTTCTGCCACCAATGAGAGCAGCGACAACGGCGTGCCCAGGACGGTCGCCGCCATCCATCTTGTTTTCCTCGTTGGCGTCGTGCTGCTGGCCCATCATCCGGTGGTGTTCATGGGCCTCTTCCTGTTTTTCCTGGGCTACACCGAGGCCTACAAGCAATACCAGGATCGCTTGATTTTGCGTGAAGGGCTGCTCGTCGCCTTCTTCCTGGCCGGCCTCGTGGTGCTAGGTGGACTGCAGCGCTGGTGGCTGCAGAGTGCCCTGACGGGCGTCGAGCCCACGGTGCTCTATTTCCTCGCCACCGCCCTGACCGCAGTGACCGACAATGCCGCACTGACCTACCTTGCCTCGCTGGTCGACGGGGTCTCGGCCGAATTCAAGTACGCCATCGTCGCCGGTGCGGTGACCGGAGGCGGCCTGACGATCATCGCCAATGCGCCGAACCCGGCCGGTGTCGCCATCTTGAAGTCGAGCTTCGACGATGAAGCGGTGAGCCCGCTCGGGCTCTTTCTGGCCGCGCTGCCGCCAACCTTTGTTGCCATTTTCGCGTTTCTCGCGTTGTGATGCAGCACGGTCAGACACTGCTCCGTTCCCCCTGGTTGCAGTGGCTGCTGGCCAAGATCTTGCCCGCCTTACGAGCCTGGCCGGTCCGCGATTGGCCGGCTGTGCTGGCCCGCCTGCAGGAGGCGGAGTTCGACCGCATCGAGCGGACCGGCATCGTGGCCGGCGTCGTCGTGGTCACCTGGCTGTTACGGCCCGCCGCCGGCGACTCACTGACGGTTCCTTTCGCTTTCCTGACGCAGTTGCTGTTTGCCTTGCCCTTGCTGTTGCTTGTCGTCGGGCCATTTTTCCTGCGCCGCAGCCGTCGGGCGCTGGATGAGATGGCCAGAACGCGCACTGAAATGCTTTTCGGGGCGACCCGGGAAAGGGACTGAGATGGGAAATCTTTCCGAACTTCGGCATCTGGAGGCTATGCCAGGCCTGGGTGTGCAACGTCTGCTATTGCCGATCGATGCCAGCGAGGAAGGTGGCTGGGGTATCCGTCATGCTATCCGCTTGGCCGGGGCGGGGGCGATGCTCGAAGTCTGCCTGGCTTACGTGGTCGAACCGGTGCACAACTGGGAAGTGCTCCGCTTTTACTCCAGGGAAGAGGTAATCCGCCATTTCAAGGCGCGCGCGACCGTGTTCCTGACGCAGGCGGCTGCACCACTCGCGGCAGCCGATATTCCCACTCAAGGCAGCTTTCAAGAACTTGGGCCGGCACGAAGCCTGGGCGATTTGGCCAGTGACTTGCACTGTTCTGCCATCGTCTTGCCCCATTGCCGCTGGCTCGGATTGTTTCCTTATGGTCCTTGGCATCGCCTGGCGCGGATGGCCGGCACGGTTCCGGTGATCGAGACGGACGCCGGCGGCATGCCGGCGTAAGGAATCGTGCCGGTCGTTAGACCGTGTAAGGGCGGTGCAGCCAGCTGCGAACGACTTCGACGTCACGCTGTGGCAGATAGGCAAAGCCGGCCAGCGAGTCCTCGACCACCGTTTGCGCCACCCAGTAGGGGACGGCCTTAGTGCTCAACATGTGGAAGAACCAGGCCATCGGGTAGCCGCTTTCGCGATCGAAATGGCTAAGTGCCTCATGGAGCTTGAGGCCGCTGGTGTTGGCATCGACCTCGAAGGCGGGGGCTTCGCCGGCCAGGGTCGCGATCGGTTGGGCACGGAATACCGGCTGGTGATAGCGGTCGAGGTGTTCGCGGGTGGCGATGACCCAGTGGTTGTAGAAGGCACTGGTACTGGCCGCGCTGCTCAGCGACCAGTCATGGATCATGCGGTGAATCGGCGCCGGCTCGGGCTTCTGCGCCAGCATGCGCTGGAGAAAGGCGCCAATGTGCTGAATGCGGCGGAAAGCATAGAAGGGCAGGCCGACCGGAACCGGCTGCTCGCCGCCACCGCGCGGGTCGACCAGTTCTTCGAGCGTGCCCGGCTCGTTGGTGAAAAGCTGATGCACGCGCATTTCCTGCAGGTCTTCGATTTCGAGTTGGATGAAATCGTCGGTGTCGTCACCGGCCGACGCGACCAGGTAGTGGGTCTGGCCGACCAGGCGGGTGGCGAACAGACGCTGATCGGCGAAATCGTCGATCAGTTGGTCCATGTCGCCATCGCGTTCGTCGAGGGCGCCTTCGACCCAGTTCTCCAGACTGTCACTGATCCGCTGGCCTTGGAGGTCGAGCACGCCACCCAGGCGATACCAGCCGCCGCGGCTCATGGCGTGACGGAATTTCCAGTCGGGCAGTGCATGTCCGAGCGCCTTGACGAGCGCGCCGGGGCCGCTACTGACCGGAACCTTGGAACAACTTTCGACAATGGCGGGTGCCAGCGATTTGCAATACTCGGGCCAGGCCAGCATCTCTTTCATCGGATTTCCTTGTTTCCGGTGGATTGTTCTTCAGCAAGTCGGGCGAGTGCCGCCTCACGGACTTCGACCTCGGGGTCGTCGAGCAGCGGCGGCAGGAATTCCATCGGCGCATTGCCGACTGCAGCCAGACGGACCCACCATTCGCTATCCTGGAGCAAGGCGACGGCGAGCCCGGGCAGGGCGCGTTCGGCGACGATGGCCCGGACTTCCGGCTCGTCATCGTCGGCCAGCATGTGCAGCGCAAAGGCCGGCAGACGCGACGCAACGACCTTGCGTACTTCGCGTTCCGGATCCTTGACCAGCTTGGCCAGTTGGCCATGCGGCAGGCGGCGGGCCACGGTGGCGCGAATCAGGTAATCAGGGTCGCGGATCATCTGGACGAGCAGGGCTTCCGGCAGGCGGGCGGCGACGGAAAGCCTCACTTCACGATCCGGATCGCCAATCATGCCAACCAGTTGCTCGACGGGCATGCGCATCGCAATGACGCGGCGGACGACTTCGTCGGGATCCGATTTCAGGTCGAAAATCCGCTCCACCGGCGCATAGCGGGCCGCAATGGCGCGTCTTTCCCAGAAAATATCGGCCAGGTAGTTTTCCGCCAGTTCCTGGTTGTTGCGCAGAAAGCGGTCGATCTGCCGCCCGCTGTGGGCACGGATGCAGGCGTCGCCCGGCGTGCAGCGATGGCGGTTCAGCAGGTCCGGATAGTAGCTGCAACCGGAGCACAGACCGAGCTTGCCGATACCCGCCTTCTGGGGACTCTGCTCACTCGTCATCGACCTTGGCGGCAATCAGGATGCCGGTTGCGATATTGGGGTCGTTGGTCAATTCCAGGCAATGGCCGCTGGCACCGCTGATCAGGTAGAGATCGTAGCCGGCGATGGCACTGGACGGCTTGAAACGCGGCGAAATGTCGTCCTCGCTGCACTCGGTGAAGTGCAGGTTCGGGAAGCGTTGGCGCAGGGCCGAGGCGGCGGGGTCGAGGACCGCCGCAACGCCGACTTCGGCAAGTAGTTCGGGGGTGATCATGCCGACTCCCCGGCCTCGATCTCTTCCTCGAAACGGGCCAGCGAGGCAGATGGCACACCCATGATCTGGGCCAGCCAGGGCGGCGGGCTGGCCAGGCGGCCCTGCAGTTCGGCGAGCACTTCGCGGGCCTTGCCGCCTTCGGGCTTTTTGACCGGATGGACGCCGGCACGGACGACCTTGGCCGCGGCCGGGCCACCGATCGACTGGACGTAGACGATCTGGCAATCGTTGATCAGGGCAGAACGGGCGGCATTCTTGTCTTCGGCGGCATCGGCTTCGACCGTGGTACGCACGCCGATCAGGCGAATCTGCTCGGGGCTCACCTGATAGACCAGGAAGCGTTCGCAGGAGCCGAAGTGACCATCGAGGTTTTCGCCGCGATTGGCGGCAACGGCAACGCGCAGGGAGCCGGGCATGTCGCCGTCGGTATAGGCGTCAACCGTCGGGAAGTCGCTGTTCTCGACACCCTGGCCCCAGAGCAGGCGGATCGCTTCCTTGAGGGCTTCGGCTTCGACGCCGACATGGCAGCTTTGCTCGGCAAAGTCGCCCGCCAGGATGACGCGCAGATCTTCGACGGTGAGGGTGCCGAGCTTGGTTTCGGTGAGCGGGGCTTCGAGCTTTTCAATGAGGGCGCCAACCAGTGCGCGAACATCAAGACCATTCAAGGCACGTGCGGCGAGAGCGATGCGCAGGGCGGCTTCGCGGGAGGCGATGGGGGTTTCCGACATGATGGTGGCTCCGAAGAAAGGCTTCAGTGGAACGCCGGGTTTTGAAGCCCGGCGCTCGGCTCAAGGCTTTGTCAGGCCGGGCTGATGCAACCGGACGGGCAAACATCGACACACAACGGGGAATCGTTGTGGCCGTCGCATTCCGTGCAGGT
>JAEUOD010000106.1 GCA_016791065.1 Dechloromonas sp. | reverse complement strand
AAGGCGTTGCAGGTACTCGTCCCGCGTGCCGCGCCGCAGATTGACGCGCAGGGCCATCGGCGGCGGCGCATTGCCGGCTGCAACAATGGCCGGCCAGGCCTCGGGATAGGCCTGGCGCAGTCGTGCCAGCCACCATTCCGGGTGCAGCCACGGCGCATTCGGATCGGCCGCCAGTGCTGCGTTCAGGCTCTCCTGCTGACGCAGGAAGTTGCGCAGCACGCCATTGACCAGCCCCTTGAAGCGACCATCGGCCAGTTCACCAGCCGCGATGACAGCCTGGTCGACCACGGTATGAATTGCGTCAGGGCGTGTTTCCAGACGATAAATGGCGACCAGCAACAGGGCGCGGACCGCATCGTCGGCCAGCGGCTTGACGAGCAGGTGCCCCAGGAAGAAATCGCCGCGACCATAAGCGCGCAGGCTGCCATAGACGATGTCCTGCACGGCCGGCCGGGCCTGGGCATCGACCCGGGAAAGAAGACCGTCGGCCAGACTTTGGCCGGCGAAGACTGCGGCATCGATGCGGGCCGCTTCGAGCAGCGCGTAGGCCAGAGAAGTAGTGGGCAATCGGGACATAGGCCGCGATTATCGCACGCGGCATAATGTCGGCCATGCGCCGTTTGCTGCTCATCTTCGCTGTCTTCCTCGCCCCCTCCCTGGCGCATGCCTGGAATGCGGCCGGCCACCGTCTGGTCGCCGCCATCGCCTGGCAGCAGTTATCGCCGGACGGCCGGACCTTCGTCGGCGATCTTTTGGTTCGTCACACCGACTACCCACGCTGGACGGAACGTGCCAAGTCATCCGAGACGGAAGCTGTTTTCGCCGAAGCCTCGACCTGGGCCGACGACATCCGCAACGATCCGCGCTTCTACGACGAGACCAGGGAATCTCCCACGCCGCCCATCCCGGGCTTGCCTGACACGGCTCGCCACAAGCACTGGCATTACGTCGATGTCGACCACAACGGCAAGCACCGCGCAGGAGAACTTGATCAGCAGATCGAACGCCTGAGCACCGTACTGCGGACCAGCCAGCAGGAAACAATGCGTGCCTACGCCCTGCCCTGGTTGCTGCATCTCGTCGGCGACATCCACCAGCCGCTACACGTCGGCCTAAAAGAGGACGAAGGCGGCAACAGCGTCGAGATCGAGAATCCCTTCAACAAGCGCCTGCCCTTCTCCAGCCTGCATACCTACTGGGACGATCTGCCCGGCCCACCCTGGCTGCGCGGCAAGCGCCTGGCGACGAATGCAGCTAGGCTGATCGCGGAATTCCCGCCGCCGGAGCAAGCCACGGTCGCTCTCTGGCGTGACGAAAGTCGCCGCCTGCACAGCCAGGTTTATCCACAGGAGCAAGGTAGCCTGTTGCCGATCATCGACCAGGACTTCCACCAGCAGGCAAAAACGATTGCCAACCGCCGGATCGTCGATGCCGGCTACCGGCTCGGGCGGCTGCTCGAAGCGATCGTCAAATCACGCGTTTCACGTGGAACACCTTAGAATCCGCGCATGAACGGTCTTCACCTGATCGCCGACCTCCACGACTGCCGCTGCGCGCCCGGCTTCCTGCTCGATGCCGCGCAACTGGAGGTTTTTTGCGTGGATGCCTGCAGTCGCCACGGCCTGACTGTCGTCGGCCGGCTCTTCCATGCTTTCCGCGATGCCGCCGACCAGCCGGCCGGCGTCACCGGCACGGTCGTCCTCGCCGAATCGCACCTCGCCGTGCATACCTGGCCGGAAATCGGCAGCGTCACGCTCGACGTCTACGTCTGCAATTTCAGTGGCGATAACAGTGGCCGGGCACACGCCCTGTTTGCCGACGTCGTCGCCGCGTTTCAACCAGCCCGGCTGGAAACAAAAGAGGTGGCTCGCGGCCACCTCAGTAGTTAGCGCCCCATCGCCCGCAAACGGGCAATGCGTTCCTCGGTCGGCGGATGGGTCGAGAACAGCCCGCGCAAACCACCGCCGGACATGGGGTTGAGGATCATCATCTGGGCAGTTTCCGGATGCGCCTCGGCCGGCCCCAGGGGAATGCGTCCTTCGGCATACATCTGGATCTTGCCCAGCGCATTGGCCAGCGCCAGCGGGTCGCCACTGATCGCCGCACCGCCGGCATCGGCCTCGTATTCACGGGCCCGGGATATCGCCATCTGAATCAGGCTGGCCGCGAGCGGCGCCAGGAACGCCACAAGCAGCCCAGCCAGCGGGTTGGCCGGACGACCATCCTCGCTGCGCCCACCGAACAACATCGCAAAGTTGGCCAAGGCCGAGATCGCGCCGGCCATCGTCGCCGAGATGGTCGAGATCAGGATGTCGCGATGTTTGACATGCGCCAGCTCATGCGCCATGACGCCACGCAGCTCGCGCGCCGACAGCAACTGGATGATGCCGGTGGTCGCCGCCACGGCGGCGTGCTCAGGGTTGCGTCCGGTGGCGAAAGCATTGGGCTGCGCCTCGTCGATGATGTACACCTTGGGCATCGGCAAGCCGGCACGCTCGGCCAGTTCGCGCACCATGTTGTAGAACTGGGGTGCGCTGAACTCGTCCACCGGCTGGGCGTTGTACATCTTGAGCACCATCTGGTCCGAGAACCAGTAGGAAAAGATGTTCATCGCTCCGCCGAAGAGCAAGGCCAGCAACATGCCGGATTGCCCGCCGATCATGCCGCCGACGATGCCGAAGAGCGCCATGATGGCCGCCATCAGCATGGCCGTCTTGACCCAGTTGAACATGTTGACCTCCTGCAAGGATGATTCAGCGCATCAAATGAGGTTGCCGGATGGCAATTTCAAGCAGGCAAATCGAAGCAGTCGCCGACCTGCAAGGGATGGCCTGCCAGGAATTGCTGCACCGGCAGACGCTTGCCACCAGCCTTCTGCAACTCGGTCACGGCCAGGGCGTCTTCGCCGCAGGCCACGACGATGCGCTGGCGTTCGACGGCGAGAATGCGACCGGCCTCGCCGCTGTCGGCAACCGGGACCGCCGCCCAGAGCTTGACGGTCTGACCGGCAAATACGGCCTGCGCACCGGGAAACGGATTGAAGGCACGGATGTGTCGATCCAGTTGGGTCGCCGGCCGACGCCAGTCCATCAGGGCCTCGGCCTTCTCGATCTTGTGGGCATAGGTCACGCCCTCCGTCGGCTGCGGCTCGGCCGGCAGCGGCAACCGCCCGAGGGCATCGACGATCAATTCCGCCCCGAGATCTGCCAGGCGGTCGTGCAGGCTGGATGTCGTATCGCTGGCGACAATCGGGAAAGCCTCTCGCAACAGCACGGGCCCGGTATCGAGCCCGGCCTCCATCTGCATGATGCAGACACCGGTTTCGGCATCGCCCGCGAGCAGTGCGCGCTGGATCGGCGCGGCACCGCGCCAGCGCGGCAGCAGCGAAGCGTGGATATTGAGGCAACCGAAACGCGGCATGTCGAGCACGGCCTGGGGCAGAATCAAGCCATAGGCGGCGACCACCATGACGTCGGCCCCCAGGGCGGCGATACGCTGCTGCGCCTCGGCCTCCTTGAGCGTTGTCGGTTGAAAGACCGCGAGCCCGTTTTCGAGCGCCAGTTGCTTGACCGGCGAGGGCTGCAGCGTCATGCCGCGACCGGCCGGCCGGTCAGGCTGGGTCAGCACCAGCGCCACTTCGTGGCCGGCCGCGATGATGGCCTGCAAGGCCTGCGCCGCGAAAACCGGCGTCCCGGCGAAAATCACCTTCATGCGGTGACTCGCGCCTGCTTGGCTAGCTTGGCCTTGATCCGGGTCTGCTTGAGTTGCGAGAGATGATCGACGAAAACCGTGCCGTTGAGGTGATCCAGTTCGTGCTGGATGCACACGGCCAACAGACCATCGGTGGTCAGCGAACGCGGCTTTCCCTCAAGGTCGAGGTAATGCACGGTCACCTGCTCGGCACGTTCGACCTTGTCATAGATGCCCGGCACCGAAAGACAACCCTCCTCGCCGGTCTGCGAACCCGTACAGTTTTCGAGCCGGGGATTGATGAAGACACGGAGATCATTCTTGTCTTCCGAGGTATCGATCACGACGACTTGCTTGTGAACGTTGACCTGGGTCGCGGCCAAGCCGATTCCTGGTGCCTCGTACATGGTTTCGGCCATGTCGGAAACCAGCTTACGGATGCTGTCGTCAACTTTCGCGACGGGTGCCGCGATTTTTTTCAGACGCGGATCGGGGAAACGCAAAATGGGTAGGAGTGCCATGAGTAAAATGGAATAAAAGCTTGCTCGCTTAGGTTATTACGTGCAGAATCTAAAGCAATTCCAGAGATGTGGAAGCGGAAAAAACAACTTGCTGCTGAGACAGCTTCAGACGCACCGCGTTCCACCGGCACGTGAGGTCACGACTATGGTTCGCATTATATCCGCGCTCATCCTGGCCGTAACGGCCGCCTGCGCTTCCGCCGCCGAGCCCCTCAAGCTTGTCGACAACCCGCCTGATCGCCATATCGTCGTTCCCGGCGATACCCTCTGGGGCATTTCCGGCAAGTTCCTCAAGCAACCCTGGCGCTGGCCCGAAATCTGGCAGATGAACAAGGCCGAGATCAAGAATCCGCACCTAATCTATCCCGGGGACGTGATCTATCTCGACATGTCGGGCGGCAATCCGCGTCTGCGTCTCGGCAAGCAAAAGAGCAGCACCGGCAAGCTCCAACCGCAGATCTATAGCGAAGCCGTGCAACAGGTCATTCCGAGCATTCCGCCAAACGTCATCGAGCCCTTCATCTCGAAGCCGCTGGTCATTGAACCAGGCTCCGACGAGGGTACTGCCCGCATCGTTGCCACTCAGGAAGACCGCATGATGGTCGGCAACGGTGACGAAGCCTTCGTCACCGGCATTCCGGATGCCAGTATCGAAAAATGGCACGTCTTCCGCCCCGGCAAGCCGCTCCGGGACCCCGACACCGGTGCCGTCATTGCCCATGAAGCCTTTTTCCTTGGCCATGCCAGCCTGATCCGACCAGGCGAGCCAGCCACTATCCGAATCAACCAGGCCAAGGTGGAAATCAACCGCGGCGACCGCCTCCTTCCTGCCCCGCCGCCGGACATCATGTCTTACGTGCCGCATCGTCCGGAACAGGAAGTCGCAGCCAAGATCGTCTCGATCTACGGTGGCGTGAACGAAGGCGGCCCAAGCTCCGTCGTCGCCCTGAATCGCGGCAAGAGTAGCGGCCTCGAAGTCGGCCATGTTCTGGCCCTGTTCCGTAACCGGGTTTCCTACAATATCGATCCGGACGGCCGCCGCAGTTCGACGCCCATTCCGGAAGAGCGCTACGGCCTGGCCTTCGTGTTCCGCGTTTTCGACGGTATCGCCTACGCCTTGGTGGTCGATTCGTCGAAATCAGTCATCGTCGGCGATGCCGCACGCAATCCGTGATCGAGACTGAGGGTCTGGCCGCCTGGTTGCGGCTGACCCTGATTCCCGGCATTGGCGGCGAGACGCAACGAAAGCTTCTCGCCGCTTTCGGTTTACCGGAAAGCATCTTCGCAGCGAGCCGCCTCGAACTGAAGGCATTGATCGGCAAAAAGGCCGACCTCCTCCTTGATGTCGACGTTTCCGCAGAAATCGAGGCCGCCCTGAACTGGGCCGGGAATCCCGGCCACAGCATCCTGACCCTGGCCGATGCAGATTACCCGGCCAGCCTGCTTGAAATTCCCGATCCTCCTGCCCTGCTCTATGTTCGAGGCAACTCCGACCTGCTGCGCTCCCCCAGTCTGGCCATGGTTGGGAGCCGCAATGCCACGCCGCAAGGCATGCAGACAGCCGAAAATTTCGCCAAGGCCCTCGCCAGTCGAGGCTTGAGCATCGTCAGTGGCCTGGCACTCGGCATCGATGCCGCAGCCCACCGGGGCGCCCTGGCGGCGGGTGGCAAAACTGTCGCGGTGATCGGAACCGGTGCTGATCGGCTCTATCCGGCGCGCAATCGCGAACTGGCGCTGGCCATTGCCGAACACGGCGCTATCGTCTCGGAATTCCCGCTGGGGACACCGGCCATCGCAGCCAATTTCCCGCGCCGCAACCGGATCATCTCCGGGCTTTCCCGCGGCGTGCTGGTTGTCGAAGCGGCTCCCGAGAGCGGCTCGTTGATTACGGCACGCCTGGCCGGCGAGCAGGGAAGAGAGGTTTTCGCCATTCCCGGTTCTATCCATTCTCCCGTGGCGCGTGGCTGTCACAAATTGATCAAGCAGGGCGCCAAGCTAGTTGAAACGGCTCAGGATGTGCTCGACGAGTTCGCCCAGTTTGTCGACGATCCGGCAAACGAGGTCGATGGCCAAAGCGAAACCGATCACGACCAGCATCCCGTTCTCGCCGTACTCGGTCATGATCCCTGCGGACTGGACGACCTTGTCGAACGGACCGGGTGGCCCGCCGATCGTCTCCTGCCGGAATTGCTCGGTCTTGAATTCGCCGGCCGAATATCGACCCTGCCCGGCAGTCGCTACCAGCGACTTGACTGAGCTCACCATATTAAGAGGTGGCTTGCCAAGCCGCTCGCCGCGCACTTATCATGCCCCGGCACCCAACAGGCAGAATCCATGACAAAAAAGCTGATAATCGCTGAAAAACCCTCGGTAGCAGCCGACATCGCCAAGGCGCTGGGCGGGTTTACCAAGCATGACGACTACTTCGAGAGCGAACAATTCGTTCTTTCGTCGGCCGTCGGCCACCTGCTCGAACTGTCCTGCCCCGAAGAATTCGAGGTCAAGCGGGGCAAATGGTCCTTTGCTCACCTCCCGGTGATCCCGCCGCACTTCGCGCTGTCGCCGATCGAGAAAACCGAATCCAGGCTCAAAGTTCTCGCCAAGCTGATCAAGCGCAAGGACGTCTCCGGCCTGATCAACGCCTGCGACGCGGGACGCGAAGGGGAGTTGATCTTCAATTACATCGCCCAGCACACCAAGTCGGGCAAGCCCATCCAGCGCCTCTGGTTGCAATCGATGACGCAAGGCGCCATTCGCGACGGCTTCGCGCACTTGCGCGCCGGTCACGAAATGCAGGGACTCGGCGATGCCGCCGTCTGTCGTTCCGAATCCGACTGGCTGGTCGGTATCAACGGCACGCGGGCGATGACCGCCTTCAACTCGAAGACCGGCGGCTTCCACCTAACCACGGTAGGCCGCGTGCAGACGCCGACCCTCGCCATCGTCGTCGAGCGCGAACGCAGAATCCGCGAATTCAAGCCACGCTCCTATTGGGAAGTCGAAGCCGACTTTGCCGCGCGCGCCGGCACCTACACCGGCAAGTGGTTCGACGAATCCTTCAAGGGCAAGGACGAAGACGAACATGCCCGGGCCGATCGCCTCTGGGACGAAAAACGCGCCGATGCGATCCGTGCCGCCACGCTGGGCAAGCCTGGCATCGTCACTGAAGAAGCCAAACCCGAAACCCGTCTTTCGCCGCTACTCTTCGATTTGACGAGCCTCCAGCGCGAAGCGAACGCTCGCTTCGGTTTTTCGGCCAAGACTACGCTGTCGCTCGCCCAAGCACTCTATGAAAAGCACAAGGTCCTGACCTATCCGCGAACCGATTCGCGCTGCCTACCGGAGGACTATTTGCCGACGGTCAAGGAAACGCTGGCCGTGCTGACCGGTGAAGGTGCCGGCAAGGGCCACGACGAAGTCTTGCTCGCCCGCTACTCACCATTTGCCCACCAGATTCTGGCGCGCAACTGGGTGCTGCCGAACAAGCGCATCTTCAACAATGCCAAGATCAGCGACCACTTCGCGATCATCCCCACACCGCAGGCACCCAAGCACCTCAACGAACTGGAGCAGAAACTCTACGATTTCGTTGTCCGTCGTTTCCTTTCCGTTTTCTTCCCGGCCGCCGAATATCTGGTCACCACCCGCATCACGCGTGTCGAAGGCCACCCCTTCAAGACCGAGGGCAAAGTCCTGGTCAATCCGGGCTGGCTCGCCGTGCATGGCAAGGAAGGTCAGGAAGGCCAGGAAGGCAATTTGGTTGCCGTTGCCAAGGACGAAAAGGTCAAGGCCGATGACGTCACGGTCAAGGCCAACGAAACAAAACCGCCACCACGCTATTCGGAAGCCACCCTGCTTTCCGCCATGGAAGGCGCCGGCAAGATGGTCGATGACGAGGAACTGAAAGCGGCAATGGCTGGCCGCGGCCTCGGCACTCCGGCGACGCGCGCCCAGATCATCGAAAATTTGATCGGCGAGCAATACATGTTGCGTGAAGGTCGCGAACTGATCCCGACAGCCAAGGCCTTCTCGCTGATGACGCTGCTCAACGGTCTCGGTATCAAGGAACTGACCCAGCCGGAACTGACCGGCGACTGGGAATGGAAACTCGGCCGCATCGAAAAGGGCGATTTCACGCGCGACGAGTTCATGCGCGAAATTGCTGAGATGACGCGCCACATCGTCGAACGCGCCAAGACTTTCGAAGCCGATACCATCCCCGGCGACTTCGGCGTCCTGACCGCACCTTGCCCGCGTTGTGGCGGACAGATTCGCGAGAACTACAAGAAGTTCCAATGTGCCGCCTGCGATTATTCGCTCTGGAAGATCGTCGCTGGCCGCCAATTCGAACCGGCCGAGATCGACACCCTGCTCACCGAAAAGCAGATCGGCCCGCTGACCGGCTTCCGCAACAAGATGGGGCGGACCTTCGCTGCCGCCATCAAGCTCAATGACAACATGGAGCCGGAATTCGACTTCGGCCAGGACAAGGCTGACAGCGAATCCAACGAACCGGTCGATTTTTCGGGCCAACCGAGCCTTGGCAAATGCCCGAAATGCGCTTCCGACGTTTTCGAGCATGGCAACGCCTATGTTTGCGAAAAATCAGTCGGTCCGGCCAAGAGCTGCGATTTCCGCTCCGGCAAGGTCATTCTGCAGCAGCCGATTGATGTCGAGCAGATGAAGAAACTGCTCGCCAGCGGCAAGACCGACCTGCTCAAGGAATTCGTCTCGAATCGCACGCGCCGCAAGTTCTCCGCCTTCCTGGTCGTTCAGGAAGGCAAGGTCGGTTTCGAATTCGAGAAGAAGGTCGCCAAGCCGAAGGCGCCAGCCAAGAAGAAGACGGCGGAAGCCGAATAAGCAAGGGGGCCGATGGCCCCCTTCTTTTTGGGCCAAAACCGGCCCACCGTTTCACGTGAAACTTCAGCGCACTGATTGCGCCCCCGGCAGCTGACAGGACAGCACCGCCGCCCGCACCGCATCGATTGCCTGCGGCCGCGGGAAGGTCACCCGCCAGACCAGACCCACGGTACGCTTCGGTGACGTACCGGCAAACGGCAGAACCTGGACCATCGGCTCCTTATCGACCAGGGGATCGGCGGCCGAACTGGGCATCACCGCCACTCCCGCACCGCTCGCCACCATGTAGCGGATGGTTTCCAGCGAACTGCCTTCCAGCGCATGCGGCTGACCATCGCCCTTGGCCAGACTGGGGCAGGATTCCAGCACCTGATCCCGGAAACAATTGCCCTGGCCGAGCAGCAACATCTCCTGACCGTCGAGTTCCGCTGCCGGAACATCAGCCCGCCCAACCCAGGGATGTCCGGACGGCACAACGACCCGGAACGGCTCTTCGTAGACCGGTTGGGCAACCAGGCCCGGCTCACTGAACGGCAATGCGATCACGATCACGTCTAGCTCGCCTGCCTTGAGCGCAGGAATCAGGTTGGCCGTGAAATCTTCCTTGAGATAAAGCGGCATCTTCGGCGCATGCGTGTGCAAGGCGGGAATCAGCTTGGGCAGGAGATACGGCGCAATCGTGTAGATGACGCCGACACGCAAAGGTCCACTCATCGGATCGCCCGCCGACTCGGCAATTTCCTCGAGACGTACGGCCTCTTCGAGAACACGTTGCGCCTGGACAACGACCCGTTCGCCGAGAGCAGTGATCCGGACTTCGGAAGCCGTGCGCTCGAACAAGGCCGCCCCCAGCTGCCCCTCCACCTTCTTGAGGGCGACTGAAAGGGTCGGCTGGCTAACATGGCAGGCCTCGGCGGCCTTGCCGAAGTGGCGCTCGCGAGCGAGCGCCACGATGTAACGCATTTCGGTCAGGGTCATTTGGCGTATCCCAATCGTTGCAGGTCGTCGTTGCTCAGCCACCGCCATTCGCCCGGCTTGAGCTCGGGCGGCAGCACGAACTCGCCTACGGCCTCGCGGTGAAGGGCCTCGACCCGATTGCCGACCGCCGCCACCATACGTTTGACCTGATGGTATTTGCCTTCGGTCACGGTCAATCGAAGCAATTGGTTCCCGGCAATTTCAGCCGCTGCGGCCGCAATCGGCTCCGGCTCGTCGTTGAGCAATACGCCGGCGAGCAGGGCGTCGATCTGTCCCTGGTCGAGCGGATGCTTCGTGGTCGCCAGATACACTTTCGGCACCTTGCGCTTGGCTGATGAGAGCACGTGGTTCAGTTGACCGTCGTCGGTGATCAACAATAAACCGGTGGTGTCCTCGTCGAGCCGGCCGATCGGCTGCAGACCGCGTTCGCGCAAGGGACGCGGCAGCAGTTCGAGGACACTCGGATGATGCTGCGGCTTGCGCGAACATTCGTAGCCGGCCGGTTTGTGAAGGACGACGCTGGCAAATTCGGCATAGGGCCATTCGACCCCATCGACCGAGAAGATCAGTTCATCGGTTGCAATGTCGGCAAACGGGTCGTCGCACATCGCGCCGTTGATGGCGACCCGCTCATGGCGGACCATGGAGCGGCAATCCTTGCGCGTCCCGAAGCCGTGTTTCTGGAGAAGGCGTTCTAGTTGCATAGCGTCATGCTATCACGATGCCGAATTCGATTTCCCAGGATGGCGACTCAGCGAGGTCTGCCCTCGTGCTGGCTCGCCTTGCAATACAATGCCGCTCATGAATTTCGAACACCTCATCCAGATCAACGACCCGCAAAATCCGCTGGTCGAATTCCTCAGCCGCGAGCAGGTCTGGCGCGGCCTGCTGCATCGCGTCGAGGACCCTGCTCCCTTCCTGCCCGGTCTTGAATCCTGCACCATCATCGAGCGTGGCGCGGAAAGCCTGTTGCGCGAACTGGATTTCGGTCCATCCATCATTCGCGACCGCGTCACCCTGGCCGACATGCACTGGGTCCGCTTCGACATCGAACCGGGCGAACAGCATGCCGGAGGCAGCCTCACCATCACCATCGAGGAGCCCGAAAGCGGAGCCCTCTTCCTCCGCTTCGCCTACGCCACGGGTTTCGCCACCAATCCGAATTCCGAGGAACGGGCCTACATCGAATACGTCAAATCGGCCTATCAGCAGTCGGACATCGACTGCGTCCGGCTGATCCGTACGCTGGCGGCGGACGGCACGGCCCAATAGAAAAGGCCGGAGCAAGTCCGGCCTTCTTGAGCATTTCGCGCCCTGAGCAGGCGCATCCTGCAAAACTCAGCTGACGCCCTGGCTGGCCAGGTAATCCTCGTAGCCGCCAAGGTAATCGACGATCTTGCCATCGCCCTTGACTTCGAAAACCCGGGTCGACAGCGAGGAAACGAATTCGCGGTCGTGCGAGACGAAGACCAGCGTACCCGGGAATTTTTCCAAGCCGCTGTTCAATGCCTCGATCGACTCCATGTCGAGGTGGTTGGTCGGTTCGTCCATGACCAGCACGTTGTGCTTGGACAGCATCAGCTTGCCGAACAGCATGCGCCCCTGCTCGCCGCCGGAGATGACGTTGACCGGCTTCTTGACCTCGTCGCCGGAGAACAGCAGGCGACCGAGCGTGCCGCGGATCAGGGTTTCCAGGTCGCCGCCCTCGTCGATGGTGGCACGGGCGTAGCCGGCGATCCACTCGGTCAGGCTCTGCGTGCCGGCGAACTCGGCGCTGTGGTCCTGCGCGTAGTAGCCGGGGTTGGCCTTCTCGGCCCACTTCAGCGTGCCGAACTGCGGCTGCAGTTCGCCCATCAGCAGCTTCAGGAAAGTCGTCTTGCCGACGCCGTTCTCGCCGATCACGGCAATTTTCTCACCGGCGTTGATGGTGATCGTCAGGTTGTTGAAGATCTTGCGATCAGAGCCTTCGTAGGCGAAAGAGAGATTCTCGATCTCCACCGCCTGACGATGCAGCTTCTGTTTTTCGTCATAGTCAAAACGAATCCACGGATATTGACGCGAGGAAGGCTTGACGTCTTCCGGCTTGAGCTTGTCGATCAGCTTCATCCGCGAGGTCGCCTGCTTGGCCTTGGAGGCGTTGGCCGAGAAGCGGCGGACGAAGGTCTGCAGTTCGGCGATCCGCTCCTTGGCCTTGGCGTTGGCGTTGGCCTGACGTTCACGGGCCTGCTGGGCGGCTTCCATGAAATCGTCGTAGTTACCGGCGTAGGTCGTGATCTTGCCGTAGTCGAGGTCGGCCATGTGGGTGCAGACCTGGTTCAGGAAGTGGCGGTCGTGCGAGATGATGATCATCGTCGACTCACGGGCATTGAGCACGTCTTCGAGCCAGCGGATGGTGTTGATGTCGAGGTTGTTGGTCGGTTCGTCAAGCAGCAGGATGTCCGGGTTGGCGAACAGCGCCTGACAGAGCAGCACGCGCAGCTTCCAGCCGGGTGCGACCTCGCTCATCGGGCCGTTGTGCTGTTCGGTCGGAATGCCGACCCCGAGCAACAGTTCGCCGGCACGCGATTCGGCGGTGTAGCCGTCGTATTCGCCAACCTTCCCTTCCAGTTCGGCGGCCTTCATGTAGTCGTCCTCGGTCGCTTCCGGATTGGCGTAGATCGCGTCACGTTCCTGGATCGCCGCCCAGAGTTCTTCGTGGCCCATCATCACGACATCGAGGACACGCATCTCTTCGTAGGCAAACTGGTCCTGCTTGAGATAGGCCATGCGCTCATGCACGTCCTTCGAGACATTGCCGGCAGAAGGCTCAAGCGCGCCGCAGAGAATCTTCATGAAAGTGGATTTGCCGGCGCCGTTGGCGCCGATCAGGCCGTAGCGGTAGCCCTCGCCGAACTTGACGTTGACGTTTTCAAACAGGGGCTTGGCCCCGAACTGCATGGTGATGTTGGCGGCGACGAGCACGGCGATTCCGATCTGCAAATAGCGGTAAAACGAAGGGCCGAATTTTACCTGTTTTCAAGGGCTTGATCCCGGCAAGGCAGCTTTTTGCTGCACTGCGGTGTAACATTCCGGGCAACAATTACTCGCCCGCCAGGGCACCGAGAGACAGCACATGGTTCCACACCTCACCACCGCCCTGACCGGCCCCCTGCTCGAACTCGAGCGCCGATTCCTTGCCAGCAGCACCCAGATCGAGCACTGGTTGCGCGGTCAGTGGCTGGAACATACGCCGCCCTTTTATTCCTCCTGCGACCTGCGCAATTCCGGCTTCAAACTGGCCCCGGTCGATACCAACCTCTTCCCGGGCGGCTTCAACAACCTGAATCCGGCCTTCCTGCCGCTCTGCGTGCAGGCCGCGATGGTCGCCATCGAAAAGATCTGCCCGGAAGCACGCAACCTGCTGCTGATCCCGGAAAACCACACGCGCAACCTGTTCTACCTGCAGAACGTCGCGCAGATCGCCGCCATCCTCAAGCAGACCGGCCTCAATGTCCGGATCGGCTCGATGCTGCCCGAGATCACGGCGCCGACGCCGATCGAACTGCCCAATGGCCAGAGCCTGCTGCTCGAACCGCTGGTCCGCACCCCGTATCGCATTGGTCTGGATGGCTTCGATCCCTGCGCCGTCCTGCTCAACAACGACCTTTCCGCCGGCATCCCGGACATCCTCCAGAATCTGCACGAGCAATTCGTCCTGCCACCGCTGCATGCCGGATGGGCGGTGCGCCGCAAGTCCAATCACTTCGCCGCCTACGACCAGGTCGCCAATGATTTTGCCAAGGCCATCGGCATCGACCCCTGGCGCATCAACCCCGCCTTCTCGGTCTGCCGCAGCATCAATTTCCATGAACGCCAGGGCGAGGAATGCCTGGCCGCCAACGTCGCTGCCGTGCTCGATATCGTCAAGGAAAAGTACAAGGAATACGAGATCGACGAGACCCCCTACGTTGTCGTCAAGGCCGACGCCGGCACCTACGGCATGGGCGTCATGACGGTACGCGACGCCGACGAGGTGATCGCGCTCAACCGCAAGCAGCGCAACAAGATGAGCGTCGTCAAGGAAGGTCTCGAAGTTTCCGAAGTGCTGATCCAGGAAGGCGTGCATTCTTTCGAAACCCTCAATGAGGCGGTCGCCGAACCGGTGATCTACATGATCGACCGCTACGTCGTCGGCGGCTTCTACCGTGTCCACACCGGCCGCGGCAAGGACGAGAACCTCAACGCGCCAGGCATGCACTTCGAGCCGCTCGCCTTCGATACCGGCTGCAACCTGCCCGACTACCGTTGCGGCAACCCGGATTCGCCACCCAACCGCTTCTATGCCTACGGCGTCGTCGGCCGCCTGGCCTGCCTCGCCGCCGCCATCGAACTCGAGCGCACGGCGCCCGAAGCGGCCTGAGCGCCGCCGTGGCCCAACAGCTCCATTTCGAAAAGCATCTGCTCGGCGGCAGCAGCCAGTCGCTGCGCCTCGCCTTCATCCTCGATCCCCTGCCCGCCCTCAAGGCCTACAAGGACTCGTCGATCGCCATGATGCGGGCGGCGGAAAAGCATGGCCACGAGGTCTATGCCATCGACAGCGCCTCGCTCGGCTGGCAAGGCGGCAAAGGCGAACTGCACGCTGGCGTCTTCGGCGAGGCTGTGCACCTCCACCTGCGCCCCGACGACCATGACTGGTACCGCGAAACGGGCCGCGAATGGGCGCCACTCAAGGGCTTCGACGCGGTCATCATGCGCAAGGATCCGCCCTTTGATTTCGAATACCTTACCGCCACTTGGCTGCTAGAACGCGCCGAGGCTGATGGCGTCAAGGTCTTCAACCGGCCACGCGCCCTGCGCGATCATTCGGAAAAGCTGGCCATTGCGGAATTTCCGCAATTCGCGCCAGACACCCTGGTTGCCCGCGACATGCACCGTCTGCAGCAATTCATCGAGACCCAGCGCGACGTCATTCTCAAGCCGCTCGACGGCATGGGTGGCAGCCAGATCTTTCGCGTCCACCGCAACGACCCCAACCGCAACGTCATCCTCGAAACGCTGACCCGCGAAGGCCAGCGCACGATCATGGCGCAACGCTACCTGCCTGAGATCAGCCTCGGCGACAAACGCATCCTGCTCATCGGCGGCAAAGTCGTTCCCTGGTGCCTGGCGCGCATCCCCAAGGCCGGCGAAACGCGGGGCAACCTGGCGGTCGGCGGCACGGGCGTCGCCCAGGAATTGACCGCTCGCGACCGGGAAATTGCCGAAACCCTCGCCCCGCTGCTACTCAAGCGCGGCCTCATGCTAGTCGGCATCGATGTCATCGGCGGCCATCTCACCGAAATCAACGTCACGAGCCCGACCTGCATGGTCGAGATCCGCCAGCAGACGGGCTTCGATTCCGCCGGCGCCTTCATCACCGCCATCGAACACGCATGCGGACTCTCCTGACCCTGCTCTGTGCGCTCCTTATCGCCGGTTGCGGCAAAGCGCCTCTGCAGGAGCAGCAAGCCTACGTCTTCGGCACCCGGGTCGAGGTCATCGTCGTCAGCGCCGCGCCCGAACAGGGGCGTCAGGCCATCGCCGCCGTGCTGCGCGAATTCGACCGCCTGCACCGGGCCTATCACGCCTGGCAGGAATCCGAACTGACCGCGCTGAATAGCGCCATTGCGGCCGGCAAGCCGCTTGCCGTGTCGCCGGAACTGGCCGATCTGGTACGCGATGCACAAGCGATCAGCCAGCAAGGCGACTACTTGTTCGATCCCGGCATCGGTCGGCTGATTGCGCTCTGGGGCTTCCAGGCCGACGAGTTCGCGGCAGTCCTCCCCGATCCGGAGGCCATTGCTGCCTGGCGCAGGAGCAAACCCTCGATGGCCGATATCCGCGTCCAGGGCAATGTCGTCAGCAGCCGCAACCGCCAGGTCGCCCTCGATTTCGGCGGCTACCTCAAGGGCGTCGCACTCGACCGCGCCGCCGCCATCCTGCGCGACCAGGGTATCCACAATGCCCTGATCAACATCGGCGGCAACGTCATGGCTCTGGGCAGCAAGGAAGGCCGGAAGTGGAAGGTCGGCATCCAGCATCCGCGCCAGCCAGGGCCGATGGCCACGGTCAGCCTCGACGACGGTGAAGCGATCGGCACCTCGGGCGACTACCAGCGCTTCTTCGAGTTCGATGGCAAGCGCTACGCCCACCTGCTTGATCCGCGCACCGGCTATCCGGCCGATCACACCCAGGCGGTCAGCGTCCTCATTCCCGCCGGGCCGCGCGCCGGCACCGCCTCCGACGCCAGTTCCAAGCCGATCTTCGTCGCCGGGCCGGATGCCTGGCGCAAGATGGCCGAACGAATGGAGACCGGCATGGTGCTGCGCGTTGATGCCGATGGCAGCATCCAGGTCACCCGTGCCCTGCACGAACGGCTGGATTTCCTGGGCAAGGCGCCGCCGATGACGATCGTCGAATGAGCGAAAGCAATCCGGACATCCTCCGCCGCCTGCGCCGTCTGGTCGATGCAGAAATCGCCAACGAACAGTGGCGCGCCCGCTGGGCACGCCGCCTGGCCTTCGTCTTCGGTCTGCCCGTTCTGGTTTTCGTGGTGATCATGCTCAGCCATGGCTGACGTGCAACAAGTTGCGGAATGGCTGGCGCAGGCCGACGGCCTGCTGATCACGGCCGGCGCCGGCATGGGTATCGATTCCGGCCTGCCCGACTTTCGCGGTCCGGGCGGCTTCTGGAGCGTTTACCCGGCCCTCGGCCGCGCCCGCATCGCCTTCGAATCGATCGCCAATCCCGCCGCGTTCGATCAGGACGCACGCCTCGCCTGGGGCTTCTACGGCCACCGCCTGGCGCTCTACCGTAGCACCCAGCCCCACGCGGGCTTCCAGCGCCTGCGCGAACTCGGTGAAAGACTGGAACACGGCAGTTTCGTCTTCACCAGCAACGTGGATGGCCAGTTCCAGAAAGCCGGCTTCTCACCCGCCGGCATCTGCGAGGTGCATGGTTCCATCCACCATCTACAATGCAGCGGCCCCTGCCACGAAAGCATCTGGTCGGCCGACGGCTACCGGCCCGACGTCGACGAAGACGCCTGCTGCGAACGTGGCGAGCTGCCAACCTGCCCGCGTTGCGGCGCCCTCGCCCGGCCCAATATCCTGATGTTCGGCGACTGGTCGTGGATCGAGCGGCGCACCGCGCTGCAACACCAGGCACTGCAGCAATGGCTGGCTGAAGTTGAACGTCCGCTCTGCATCGAGATCGGCGCCGGCACGCACATCCCGACCGTGCGCTATTTCTCCGAACGCCAGGGCTGGCGCCTGATCCGCATCAACCCCGGCGAACCGGAAATCCCGAATCCGGCGACCGGCCTCGGCATGGCACTTGGCGCTGTTGCCGGGCTGGAAACGCTCTTTCCCGACTGATCGCTATTCGGGCTGCTTCGAGTCGACGCTCACTGTCACCGGCCCGTCATTAACCAGCGCAACCTGCATGTCGGCGCCGAAGACCCCGGTCGGCACCGGTTTGCCCAGTTCGGCGGCAAGCTTGCCGACGAAGCGCTCGAACAACGGCTGGGAAATATCGCCACGCGCCGCCCGGCTCCATGAAGGACGATTGCCCTTCTTCACCGAGGCATAGAGCGTGAATTGCGAGACCGCGAGGATTTCGCCAGCAGACTCCTGCACGCTACGGTTCATCACCCCGGCCTCGTCGCTGAACAGACGCATGCGCACGATCTTGCCGGCCATCCAGTCGAGATCGGCCTCGCCATCGCTTTCCTCGAAGCCGGCCAGCACCAGCAGGCCCGGCCCGATCTGCCCGACTACGGCCTCGTCCACCGTCACCGAAGCCGAACGCACCCGCTGAATCACCACCCGCATGGCCGCCTCACGCAAAAACCGCCAGGGCGTCCCGCAGGCGCGCCGCCGTCGCCTCCATCACCTCGCGCGGCGGGTCTTTGCGCGGCCAGACCAGACCGACGCCATCATCGGCAAAGCGTGGCACGACGTGAATGTGAAAGTGCCCCACCGTCTGCCCGCCTTCAACACCATTGCACTGCAACAGGGTCAGCCCCGGCGGATCAAAAGCCTTGCGGATGCCCTGGGCGACGCGATGCGCCGTCCGCATCGCCGCCGCCGCTTCGTCGGGCGTCAGATCGAGCAGGGTGTCGGCATGACGCTTGATCGTCACCAAGGCATGCCCGGGATTGAGCTGGGCGAGATCGAGGAAGGCCAGCGTTACGTCGTCCTCATAAACACGGGACGCCGGAATTTCACCGGCGATCAGGCGACAGAAGATGCACTGGCCGGGTGGCGAGGTATCGACGAATTCAGGCATGCGGCCTCCGCGAGTCAGAAAGGGCGCCAAGCATAACCGGGGATGCGGCTAAACGGCAGCCTGCTAAACTCGGGCCTTTCAACGCCACCCCTTCGTCATGTCCCGCATCGCCGCCATCGCTCCCCTGGGCCAGCAAATCTGGCTCGACAACCTGACCCGCCAGCTGCTCGAATCGGGCGAACTCGCCCACTGGATCGCCGTAGACCGCATCACCGGCGTTACCTCCAATCCGGCCATCTTCTACAACGCCATCCGCACCGACAGCGCCTATCAGGCGGCCATCGGCCCACTCAAGGATTCCGCGCTCGACGCCGAGCAACGTTTCGAGCATCTCGTCCTGCCCGATATCCAGCGCGCCTGCGACCTCTTCCGTCCGCTTTATGACAGCACCCAGGGCGATGCCGGCTTCGTCAGCTTCGAAGTCTCGCCGACCTTGGCCAACGACGCCGCCAGTACACTCGCCGCCGCCCGCCGCCTGTGGGCCGAAATCGGCCGCCCCAACGCCATGATCAAGATTCCCGCGACGGCGGCCGGCATGACCGCCATCGCCGACGCTATCGCGGATGGCATCAACGTCAACGTGACATTGATCTTCTCCGGCGACCAGCTGGCCGAGGTTCAGGCCGCCTACCGCGCCGGCATCGAACGCCGCTTCGCCGCCGGCCTGCCGGTGGACCGCATCGCCTCCGTCGCCAGCGTCTTCATCAGCCGCCTCGACAGCCTGCTCGATCCCAAGCTGCCCACCGAACTCCAGGGCAAGACCGCCATCGCCTTCGCCCGCAAGGAATACGCCCTGGCGCAACAGAGCCCGCAACTACCCGGCTCGGCCCGCCCGCAAAAGCTGCTCTGGGCTTCGACCTCGACCAAGAACCCGGCCTACCGCGACGTCATCTACGTCGAACAACTGATTGGCGCCGGCACCGTCAATACGGTGCCCGACCCCACCCTCGTCGCATTCCGCGACCATGGCGAAGCCGCCGCGACGCTCGGCACGGAGTTGAGCGCCGCCGAAGCCCAACTCGCCGCCGTCGCCGCCCTCGGCATCGACCTGCAGGCCGTTGGCAAAGAACTGCTGCAAGCCGGACTCAAGCAGTTCGAAGAAGCCTTCGAGAAATTGCTGGATCTGGTCAGGTAATACTCGCGATACCAACGAGTCGAATCGCCGATCAACCAAAAAAAATGCCACCCGACGAGGTGGCATTTTCTTGAATGCGCAATGAATCAGATATCGATTCGGGCATTCAAGGCGTTGGTTTCAATGAACGCCCGGCGCGGTTCCACCAGTTCGCCCATCAGCGTCGTGAAAATCTCGTCGGCTGCAATCGCGTCGTCGATCTGCACACGTAGCAGGCGGCGGACCTTCGGGTCCATAGTGGTTTCCCAGAGCTGCTCGGGGTTCATCTCGCCCAGGCCCTTGTAGCGCTGCTTGCTGATGCCGCGCTCGACGTCGGCGAGCAACCACTTCATGGCATCACCGAAATTGGTGACCGGCTGCTTCTTTTCGCCCCGTGCCATGTAGGCCCCCGGTCCGAAGAGATCGGCCAGGGTTTCGGCGGTGCGGCGCAGTTGCAGGAAGTCGCCGGACAACAGCAGATCCTCGTCGATCATGCCGACCTTGAGGTTGCCGTGATGCATCTTCTCGACACGCAGCACCCAGCGTTCCTGGATGTCGTCGTACTTGGGAACGACCTTGATGCCGCCGACGACATGCCGGGTCAGCAATTCGCCGCTGGCCTTGGCTGACTCTTCGGAAGCGAGGTCGATCTTGAGATTGTGCTGGACCAATGCCTTGAGAACCAGCGGGTCGACGAGATGCGAGACACGATCGATGACCGCTTCGGTCAGCAGCCAGGAGCGCGCGAGTTCTTCCAGTGCCGGCCCGGCCACCGGTTCGGCGCCGGCACGCGGCATCAGACTGGCCTCATCCATCGCCATACGCAGCAGGAACTGGTTGTATTCCTGATCGTCCTTGAGATAGCGCTCGGTCTTGCCATGCTTGACCTTGTAGAGCGGCGGCTGGGCGATGTAGATGTAACCGCGGTCGACCAATTCCGGCATCTGGCGGTAGAGCAGCGTCAGCAGCAGGGTGCGGATGTGTGCGCCATCGACGTCGGCGTCGGTCATGATGATGATGCGGTGGTAGCGCAGCTTGTCGACGTTGAAGTCGTCCTTGCCGATGCCGGTGCCGAGCGCCGTGATCAGCGTGACGATCTGCTCGGAGGAAATCAGCTTGTCGAAACGCGCCTTCTCGACGTTCAAGACCTTGCCGCGCAGCGGCAGGATCGCCTGGAACTTGCGGTCGCGGCCCTGCTTGGCCGAGCCACCGGC
>JAEUOD010000100.1 GCA_016791065.1 Dechloromonas sp. | reverse complement strand
ACCGTGCCGCGCACGGTCTTCAGCGTCCATTCGCGGATCTTCTCGGCTTCGTCTTCGGTCGGCTCGCGACCGTTGTCAGCCTTGAACTTGGCCATCTGCTGGTCGATGGCGGTATTGAAATAGCAGGCCAGGATGATCGGTGCCGGGCCGTTGATGGTCATCGACACCGAGGTGGTCGGGCAGACCAGATCGAAACCGTCGTAGAGCACCTTCATGTCGTCGAGCGTGGCAATCGAGACGCCGGAGTTGCCGATCTTGCCGTAGATGTCCGGGCGCTCGTCGGGGTCGCAGCCGTACAGCGTGACCGAGTCGAAGGCCGTCGACAGGCGGTGGGCCGGCATGCCTTCGGATACGCGCTTGAAACGGCGGTTGGTGCGGAAGGCGTCGCCTTCGCCGGCGAACATCCGGGTCGGATCCTCGCCCTCGCGCTTGAAGGCGAAGACGCCGGCAGTGTAGGGGAAGGAGCCCGGAACGTTTTCCTTCATCAGGAAGCGCAGGGTTTCGCCGTCGTCGGTGAACTTGGGCAGGATCACCTTGCGGATCTTGGTGCCGGACAGCGACTGGCTGGTCAGTTGGGTACGGATTTCCTTGTCGCGAATCTTCACGACATACTCGTCACCAGAGTAGGCCTTGACGGTATCCGGCCACATGTCGAGCAGCTTCTTGGCTTTCGGATCCTGCTGGCTGTCCTTGAAGGCAATCAGTTCGGCGAAATCGCCGGCCGGCTTCTCGCAGCCTTCGAAGATGCCCTTGGCAATGCGCAGCGACTGGCGCTCGCGGGCGACCTTGACCTGCTCCTCGGTGTGAGCGTGATAGCCGCGCACCGCATCGGCGATCTCGGCCAGGTAGCGGACGCGCTGGGCCGGCACGATGGCACGCTGGGCGGAGGATTGCTTGACCGTGACCAGCGGCAGCTTGCCGGCCTTCAGGCTCAGCCCCTTTTCGGCGAGCGCCGGAACCAGCGCCTGGTAGAGCGCGGTGACACCGTCGTCGTTGAAGCGGGCGGCCTGGGTACCGAACACCGGCATGTCGTCAGTCGGCGTCGTGAACAGTTCGCGGTTGCGCTGGTACTGCTTGCGTACGTCGCGCAGCGCATCCTCGGCGCCCTTGCGGTCGAACTTGTTGATCGCGACGAAGTCGGCGAAATCGAGCATGTCGATCTTTTCGAGCTGCGAGGCGGCGCCGAATTCAGGGGTCATGACGTAGAGCGAGAGATCGACGTAAGGCACGATCGCCGCATTGCCCTGGCCGATACCGGAGGTTTCGACGACGACCAGATCGAAGCCGGCCAGCTTGCAGGCGGCAATGACTTCGGGCAGCGCCACGGAGATTTCGGAGCCGGTATCGCGGGTGGCCAGCGAACGCATGAAGATGTTCGGATGCTCGATGGCATTCATCCGGATGCGGTCGCCGAGCAGGGCGCCACCCGTGCGCTTGCGCGACGGATCGATCGACACCAGGCCAATCTTGACGGTGTCGCCCTGATCGAGGCGGAAGCGGCGGACGATTTCGTCGGTGAGCGAGGACTTGCCGGCGCCGCCGGTGCCGGTGATGCCGAGCACGGGCACGTTGAGTTCGGCCGCCGCCTTGAGCAGCGGCTCCTTGAGGGCCGGTGCGGAACCGTTTTCAAGCAGGGTGATGATGCGCGACAGCAGGCGCTTGTCGCCGGCCCGCAGGCCGGCCAGGGCCTGTTCGGCGCTCGGTATGCCGGCATCGGCCACATCGTAGTCGGCGTTCTGCACGACTTCGTTGATCATGCCCTGCAGGCCCATCTGGACGCCGTCTTCCGGCGCGTAGATGCGGGTCACGCCATAGGCGTGCAATTCCTTGATCTCGGAAGGCACGATGACGCCGCCGCCGCCGCCGAAGACCTTGATGTTCTCGCCGCCGTTGGCGCGCAGCAGGTCGATCATGTACTTGAAGAACTCGACGTGGCCGCCCTGGTAGGAGGTGATGCAGATGCCCTGAGCGTCTTCCTGCAGCGCGGCATTGACGATTTCCTGCACCGAGCGGTTGTGGCCGAGGTGGATCACCTCGGAACCGGTCGATTGCAGGATGCGCCGCATGATGTTGATCGAGGCGTCATGGCCGTCGAACAACGAAGCTGCGGT
>JAEUOD010000058.1 GCA_016791065.1 Dechloromonas sp. | reverse complement strand
GCCTGGCAGTGATCGCGGGCAGCACAGCGTTATAATCGTACGTTCTCAAACCTAACCGCAGAGAGATAACAATGGCTCTTAACAACGTTCCTTCCGGCAAGTCCCTCCCCGACGATTTCAACGTCATCATCGAGATTTCCGCCCACTCCGAACCCGTCAAGTACGAAGTGGACAAGGATAGCGGTGCGATCTTCGTCGATCGCTTCATGTCCACCTCCATGCACTATCCCTGCAACTACGGTTATATCCCGCACACCATCGCCGGCGATGGCGATCCGGTCGACGTCTTGGTTGTTGCCCCGTTCTCCCTGCCACCGGGTGTCGTCGTCCGCTGCCGCCCGCTGGGCCAACTGTCGATGACCGATGAAGGTGGTGATGACGCCAAACTGCTGGCCGTACCGGTCGACAAGCTGACCCCGCTCTACAAGGACGTCAAGAGCTACGAAGACATGCCCGAACTGCTGCGCAAGCAGATCGCCCATTTCTTTGAGCGCTACAAGGATCTCGAACCGGGCAAGTGGGTCAAGGTCAATGGCTGGGAGGGCATCGAAGCCGCCCGCAACGAGATCATGACCGGCATCCAGCGTTACAACGACGCGAAAGACAAGCCGAACTACTAAGACATGCTGCGTATCGCCGTTGCCCAGTTCAACGCTACCGTCGGTGACCTGACGGGCAACGTCGAACGCATCGTGGCATGCGCGGCAGAGGCGAAGGCCCGCGGCGCGCATGTGTTGCTGACACCGGAACTGGCCCTCTCGGGCTATCCTCCGGAGGATTTGCTGTTGCGCCCGGATTTCTACCGGGCCTGCGCCAGGGCGCTCAACGAACTGGCTGGCCGAGTCGAGGGCATCGCCCTCGTCGTCGGCCATCCGGAAGAGCATGACGGGCGCTGCTACAACGCAGCGACCGTGCTCGAAAACGGTGGTAAAAAGGCGGTTTATCGCAAGATGCGCCTGCCCAATTATGACGTCTTCGACGAGAAGCGTTATTTCGAAGCCGGCAATGAGCCCTGCGTCGTCGAACTGAACGGCGTGCGCTGCGGGCTCAACATCTGCGCGGACATCTGGGAAGCGGGGGCTGCCGAAGCCGCCCGCGACGAAGGCGCTGAACTCCTGCTCGTCCTCAATGCCTCGCCCTGTCACCTCGACAAGACGCGCGAACGCGTCCAGGTACTGGCCGAGCGTGTGGAGTCGACGGGCATTCCAGCGATTTATTGCAATCTGGTTGGTGGCCAGGACGAACTGGTCTTCGATGGTGACTCCTTCGCACTCGATGCGCAAAAACGCGTTTGCATGCGGTTGCCGCAGTTCGAGGAGGCGCTCGGTGTCGTCGATTTTGACGCCGGCAATCTGCATTCCGAGGATCTCGCGGCCGAGTTGCCGCTTGAGGCCGAGGCTTATCGTGCGTTGGTGCTCGGTGTGCGCGATTACATCGGTAAAAGTGGATTCAAGGGTGCCATCATCGGCCTTTCCGGTGGCATCGATTCGGCCCTTACCCTGTGTGTCGCGGTCGATGCGCTCGGCGCCGACAAGGTGCATGCAGTCATGATGCCGTCACCCTATACGGCGCAGATGAGCCTCGACGATTCGCGCGAGATGATCCGCCAGTTGGGCTGTTCCTACGACGAAATTGCCATCGCGCCGGCCATGGCTACCTACGAAGACATGCTGGCGCCCTTGTTCGCCGGTTTGCCGGCCGATACCACCGAAGAGAATATACAGGCCCGCATTCGCGGCAACATCCTGATGGCGTTGTCCAACAAGACCGGCAAGCTGGTTCTGACCACCGGCAACAAGTCGGAGATGGCTGTTGGCTACTGTACGCTCTACGGCGACATGGCAGGTGGTTTCGCCGTCATCAAGGATGTTTACAAGACCCTGGTCTATCGCCTGTCGCGCTATCGCAATTCCTTGTGTCAGGGTGACCCCGTCATTCCAGAGAACATCATCGTCCGGCCGCCGTCAGCCGAACTCAAGCCGGACCAGAAGGATCAGGATTCGCTGCCCGAATACGAGGTGCTCGACGCCATCGTTCGTGCCTACATGGAAGAGGACCGCAGTCCGCGCGAAATCATCGCGGCTGGCTTGCCGGAAGCAGACGTACGCCGCGTTGTCCGTCTTTTGCGCATCGCCGAATACAAACGACGCCAGGCCCCGGTGGGCATACGTATTACGCCGCGTGGCTTTGGCAAGGATTGGCGCTATCCTATTACCAATCGTTATCAAGACGAATTTTAAGAACCGAGTTGAGAGGACACAGAGCATGAAAAAAATCGAAGCCATCATCAAACCCTTCAAGCTCGACGAAGTGCGCGAGGCCCTGTCGGAAGTCGGCATCACCGGCCTGACGGTGACCGAGGTCAAGGGTTTCGGCCGCCAGAAGGGCCATACCGAGCTTTATCGCGGCGCCGAGTACGTCGTCGACTTCCTGCCCAAGATCAAGATCGAAATCGTCGTCAATGACGACCATGTCGATGCCGCCATCGAGGGCATCATCAAGGCTGCGCGTACCGGCAAGATCGGCGACGGCAAGATTTTCGTTATGCCGGTCGAACAGGTTGTCCGTATTCGCACCGGCGAAACCAACGAATCCGCCATCTAAGCCCGGAGGGCTGCATGGAAAAGCCCGCAACAACCGATATGGCCGAAGCTGCCGAAACCCTGCGCGGGTTTCTCGGCAGCGACCAATCTTCCTACCCGGTCCAGATTGAATCCCGGTTCCCCCGGATTTTTCAGCAGATCGTTGCGCTCTGGGGTAAACCGGAGCTTGATACCTACCTCAACGACCTGATGGTCACCGATCGCCATGACCGGCAGGGGTTTTCCGACGATGTGGCGCGGGAACTTTTCCGTCTTTCGGTGGCGCATGCTGCGCTCGGGCTGAGTAACACCCACTCCGGCACCGGCTGGGCCGGCATTCAGGATGCGGACCTCTTCCGCAAATCCATCAAGAAAGAAGGCTGAAACTCAGGCTGGGCGTCGTTGCGTGCGCAACAGGACTATCAGGGCGCCTTCGCCGCCATCCTGTGGCTTGGCCTGGCAGTAGGCCAGCACTTCCTCTCGCTGGGCCAGCCAGCCGCGTACCAGTTGTCGAAGAATTGAGGTTTTTTGCGGCGAACGCAGGCCCTTGCCGTGTACGACACGGATGCAGCGTCGTCCGTGGTGCAGGCTCCGGGCGAGAAATTCCGCCAGCATTTGCCGGGCCTCGTCGCGGTTGAGGCCATGCAGGTCGATTTCATCCTGGACGACCCAGCGGCCGCGCCGTAAATCACGCAGGACGGTTTGTGCCAGGCCATGGCGCAGATAGGACGGCTCATCGCCGCCTTCGAGACGGTCTTGCAAACCGATGCAGCCATGCAGGCTCTCATGCAGGGCTGCACGTTCGTCGGCGATGTGCTGAAGCGGGCGTGGTGGCGGAGGCTTGCTGCCAAGCTGGACGCGGCCGGATTCCGGCAACGGTCGCGCATCGGCGACCGCCGCCCGGAATGCGGCCAGATCGTCAGGGTCGATCAAGCTTTGGCCGCGTTCAGCTCAGTTGGTCGAGGTAGCGCTCGGCATCGAGCGCTGCCATACAGCCGGTACCGGCCGAGGTGCAGGCCTGACGGTAGATATGATCCTGCACATCGCCGGCCGCGAAAACGCCGGGAATGCTGGTCTGCGTGGCATTGCCATTGCGGCCCATCTGGGTGACCAGATAGCCACCCTCCATCTCGAGTTGGCCGGCGAAGATATCGGTATTCGGCTTGTGGCCGATGGCGATGAAGACGCCATGTACATCAACATTCTGCGTTGCGCCGGATTGCGTGTTCTTGACGCGCAGGGCGGTGACTCCGGAGTCGTCACCGAGGATCTCGTCCAGCGTGTGGTTGTAGAGGATCGTGATCTTGCCGGCCTTTTCCTTTTCGAACAGCTTGTCCTGCATGATCTTCTCGGCCTTGAACTTGTCGCGACGGTGAATCAGTGTCACGTGGCTGGCAATGTTGGCCAGGTAAAGAGCTTCCTCGACGGCCGTATTGCCGCCACCGACGACAGCGACGGGCTTGTTGCGGTAGAAGAAGCCATCGCAGGTGGCGCAGGCGGAGACACCCTTGCCGGCGAATTTTTCTTCCGACGGCAAGCCGAGATATTGTGCCGAGGCACCAGTCGCGATGATCAGGGCGTCGCAGGTGTAAGCGCCGGTATCGCCGATCAGCGTGAAGGGCTTGGCGGTCAGTTGCGCGGTGTGAATCTGGTCGAAGATGATTTCGGTTTCGAAGCGACGGGCATGTGCCTCGAAGCGCGCCATCAACTCGGGGCCTTGCACGCCGTCGGCATCCGCCGGCCAGTTGTCCACCTCGGTGGTTGTCATCAACTGGCCGCCCTGGGCGAGGCCGGTAATCAGCAACGGCTTGAGGTTGGCGCGGGCGGCGTAGACGGCAGCGGTGTAGCCGGCCGGGCCGGAACCGAGGATGATGAGGGGGCTATGGCGGGTCGCTTGGGACATGATGATCCTCTTGGGTGATTGAGCCGAAAATTATAGCCTTCTCCGTGTCCGCAAAATTTGCAAGTTCCCATGTCGGATGGGAAAGCAGTTTATAATCATCGCGTAACTCCATGAGCGGAAACTGATTTATGTCCTCCAGCAATTATGGTCTCAGCTTGGTCGTCCTGCGCAATGTGCCCTTGTTTACGGGCCTCAGCGAGTCGGAACTGGAAAAGCTGTCCAAGGTATGTACCCGCAAGCGCGTCGAGCGCGGCGCCTTTGTCGTGCGTGCCGGGGAAAGCACGGACTCCCTGTATATCCTGCTGACGGGCCGGGCCAAGGTGACCAATACTGACGAGGAAGGGCGCGAAATCATTCTCGCCTGGCTCGGACATGGCGAGTCTTTCGGCGAAATGGGCTTGATCGATGGCAGTCCGCGTTCGGCCAATGTCGTGGCCAGCGAAGCCTGCGAGCTCATGGTGCTGAGCAAGGAAGCCTTCCAGCGCTGTCTGCAGGATAATTTCCTGGTTGCGCAGCGTCTGATGCAGATACTCGTCCGTCGCTTGCGCGAGGCCGATCGCAAGATCGAAAGCCTGGCGCTGCTCGACGTTTATGGCCGCGTTGCCCGCCTGTTGCTCGATATGTCGGTCGAGGAAGAAGGGCGTCGTATCGTCAAGAAGAAAATTTCGAAGCAGGATATGGCCAGAATGATTGGTGCATCGCGTGAAATGGTCAGCAAGGTCATGCGCGATCTGGAACTGAGTGGATACATCGCGGTCGAGCACGATCTGGTGATTATCCTGGGGGCTTGAGGGTGGGGTCGCGAGCTATTGATCGCTCATCGCCGAGTCCCTTGCCGGACAAGATCGGCAGCCTGCTCCAGGAGTCGCGCTGGCTGGGCGTCGGGGCTGTGGCGCTGTTCCTGGTCATGGCCCTGTGGGGGTTCAGCAAGGAAGATCCAGGCTGGTCGCATGCCGCCATGAGCACGACCATGCACAATCCGGCCGGACGGGCCGGGGCGTGGATCGCCGACCTGCTGCTGTATATCTTCGGGCTTTCGGCCTGGTGGTGGATCGTCCTGCTCGGGATGTCCGTCTGGTGGGGATTCCGCAAATTCAACCACGGTGACGCCACCGATCGCCGGCCGCTATTCATTGCGTTGACCGGTTTTATCGTCCTGCTGGTCGGCAGTTCATCGCTCGAGGCGCTTCGCTTCTACAGCATGAGCGCCGAGCTGCCGCTTGGCCCGGGTGGGGTGCTCGGCATCGAATCCAGTCGCCTGCTGGCGCTGCAACTTGGCTATACCGGTGCGACGCTTTTCCTGCTTGCTGCCATGGCGGCCGGCTGGAGTATCTTTTCCGGCATGTCCTGGCTGTGGGCCTTCGAGAAGCTGGGCACATTCCTGGAAGGCGCGGTCGGCTTCTTCTACGGCCGGGTCGATACCTGGCGTGATCGCCAGATCGGCAAGGAAGTTGCGCAGCAGCGCGAAGTGGTGGTTGAGGAAGAGAAGCGCCGCGTCGAACTGCATGAGCCGGTCATCATCGAGCCGCCCAAGCCGGAAGTGCAGGTCTCCAAAAAGGCAGAGGCCCGTGTCGAACGTGAAAAGCAGGCGGCGCTCTTTCCCGAGGCCATTGTCGGCGGCACGCTGCCCCCCCTGCATCTGCTCGATCCGGCGCCACCGGCTACCGAGACGGTCAGTCCGGAAACGCTGGAATATACCTCGCGCCTGATTGAAAGGAAGCTCGCCGACTTCGGCGTCCAAGTCAAGGTACTGGCCGCCATGCCGGGGCCGGTCATCACCCGCTACGAAATCGAGCCGGCGGTCGGCGTCAAGGGCGCCCAGATCGTCAACCTGGCTCGCGACCTGGCGCGCGCCCTGGCCATGGTCTCGATCCGTGTCGTCGAAACCGTGCCGGGCAAGTCCTGCATGGCGCTTGAGTTGCCCAATCCCAAGCGGCAGACCGTCAAGCTCTCCGAGATCATCTCCAGCAAGCCCTACAACGACATGAGCAGCCCGCTCACCGTCTGCCTCGGCAAGGACATCGGCGGCCTGCCGGTAGTGGCCGACCTGGCCAAGACACCGCACCTGCTGGTCGCCGGGACGACTGGTTCCGGCAAGTCGGTCGGCGTCAATGCGATGATCCTGTCCATGCTCTACAAGTCGGAGCCCGAGCATGTGCGGCTGATCATGGTCGATCCGAAAATGCTGGAGCTCTCCATCTACGAGGGCATTCCGCACCTGCTGGCTCCGGTCGTGACCGACATGAAGCAGGCGGCCAATGCGCTGCACTGGTGCGTTACCGAGATGGAAAAGCGCTACAAGCTGATGTCGGCGATGGGGGTGCGCAACATTGCCAGCCTCAACGGCAAGATCAAGGACGCCGAGAAGAAGGGCGAACATATTCCGAATCCGCTCAGCCTGACGCCGGAAACGCCCGAGCCGTTGAAGACCATGCCCTTCATCGTCGTCATCATCGACGAATTGGCCGACCTGATGATGGTCGTCGGCAAGAAGGTCGAGGAGCAGATCGCCCGCCTGGCGCAGAAGGCACGCGCTGCCGGCATTCACCTGGTGCTGGCGACGCAGCGGCCGTCGGTCGATGTCATTACCGGCCTGATCAAGGCCAATATTCCGACCCGACTCTCGTTCCAGGTGTCGAGCAAGATCGATTCGCGCACCATCCTCGACCAGATGGGCGCCGAGGCATTGCTTGGCCAGGGTGACATGCTCTACCTGGCGCCGGGCACCGGCTACCCGACCCGCGTGCATGGGGCCTTCGTGTCCGACGACGAAGTGCATCGCGTCGTCGAGCATCTAAAGGCAACCGGCACGCCGGAGTATGTCGAGGACATCCTGTCCGGTACGGCAGGC
>JAEUOD010000056.1 GCA_016791065.1 Dechloromonas sp. | reverse complement strand
CGCGGCCTGGCAATGGCCACACCAGTTGGCGCCGAATTCGAGCAGGAGCAGGCCTGGCGTGGCATCGACTTCGCTGCGCTCTGGAGCTTCGGGGCGATAGGTGGACTGGTAGGGCATGGCGGGCTCCGGGTCAGGCGGATCGGGAAATCAGCGTCTTCAGTTTCGTCAGCCGCGGCGCGACGACGGGCACGGTGAGCATGGTACTGGCGACGGCCATCAGCAGCAGGGCGGTGAAGGTTTCGCTGGTGATGACCTGTTTGTCGAGCAGGATGTTGGCGAAGATGATCATGATCAGCGCCTTGGTCTGCAGCAGCCAGCCGATGATGCCGGCTTCGCCCGGCGCCCAGTTGAGGATGCGGCCGGCGAGGCGAACGCCGAGCAGCTTGCCGCTGATCGAGGCGGCGAGCAGCAGCCCCGCAGCGACGAAGACGGCGGCGCCACCAACGTCCCAATTGGTGCGCAGGCCGGTGGAGAGGAAGAAGACGGGCATGATCACCAGCAGCACGTGGTGGCGCAGCTGGTCCATTTTTTCCTGATCGAACCAGTCGGCTTCCATGGTCGCGCCGGCGAGGAAGGCGCCGACCATGAAGTGCAGGCCGGCCCAGTCGGCGGCGAAGGCAACGGCGGCCAGCCAGATCAGCGCCACGTACCAGCGGTCGCGCTCCTGCAGGCGGACCATCAGGTGGTGGAAGGCCCAGGCGGCGAGCGCGAAGCCGGCGAGGAAGGTACCCTGGCGCCCGATGCGCTCCCAATCCATGAGGATCAGGGCAAGCACGCCCCAGATCGCGATGTCGTCGAGGCTGGCATAGCGCAGGATGCGCTGGCCGATCGGCTGACGCAGGATTTCCAGCTTTTCCATGAGCAGGATGAGGATGGGCAGGGCGGTGACGGCGCAGGCCATGCCGACGCCGAGAACGAACTGCCAGGTCAGGGCCTTGGGCCCGATCCAGCCGTCGAAGCCGAGCAGAAATGCAGCCGCCACACAACCGAAGAGCAGCGGCGTTCCCAGCGCCAGGCCGGCCGTGATGCCGCTCTCTCGCCGGTGCGCCCAGGCCTTGCGGAGATCGAGTTCGACGCCGGCGATCATCACGAAAAGCATCACTGCCCACCACGCAACACCGTTCAGCGACTGGATCACGGTCGGCGTGAAGACGAAGGCGTAGTAGTCCGGAAACCAGCGACCAAGCACGCCCGGGCCGAGCAGGATGCCGGTGATGATCTGGACGACGACGAGCGGTGCGTAGTAATCGGTCTTGCCCAGGCGCCAGATCAGATAGGGCACGGTGAAGATGATCGACATCGCGATCAGGAAGATTTCGGTCGTGTTCATGTCAATCTGCGGAAGATCAGCACCGGCAGGCGTAGCAGGAAACCCATGAAGAGCCGGGTATGCATCCAGGTCAGCAAGGTGTTGTCGCGCAGATAGCGGAAATGCGAGACGCCACCCTCATCGGCCCGGAAATAGCGCACCGGCGCATTGATGTTACGGGGCTGGACGCCAGCCCAGCATAGGCGGACGACGGCTTCGGGGTCGAAATCGAAGCGGCGCATGAAGCGATTGGCTTGCATGATCTTGATCAGCGGGACGATCGGATAGACCCGGAATCCATAGAGCGAATCGCCGATGCCCATCCACAGGGTTTCAAGGTTGGCCCAGCCGTTCGATACCTTGCGCCCATTCACCCGCAGGGCGGGCGCATCGGCATCGAAGACCGGTTTGCCGAGCACCATCTTTGCCGGCTCGGCTTGCGAGGCAGCCATGAAGGCCGGAATCAGGTCGGCCGGATGCTGGCCGTCGGAATCCATGGTCAAGGCATGGGTATAACCCTCGGCCGCGGCCCGGGTGATGCCTTCGAGCACCGCCGCACCCTTGCCGCGGTTCTCGGGCAACACGATGACGCGCAAGCCTGCGTCCTCCGTCGCCAACTCCTGGAGTCGCTCGGCGCTACCGTCGGTACTGCCATCAACCACGACCCAGACCGGCGACCACTGAGCCAGCGCGGCACGAACGGTGTCGAGGACTTTCGGTCCCGGGTTGTAGCTGGGGATCAGGACGAGATGGCTGGTCGAGACGGATGGCATGGGTCGGTCAAGCACCCGCCGGCGGCAGGGTTTCGCGGAAATAGACTTCGAGTTCGTGGGTGAAGGCCGCGATGTCGCTCGGCGGCGGAAAGCGGCGGCCGAGACGGATGCGGCAGGACAAAGGCAACTTGGGGCGCCGGAACAGCGGCCAGGCTTTGCCGAGATAGGGCGTCGAATACTCGATGAGCAGGGTCTGCACCGGTATCTTCGTCCGCCCCGCAATCAGGGCGGTGCTCGGCGAACAGGGATCGATCGGAAACTGTTCTGTCCGCGTTCCTTCGGGAAAGATCACGAGATGGGCGCCACCCTTGAGTTCCTCGCGGGCGCTGAGAATCATTTCAAGCGGCGCGTTGTTGCGGATGTAGCGGGCAAGACGGGCAGCGGCTCCGAACAGGATGTTGTCCATGAGCGACGCCTTCATGACGCAAACGGCATTGGGCAGACGCGAGACGATGAGCACCGCGTCGAGCAGGGAAGGATGGTTGGCGGCGAGGATCAGCGGGCCTTCGCCACGCAGCCGGTCAAGCTCGGAAAGATCGAACCGGCAGGCGCAGAAGCGGCTCAGGATGTTGATGTAGGTCCGGAAGCCATCCATGATCATGTAGCGGCCCCAACGTTGCCCGCGGGATTTGGCGAGCAACGGATTGAAGAGCAGCGCGAAGGGCAGCCAGCCAAGGCAGATCACGGCCAGCGAAGCGAGGCCAAGCACCATGGCGACATATTCGTAGGCAGTCCACAACGGATTGCCTGCGGAGCACCGATCAGTCATCCACCATCACGCGGGTCGACGACTCGCCGATGACCCAGGTCACGGCAAAACCGGCGGCGAAATAGTCCTTTTGACGAACCAGCGGACTATCCTCGAACACCGCGCCGCCAAGTTGATCGTAGCGGATGAAGCCGCCGACCCAGTACTTGGGGAAGCGCTTCGACAGGGCCGCGAGGTATTGCATGCCGGCATAGCCCGCCTTGGCGCTGTAAGCGGGACGATCCGCCGTCGCATAACGCGACTGGACGTCGTAGTAGTAGGCATGCTGGCGCGCGTCGCCGAACAGCGGGCCGGCCAGCAAACCGAGGTTCCAGCCGGGCATGGCGGGAATGTCGGTGACGTCCATGTTGAGCTTGGGGTGGAAGACCCAGCCGATGTCCTTGGGCGAGCCTTCGACCGTGAAGGCGGCCCGCAGCGGCATCAGCAGCTTGACGAAACGGGCCCGGTTTTCCGAACGCCAGAAGGTGAAATCGACCTGCGGGCCGATTTCGAAGGTGGCTTCCAGGTCGGGCATGCCGTGGCGCGCCTTGATGTCGTTACTCGGCGCCGGCGGCGAAAGGGCGAAGCTGACGGTCAGGTCGATGCGGTCCGAATCGAAGAAGCTGCCCCGGATACCGTGGCGGTCGGCCTTGAAGAAGTCGCCGTGATAGGTGAAGAGCGGAACCGGAATGAGGAAATTGTTGGTCTGGTCGGAACCACGGTAGGACGGAAAGCTGAAGGCGCCGGCACCAAGACCAACTTCCCAGAGCGGCTTTTCTTCGGCTGCTTGTACGGCAGTCGTCGCCAGGGCAAGGCCGGCACAGGCCAGGCCGATTTTCCATTTTGATGTCGGCTTGTGCATCAGCAGTTCTCCAGGCCGTGCGAGGCAATGGCCTCGATTTCCAGTAACAGGTCGTGCCGGCAGATGTCGGCCTGCACATAGACGATTTCGGCGCTGGTGCCGACCAGCGGCGCCAGGGTTTCGCGGACACGCGGGAAATCCGCGGCATGGCGAACATAGACGCGATACGAAAGTGCATCGAGCGCGTACGCCGGGCCGCGGCAGAGTCGATTGGCTTCGGCCACGACAGCCGCGATGTTGGCCAGCGCCTCGCGGGTCTGGGCGACAACGTCGTCGGGATGCAGGGTGCGGTGACCGACGATGCTGGCCGTACCCGAAATGAAGAAGATTTCCTGGCCGGGCGGATAGACCAGCGCGGCGCGCGAAAAGGTCGGGCTGCGCGGGCCGTAGTCGGCCGGATAGTTGTAGGCGCTGACCTGGCGCGGATTCTCGATCGGTACGGCAGGACTGTCGCCCGCCATGAAGGCGATCGAGAGCGGTCCGCCGGCCAGACCGATGGCGCAGGCTGCTGGAACGTTACCGGTCGCACCGCGCCGGCCTTCGAGAAAAGCGTCCTGGCGGCCGATGTTGAACTGGCGGTAACGCTCCAGGCCGTGACTTTCGCGGTTGATATCGGCGAGATAGTTCCAGACCCGCCAGAGATGCGGCAGACCCTGGGCGTCGAGCAGACGGAAAATGCGCCGGTAGGCCTCGCAACTGGCTGCCTGCAGGGGCGAACAGTCAGCCTGGCCGGGAAAATCGGCTTCGTCGAGGTCTATCACACCATAGAGCAACTGGCCGGCACGGCACCACGCGACGCCTTCGTCGTTACCGCAGGTGACGATCTGCACAGAGAGCCAGGTTTCCTGCCACGAACCGGCGGCGGAACCGAGCAGCGGCGCGGCGATGCGCTGTACAGGCCAATCAGGCAGCACAACCGGCAGTTGCCGGCCGAGCAAGGCTCCACCCAGCGGACGTACCGTCTCGGAGGAAACGTCGTCGGCGGGATGATCCGGGCAAATTCGGGAAACGAGTTGCAGCTTCACTAGGCGGACTTCATCGTCGGATCGTCAACCCAGCGGATGTTGAAGCGCCGACGTTTCCAGCCCATGAAAGCGCGCCGCGGCTGGAAGATATTCGCCAGATAGTAGAGCACCTTGAACATCAGGATCGAGCGCCAGATCGGCGTCTTGCCGAAGATGTCGCCGGCCAGCACGGAGAGTAGCGCTTCCTTCACGCGAAAGATGTTCTTCGGGTACATGAAGAAATCGCGCATGATCGGATTGGTCACGCGGTAGATGAACCAGGAGAACTCCTTCGGGCCGTGCTTCATCAGCTTGTCGAAGCGCTTGAGCGCGGCCGGCGCGGCGGCCGGGTTCTTGAGGCAGGTATCGATTGCCTCGGCACCGATCACGCCGCTGTTCATGGCGAGCAGGACGCCGGACGAGAAGACCGGATCGATGAAGGCGTAGGCATCGCCGAGCAGCAGGTAGTTGCTGCCGTGATTGCGCTCGGAGACGTAAGAATAGTTGCCGGTCGCCTCGACTTCGTTGACCAGGGTCGCCATCTTCATGCGCTCGGCCAGCGCCGGGCACATCGCGATGCCGTCGCGCAGGAACTGCTCCAGGCTGCGGTTGCCTTTGGTCTTGGTGTAGTAGGGCCAGGTCACCATGCCGACGCTGGTCACGTCGTTCATCATCGGGATGAACCAGAACCAGCCATGCTCGAACCAGAAGATGGTTATGTTGCCTTCGGCCTGGCCATCGTGGCGGCGGGCGCCGGCGAAATGACCGTAGATCGCCGAACTGTTGTGCTTGGGGTTGCGGTGCTTTATCTGGAAGCGGTTGGCCAGGAAAGTATCGCGACCCGAGGCGTCGACCACGAAGCGCGCCTTCCATTCGGTCTGGCGGCCATCGCCGTACTCGGCCCGGATGACGGCGCTGTTGTCGGGCTGGAAATCGACCGAGCGCGCCCGGCAGTTTTCATGGACCTCGACGCCCTTGCGTTCGGCATTGCGGATCAGGATGGTGTCGAACTCGGCACGCTTGACCTGGTAGGCATGGGGCATCGACTTGTCCCAGGCATCGGCAAAATGGAAGACCTGAGCGCCTTTTTCATGCGTCGGGGAAACGAATTCGGCGCCCGGCTTGATCATGCCGATCGCCTTGACCTCCTCGGCGATGCCCATCCGCTCGAAAAGCGGCAGGTTGGCCGGCAATAGCGACTCGCCGATGTGAAAACGCGGATGCTGCGCCTTTTCAAGCAGGACGACGCGATACCCCTTCTCAACGAGAAAAGGCGCCACCGTCGTACCGGCCGGTCCGCCGCCAATGACCAGCACGTCGCATTCCTGACGCGCGATTTCTCCGGTTTGCTGTTCCATGAATATTGGCCCGTGAATTTCTCTGTGGCGGCGAAGAATTATTTTATTTGCCCTTGTAGGTCATGTAGCCGACGGTTTCGGAATGTCCATCGATCTTGCTGACCGTGTTGCCTTTCCAATACACATAGTACGGACCGAAGCTGGACCACCAGTAACGCCAGTAGGGGGCATCCAGTCGCGGATTTTCATTGGTCTGCGGATGACCGACCGACATGATGACCTGTTCCTTGGTCATGCCCCGCATCAGTTTGCCGGCCTTGATCGCTTCGCGAACCGCCGGCGAGAAGCGGGCGATTTTCGGCTTGGGATCGTCGAGCACGACAATCTTGCTGACCCACTGCTCGGTGGACTCCTGCGCCCGGCCGTAATCGTGCCCGAGACGCATCGCCTTGCCATCGACTTCGACATAGGCACGGTAGCCGTCGATCTTCTTGACATTGATCGGCGTGCCGGCCGGAATGAAAGCAAGCTGGGCAAGATTGGAATCGCTAATCCAGTCGCCTTCGTAATGGAGATTGCAACAGGCAAAACCGCTACGGACATAACTGCCCTTGTTAGCTTCGGCGGCTGGTTTGCCATCTGCCGGCTTGGTGTCCGAGTCCTTGCAGGCAGTCAGTCCAACGACGACGATAGCTGCGGCAAGCAGCCCTAAATGGCTAGATTTGCGGATATTTTCCATGCTTGAACCCCCCGGGGGCAAGATTATACCGCCGCTTGCATGGCCGGCGGCGTGCAACACGACGTCGATTCCTCGACGACCGGAATCAGCAGCTTCTTCGCATCGCGCCGCGTCAGTTTGACCGGCGAGTTGGAGACGATGTTGTCGATCAGCAGATCGGGACTGAGGAAGGGCTTGAGGCCGAGCGGCTGGCGCGGATGCAGTTTGAACTCGCGCTTCGCCTTTTCCAGTTGTTCCTTGTTGGCGCTGAAGTAACGAGCGGCAGCGATGGTTTCCGGCAAGTGCTTCAGTACGTGCCAGAGGCTCCAGCGATGGGCCCACAGGCGTTTGGCAAAACGGCGGCGATAACCCTTGCTGTCGTAGAAACGCTTGACGTGCCAGTTGTAGAGGGCATCCATCTCCTCACGCGTCTTGAAGCCTTCGGGCAGATAAACGAAGTTCAGGCAGTTCATCAAGCGCCAATCCTCGACGAAATCGCCGGTCGGGTCGTTGATGCATTCATCCCAGATCGGCGCACCGTGCAGCGGGCTGAACTTGGTCATGTTCATTTCGTCGAGTTCGAGCGAGAGGATGAAGTCGCTGGTCGTGCGTACCGTTTCGGGCGTCTCGCCGGGCATGCCGAAAATGAACAGCCCCTTGGCCCGCAGCCCGGCGGCATGGATCGAATGTACTGTCTCGCGCACAGCTTCGAGCGTGACGCCGGCCTTATGCCGTTCCATCATGGCCGGGTCGGCCGATTCGATGCCGATCGACACCATCAGCGCCCCGGCCTTCTTGAGCTGCGCGAGCATTTCATCAGAGGTATGACCGGCGCGGATCGCACAGTTGAACTGCATGCCGAGCGGCTTCTCGATCAGGAGCTGACACAGGTCGAAGACGCGCTGCTTCTTGGCCGTGAACAAGTCGTCGTACATGTTGATGTGGTAGACGCCGAACTTGTCGCGCAGATACTTCATGTGATCGTAGATGTACTGCGGCGAATTGGTCTTGTACTGGCGCTCGAAAACCGTCCGGTCGCAAAAGGAGCAGGTGTAGGGACAACCGCGCGAGGTGATCATGGTCGCGCCATCGCGCATCTCGTAGGCGAAAAGCGGCAAGTGATAGGCATGCGGGAAACCGGCCAGCTTCTCGTAGGCAGGGAAGGGCAATTCGTCGAGATCGACGATGCGGTCGCGGCGGGGGTTGATATGAATCTTGCCACTCTCATCGCGATAGATCAGGTTACCGATGCTCTTGAGCGGCTTGCCATCGGCCAGTTCGAGCAGGGCTCCTTCACCTTCGCCGATCACCAGATAGTCGATTTCCGGGAAGTGTTCGAGGATGGGCGCACCTAGCGACGAGACATGGACATTGCCGAAGACAATTTTTATCTCCGGCCGACGTTCGCGAATATAGGTCGCGATCTCGACGGCATCCATGAAACCCGACGTCGTCGCCGAGAAGCCGACCATTTCGGGATCGGTCGCCAGGACGATCTCTGCATTCTCGGCAATCGTCTTCGGCGCGTAGGGTCCGAGGCAGTCATGAAGTTGGACACTGTGATCGAACTTTTCCAGCCAGGAGGCCAGCTGCATGATGCCGATCGGCGGCATACGGTTGGCCAGCACTGAAAAATCCGGTTGCCCCGGAACGAAGTTGAAGCCGGCTGGGTGTACAAGCGTAATGCGCATCAAATCTTCCTCGGTCGAAGTGGCTGAATTTTATTAGAAAAAGCCGAGCGCCATGAGTTCCGGGAAAAGCACGGAGTCATGCAAAAGTATCCGAGGCATCAGAATGCAGACCAAAAATGCAGCAAGCAGTAATGTCCTCAGGAAAGATTTTTGAACCAAAAGAGTTTCACTGAGGGTTTTTAATAAGAACTTTAAATAAAAGAACTATGAAGACTATGTTCTTAACAGTTCTGTGGATAAAACAAAATTTTCCATTAAATTCATCATGTTTTATCGTTTTTCCACAGGCCTGAAAGCCTCTGAATCGGCTGTGGATCGAATGTGCATGATTTTTCAGCAATTGGATAAATGCCGATTACCCCACAAAGCGCCGACAAGTTGTGCACAACTTTGCCAACATAAAAATTGGTGCGTTTTTGAGGCTTACTTACCAATACAGAAACGGCTGAAAATTACGCCGAGCAGGTCGTCGGCGGTAAATTCACCAGTGATTTCGCCGAGTGAGTGCTGCGCCAGACGAAGCTCTTCGGCGAACAGTTCGAGGGCGGGCAGATGCCCCTCGACAACGCTGCGGGCTGCCGCAATGTGTTCCTGGGCGTTGCTCAGGGCACGCAGATGGCGTTCGCGGGCGATAAAGACATCCTCGGCCTGATGCCAGCCGGCGATCCGCAGCAATTCGCCACGCAGCAGATCGATTCCCAGGTTGGCCTTGGCTGACAGCGAAACGGCAATCGCATCGCCGTGCGCGTCATGTTCGTCGTGCCGTTCGGGCTGACGGCCGGCGAGATCGATCTTGTTGTAGATGGTGATGCGCTGCAGGCGGGAAGGCAGGCGCGAAAGAATTTCGCGGTCGGCATCGGAAATCCCGGTACGGGCGTCGACCAGCAGCAGGACGACGTCGGAGCGCTCGATTTCCTTCCAACTGCGTTCGATACCGATCTGTTCGACTTCATCCTCGGTTTCCCGCAAGCCGGCGGTATCGATGATGTGCAGGGGGATACCCTCGATCTGGATGGTCGAGCGCAGGGCATCACGCGTGGTGCCGGCGATCGGTGTGACGATGGCCAGATCGTCGCCGGCCAAGCGGTTGAGCAGCGACGACTTGCCGACATTGGGCTGGCCAGCGAGGACGACATGCAGGCCGGCTTGCAGCAGCTTGCCCTGGGTAGCACGGTCGAAGATTTCGGCAAGCTTCAGTTGCAGGCGTTCGAGCCGGCCGAAGGCATCGGCAGCCTTGAGAAAGTCGATGTCTTCCTCGGGGAAATCGAGCGTCGCCTCGACCAGCATGCGCAGGTTGATCAGTTCGTCGGTCAGACCGTGAATGGCCCGGGAAAACTCGCCCTGTAGGGAACGGATGGCTGAACGAGCGGCGCTGGCGGTGGCGGCATCGATCAGGTCGGCAACTGCCTCGGCCTGGGCCAGGTCGAGCTTGCCGTTGAGAAAGGCACGCTGGCTGAATTCGCCGGGCTGGGCGAGCCGGGCACCGAGATCGAGGCAGCGGCCGAGCAGCATTTGCAGGACGACCGGACCGCCGTGTCCCTGCAGTTCGAGGACATCCTCGCCGGTAAAGGAATGCGGGTTGGGGAAATAGAGCAGGATGCCGCTGTCGATGACCGATCCGTCGGCATCCCGGAAGTCAGCTAGGGTCGCGTAGCGGGCTTTGGGCGTCTTGCCGCTCAGTGCAAAAGCAAAGGGCAGCAAATTGCTGCCCGAGATGCGGATGATGCCGACGCCGCCACGGCCGGGGGCCGTGGCGATGGCAGCGATGGTGTCGGATTTCACGTCACGCTTTGGCGTCGTTGGCCGCCTTGCCGCCGGTTTCGATCATGCGGGTGATCTGCCATTGCTGGGCGATGGAGAGTACGTTGTTGACCACCCAGTAGAGCACCAGACCGGCCGGGAACCAGAGGAACATGACGCCGAAGATGAAGGGCATGGCCATCATCACCTTGGCCTGGATCGGATCCGGCGGCGTCGGGTTGAGCTTCATCTGGACGATCATCGAGAGGATCATGATGACCGGCAGGATGTAGTAGGGGTCGGCCGAAGCGAGGTCCTTGATCCACAGGATCCAGGGTGCGTCGCGCATTTCGACGGCACCGAGCAGTACCCAGTAGAGGGCGATGAAGACCGGAATCTGGATCATGATCGGCAGGCATCCGCCGAGCGGATTGACCTTCTCGGTCTGGTACAGCTTCATCATTTCCTGGTTAAGACGCTGCTTGTCGTCAGCGAAGCGTTCCTTGAGCTGCATCAGGCGCGGCGTCAGGACGCGCATCTTGGCCATCGACTTGTAGGAAGCGGCGGAGAGCGGGAAGAAGATGGCCTTGATGATGATGGTCAGGACGACGATGGCCCAGCCCCAGTTGCCGACCAGGCCATGAATCGCCTGCAGCGCCCAGAAGATCGGTGCGGCAACGACGGTCAGCCAGCCATAATCGACCACGAGATCGAGGCCCGGCGCCAGTTGCTTGAGGATGGACTGTTCTTGCGGACCGGCAAACAGGCTGACAGCGGTTTCGCCCTTGGCGCCCGGTGCGATCTCGGTCAGGGGCACGATCAGGCCGGCCTGGAAGACATTGGCGCCGTCGAGCTTGCGCATGTAGAACTCGCGCGGCGACTTGTCCTTGGGCAACCAGGCCGAGACGAAGTAGTGCTGGACCATGGCCAGCCAGCCATTGTCGGCGGTCTTGGCGAATTTGGCCTTGTTGTCGGTGATGTGGCCGAAATCGATCTTCTGATACTTCTCGCCATCGGTATAGACGGCAGGACCGGTGAAGGTCGATACCATCTTGGTCTCGCCGGCCGGTGCCACATCGTCGCGCTGCAGCTGGAAATAAGCATGCGGTGCGAAAGGCTTGTCGCTGCCGTTGGCGATTTCCCAAGACACGTCGATGACATAGGAAGCCCGCTTGAAGGTCAGGATCTTGGCGACCTTGATGCCATTGGCGGTTTCGGCTTCGAGACGGACCTTGAGTTCGTCACTGCCTTCGGCGAGTTCGGTCGGGCCGGCGACGCGCTTGAAGGTGGAACGATGCGTCGGCAAGCCTTCGCCGATCAGGCCGCTCTGGGCGACGTACTGGTGTTTGGCGTCGAAAAGGACGAAGTTCTTGTCCTTGTCGTCATGCTCCTTGTACTTCAGCAGTTCGAGCTGGACCAGATCGCCACCCTGAGCCGAGATGCTCGCCTTGAGCAGGTCGGTGCTGACGGTAAAAACTTCGGTACTGGCGGCGGCCTTGGCTGCAACCGGCGCCGGTGCGGTCACGCCGCCCACCTGCAGGCTGGCCGAAGGCGTCGGCGCGGCACTGCCGGCGGCAGTCGCGTTGGCGACTTCGGCGGCGGGCTTCGGCTGGTTGTACTTCTGCCAGTTTTCCCACAGCATGAAGCTGGAGAACGTGAAGATCAAAACCAGGATCAGGCGTCGAGTATCCATGAACGGCCTATGTAAGCAAACATTCTCAAATCAGGGTACGGGATCGTACCCGCCGGGATGCCACGGATGACAGCGGCAGATGCGTTTCGCACCCAGCCAGCCGCCCCTGATGGCACCGTGCTTCTGTACTGCTTCCACCGTATATTCCGAGCAGCTCGGAAAATAGCGGCAGCGTCGTCCCAGGAAGGGACTGATCGCATATTGATAGAACCGTACGAGTCCGATCAACAGGTATTTCATCATGCTTCCCGCTTTGGCCGTGGCCGTAGCAGTCTGTCCAGCAGGGCGCCGAAATCGCTGGCTACCTCGCCTGCATCGAGCGGTGCTGGTTTGACGGCCAGGCGCACGATCAGGTCGTAGGCAGGCAATTCAGCGCGGCGCCGCCGAAACTGCTCGCGAACAATACGCTTGACTCTGTTACGGTCAACAGCACGCTTGAGCAATTTTTTTGCGATGACCACACCCAGGCGGGCATCATCGTTGCCGGCGGCTCTCGGCTGATAGTGCAGCATCAGCAATTTGCCGCGAATCGCCTTCCTGAAACCAAAAACGGATGAGAACTCATCCGTTTTTGTCAGGCGATAGCGTCTGGCGAAGGCTTGATTCACCCCGCCGAACGTCCGGGTTAAACGCCCAGACGCTTGCGGCCCTTGGCGCGGCGAGCGGCGATAACTGCACGGCCACCCTTGGTGCGCATACGGACCAGGAAGCCATGGGTGCGCTTGCGGCGCACGACCGACGGTTGATACGTGCGTTTCATGTCGTAATCCCTTGATGTGCTAAGAAAAACACGCGATTAGACTCTGATACATCGTGTTGTGTCAAGATCAATTATTTCCTAAAGCTGTGGATAACTTTCCTGAGGAGGCGTAGAATCATGCCTTCATTGGCGACCACAGAGTCGCCGATTTTGTTGGAAAAATCAATTTAAATCAAATAGCTGATTCGAGTTCAACTCGTTGTTGAACTCAGGAGGGGTGTCGTAATCCATGGCCGGTTTTTGGGAATCCTGCTTGCTCCGTTTTGAACAGGAATTGCCCGTCCAACAGTTCAATACCTGGATCAAGCCTCTGCGCTTGGAAGGCGAGGACAGCGCCCTTGAGGAAGGGCTGCGCCTGATCGCACCCAACACCTTCATTCTTAAATGGGTACGCGATCGCTACTTGTCGCGGATCGAAGACTACAGCCGGACTTTTTTCGAAGCGCCTGTCACCATTGCTCTGGTTATAGGCAGCGGCCGGGCTACGCCGGTTCGTGCCGACGCGGCTGCCGCCGAGAAGCCTGCCGAGGCCAGTAAAGCGAATCCGCCAGCCAAGGCTGCAGGCAGCAATGAAAAACCCCGCAGCAAGGGTGGCAACTATGAGAAGTCCCGCCTTTTTCCATCCTTCACTTTTGATAATCTCGTCGTCGGCAAAGCCAACGACCTGGCCCGGGCAGCAGCCATCCAGGTTGCCAATAATCCGGGCGGTGCCTATAACCCCCTGTTCATCTATGGCGGCGCCGGTCTTGGCAAGACCCACCTGATCCACGCCATCGGCAACACCATCCTTGCCGAGAACCCGGAAAAGATCGTTCGCTATGTGCATGCCGAGGACTATTACTCGGACGTGGTTAGGGCCTATCAGCAGAAATCTTTCGACAGCTTCAAGCGCCTCTATCGGTCGCTCGATGTGCTGCTGCTCGACGACGTGCAGTTCTTCAACGGCAAGAACCGCTCGCAGGAGGAGTTCTTCTTCCTGTTCAATGCCCTGATCGAGGCCCGCAAGCAGATCATCATCACCTGCGACACCTATCCGAAGGATATCAACGGCCTCGACGACCGGCTGGTAACCCGCTTCGACTGGGGCCTGACGGTGCAGATCGAACCGCCCGAGCTGGAAATGCGCGTCGCTATCCTGAAGAAAAAGGCCGAGGCCGAAGGAATGCAGCTCGACGACGAGGTGGCCTTCTTCATCGCCAAGCACCTGCGCTCCAATGTGCGGGAGCTCGAAGGGGCGCTCAAGAAGGTGCTGGCCTACTCTTCGTTCCACGGTCGGGTCATCGCGCTCGACCTGGCCAAGGAAGCGCTCAAGGACCTGATCGGTTCGGTGCGCAATGTCGGTATCGATAACATCCAGAAAACGGTGGCTGATTACTACAAGATCAAGGTCGCCGATTTCTTTTCGAAGAAGCGCACGCGGGCCATTGCCCGGCCACGTCAGCTAGCCATGTGGCTATGTCGCGAGGTCACTTCGCACAGTTTCCCGGAAATTGGCGATGCCTTCGGCGGGCGCGACCACACGACGGTGATCCATGCGGTCAAGACCATCGACTCGCTGCGCCTGAAGGAAAACGAACTCAATCACGACCTTCACGTTCTGCTTCAGGTTTTGAAGGGGTGAAGACTGTCGATAATCCTGTGAACAACTTGTCCGTGCTTTGTGAGTCGATGCGAGTTTTCCTGTTTGTGGGAAAATTATCCGGATTTCATCCACAGGCAATTCAGGGCTTTTCGCAGACCCTAAAAATTAAGTCAAGTAACTGAAAATAAATAAATTATTGTTGTTATCCACAGAACTATTCCCGATATAGTCTATAAAGGAATTTAATTTATGGTTCTTATTAAAAGCCAAAGAGACACGCTTCTGGCCCCGTTGCAGTCTGTGTCGGGAATTGTCGAACGTCGTCACACCCTGCCTATCCTGTCGAATGTGCTCCTCGAAAAGAAAGGCGATCGACTGACGTTACTGGCGACCGATATCGAAATCCAGATCACCACGGCGACCGAAGGGGCTGGTGGCGATGGTGACGGTGCGGTGACGGTCGGCGCTCGCAAGCTGCAAGAAATCCTGCGCTCGCTGCCGGATACTGCCGAAATCAGCCTGTCGCTCGAAGACAAGCGACTGCAGGTGCGTGCCGGCAAGAGCCGTTTCAACCTGCAGACCCTGCCGGCCGACGATTTCCCGCGCATGACGATGACCGAAGGCGAAACCAAGCAGTTCTCGATTTCGCAAAAGGCCTTCCGCCAGTTGATCGGCAAGACCCAGTACAGCATGGCAGCGCAAGACGTTCGTTACTACCTGAACGGTCTGCTCTTGTTGGTCGAGGGCAAGGAATTGCGCGCCGTGGCGACCGATGGCCATCGCCTGGCCTACGCCAGCGTCGAAATCGAGACCGAACTGCCGCGCCAGGAAATGATCCTGCCGCGCAAGACCGTGCTTGAACTGAACCGCCTGCTGGTCGATAGCGACGAACCGCTCAACATCACCCTGGCTTCCAACCAGGTGCGTTTCTCCTTCGGTTCCATCGTGCTGGTCTCCAAGCTGATCGACGGCAAGTTCCCGGACTACGAACGTGTTGTGCCGGCGAGCCTGAAGAACCACATGACGGTCGGTCGTCAGATTCTGATGCAGGCCATGCAGCGTGCAGCCATCCTGACCAACGAAAAATTCCGCGGTATCCGCGTCGTTCTCGGTGAAAACAGCCTCAAGCTGATCGCCGCCAACGCCGAGCAGGAAGAAGCCCAGGAAGAAATCGAAGTGGCCTACACCGGCGATGCCATCGATGTCGGCTTCAACGTCGGTTACCTGCTCGATGTGCTTAACAACGTCCATACCGACGAAATCCAGTGGAGCTTCAACGACGCCAACTCGAGCGCCCTGATCACGGTGCCCGGCAACGAGCGCTTCAAGTACGTCATCATGCCGATGCGCATTTGAGTCATCTCCCCATTCCTGAATCAAACTTTCCGTTTCACGTGGAACACAAGCAATGAGTGAAGAAAACACGCCGATCGACAAACCCGAAGGCGTTCCCCCCGCCTATGGCGAAGCCAGCATCCAGATCCTCGAAGGCCTGGAGGCGGTGCGCAAGCGGCCGGGCATGTACATCGGCGACACTTCCGACGGTACGGGCCTGCACCACCTCGTCTTCGAGGTCGTCGACAATTCCATCGACGAGGCCCTGGCCGGCCATTGCGACGACATCACCGTCACCATCCACACCGACAACTCGATCAGCGTCATCGACAACGGCCGCGGCATCCCGACCGGCGTCAAGATGGACGACAAGCACGAGCCGAAGCGTTCGGCGGCGGAAATCGCGCTGACCGAACTGCACGCTGGCGGCAAGTTCAACCAGAACTCCTACAAGGTCTCCGGCGGTCTGCACGGTGTCGGCGTTTCCTGCGTCAATGCGTTGTCGAAGTTCCTGCGCCTGACCATTCGTCGCGATGGCAAGAAGCACTTCATGGAATTCTGCCGTGGCGTGCCGGTCGACCGCGCGCTCGAGATGCGTGACGGCTTCGAGGTTTCGCCGCTCAAGGTTCTGGGCGATACCGAAAAGCGCGGTACCGAAGTGCATTTCCTGGCTGACGAGGAAATCTTCGGCCATGTCGAATTCCATTACGAAATTCTCGCCAAGCGTCTGCGCGAGCTTTCCTTCCTCAACAACGGCGTCAGCATCCGCCTGGTCGACCAGCGCGCCGGCAAGGAGGAGCTCTTCGCCTTTGCCGGTGGCGTGCAGAGCTTCGTCGAGTACGTCAATCGTACCAAGAGCGTGCTGCACCCGAAGATCTTCTACTCGACCGGCGAAGCCAAGGTCGGCGGCGACGGCGTCACCATCGGTGTCGAAGTCGCCATGCAGTGGAACGATTCCTATCAGGAACAGGTGCTCTGCTTCACCAACAACATCCCGCAGTCCGACGGCGGCACCCACCTGACCGGCCTGCGCGCTGCGATGACGCGGGTCATCAACAAGTACATCGACGAGAACGAGATCGCCAAGAAGGCCAAGGTCGACATCAGCGGCGACGACATGCGCGAAGGCCTGGCCTGCGTGCTGTCGGTCAAGATGCCCGACCCCAAGTTCGCCTCGCAGACCAAGATGAAGCTGGTGTCCTCGGAAGCCCGCCCGGCAGTTGAGGAAGTTGTGGCGCAAAAGCTCGCCGACTTCCTGCTCGAGAACCCGATCGACGCCAAGACCATCTGCGGCAAGATCGTCGAAGCTTCGCGCGCCCGCGAAGCCGCCCGTAAAGCCCGCGAAATGACGCGGCGCAAGGGCGTGCTCGACGGCGTTGGCCTGCCTGGCAAGCTCGCCGACTGCCAGGAAAAGGACCCGGCACTGTGCGAAATCTACATCGTCGAGGGTGACTCCGCCGGCGGCTCCGCCAAGCAGGGCCGTGACCGAAAGTTCCAGGCGATCCTGCCGCTGCGCGGCAAGGTGCTCAACGTCGAGAAGGCCCGCTTCGACAAGCTGATCTCCTCCGAACAGATCGTCACGCTGATTACCGCGCTCGGCACGGGCATCGGCAAGGATGATTTCAACGTCGACAAGCTGCGCTACCACCGCATCATCATCATGACCGACGCCGACGTCGATGGCGCACACATCCGCACCCTGCTGCTGACCCTGCTCTATCGCCAGATGCCGGAGCTGGTCGACCGCGGCTACATCTACATCGCCCAGCCGCCGCTGTACAAGGTCAAGCACGGCAAGACCGAGCGCTACCTGAAGGACGACCAGGAATACCACCAGTTCCTGCTCAACATGGCGCTCGACGAGGCGGTGCTGACGCCGCGCGCCGACGCCGACG
>JAEUOD010000040.1 GCA_016791065.1 Dechloromonas sp. | reverse complement strand
TGAACTTCGGTTGCATGGTCTGCTTTCGTCAGGGATACGTCTTGGAACGCATAGAATCGCTTAAGTTTGCGATGTTATTTGGCTTTGACTGGAGGAACAAGCGATGCCGGAATTGCCGGAAGTGGAAGTCTGTCGGCTTGGACTGGCGCCCGAACTGGAAGACGGCGTCATTGTCGGGGTGGTGATTCGCGCCCCGAAGCTGCGTCAGGTGATTCCGCCGGAGCTTATCCTCCTGCTGCCCGGCTGCCGAATCCTCGCAGTTCGCCGGCGCGGCAAGTATCTTTTGCTCGACTGTCGCCGGGAGGGCGTCGAGGGCTGCCTGATCATCCATCTCGGCATGTCGGGCAATCTTCGTTTCGTGCCGCCCGACATGTCGCCCGGCAAGCACGATCATTTCGATCTGGTCCTGGCCGGAAAGGTCCTCCGTTTTGCCGACCCGCGCCGCTTCGGTGTGGTCGTCTGGCAGCCGGGGCCGCCGGAGGGGGCAGAGTCGCACCCCCTGCTCGCGACCCAGGGCATCGAGCCGCTCTCCGGGGAGTTCACCGGTGACTGGTTGCACGCCGCCTGCGCCCGGCGTTCCGGGCCGATAAAACCGGTACTGATGGACAGTCACATGGTCGTTGGCATCGGCAATATCTATGCCTCGGAAAGTCTCTACCGGGCTGGCATCTCTCCGCTGCGTGCAGCCAACCGGATCGGCGGGGGACGCTTCGACGGACTGGTGGCTTCGATCCGCGAGACGCTGTCAGATGCGATTGCCGCCGGTGGCAGCAGCATCCGGGATTACGTGCACAGCGATGGCGGGGCCGGTTGCTTCCAGATTCAGGCCGGCGTCTATGACCGTGCCGGCGAACCCTGTTTGCGCTGTGGCGGCGTCGTTCGGCAAATTCGTCAAGCTGGCCGGAGTAGCTTTTACTGTCCCGCGTGCCAACATTAATTGCCCGCTGCAACACCATGTTTATATGCTAAATTGAGAATTCTGAAAGTATCCATGGTGCATGACATGTCACTCGCCAACCAATTTGCCGCCTATACCGCCTGGCGCTCCGGTCTTGCCGCAAACATCGGCGAGTTCCAGGAGTGGCTGTCGCAGAACGAGTTGTCCGACGCCCAGAGCGATCTGCGGCTCAGCCAGCTACTCGAGCGTCTGCGCGAGGATCGCCTCAACGTGGCCTTCGTGGCCGAGTTTTCGCGTGGCAAGTCGGAACTGATCAACGCCATCTTCTTTGCCGAGTTCGGCAACCGCATGTTGCCCTCTTCGGCGGGCCGGACGACGATGTGCCCGACCGAACTGCTGTTCGACGGCAACAAGCTGCCCTGTATCGAACTGCTGCCGATCCAGACGCGCGCCGCCAATTCCAGCGTCACCGAATACAAGCGTTTTCCTGACGAGTGGACCATCGTGCAGCTCGATATCGAGTCGCCCGAGGCCATGCAGGATGCGCTGCGCCAGGTCAGCGAGACGACCCGCGTCACACCCGAGGAGGCCGGACGTCTTGGCTTCGAGGTCGGGCAGGAGGAACTCGACCTCTACCGCGTAGGCACTGACGGAATGGTCGAGGTGCCGCGCTGGCGCCATGCGATCATCAATTTCCCGCATCCGCTGCTCAAGCAGGGGCTGATCATCCTCGATACGCCGGGCCTCAACGCGATCGGTGCGGAACCGGAGCTGACCCTGTCACTGCTGCCCAATGCCCATGCCGTACTCTTTATCCTGGGCGCCGATACCGGGGTCACGCAGTCCGACATGGCCATCTGGAAAGAGCATATCTGCGGCGGTGGTACCGCCCGGCGCGGGCGTCTGGTCGTGCTCAACAAGATTGACGGTCAGTGGGACGAGTTGAAGACGCTCGAGGAGATCGATGCCGAGATTCAGCGTCAGGTCGATTCCAGTGCCGCGATTCTCGATCTGCCGGAGAGTCAGATTTTCCCTGTTTCTGCCCAGAAGGGGCTGGTTGCCAAGATCAACGGTGATGACGCCCTGCTCGAACGCAGCCGTTTGCCGCAACTCGAGGCTGCCTTGTCTGAGGAACTGATTCCGGCCAAGCGCGATATCGTCTGCGACAATACCGAGAGCGAATTCGGCGAAGTCAGCCGCGTCGTACGTGGCCTGCTTGAATCCCGTCTTGCCGGCCTGCGCGAGCAACTCACCGAACTGACCGAGTTGCGCGGCAAGAACAAGGGCGTCGTCGAATACATGATGGGCAAGGTGCGTGCCGAGAAGGATGAATTCGAGTCCGGGCTGCAGCGCTACTACGCCGTGCGCAGTGTTTTCTCGACCCTGACCAACAAGCTGTTCGCCCACCTCGGCCTCGACAACCTGCGGCAGGTGACGCACGATACCCGCGAAGTCATGCTCGATGCCGCCTTCTCGAAGACGCTATCGGATGCGATGGCACAGTTCTTCGGCCGCTCGCGCGAGGCGCTGGCCAAGTCGAATGGCGAGATCGACGAAATCCTCGCCATGATGGAGGCGGTCTACAAGCGCTTCTCGGTCGAGCATGGCCTCAAGCTCGGATCGCCGACCAGCTTTTCGCTACTGCGTTATGAAAAGGAGCTGGACCGCCTGCAGGCGTGGTGCGATGGCCACCTGAACACCATGGTCAGCCTGCTGACGCACGACAAGAAGAACATCACGCAGAAGTTCTTCGAGGAAGTGGCTATCCAGGTCCGGCGTGCCTTCGAGCACGCCAATCGGGATGCTGAAACCTGGCTCAAGGCAATCATGGCGCCGATGGAAACCCAGGTTCGCGAACATCAGATTCAGTTGAAGCGCCGTCTGGAAAGCATCAAGCGTATCCACCAGGCGACCGATACGCTGGAGGATCGCATTGCCGAGCTTGAAAATGTCGAAAAGAGCCTGCTGCAGCAGATCCAGTCGCTCGAAGAAATTGCCGGCCGGGTTCGCGGCATGTTTCTCCCGCTTGAGGCGCAGGAGTTGCGGGCTGCCTGATCACACGATCTGGCAGCCAACAAAAAACCCGCGACCAGTCGCGGGTTTTTTGTTGGGCGACGAGGTAGCTCAGGGGCGCTTGTTGCCCGTCAGCTTCTCGTACTTGACCCACAGCACGTCTTCGCTTTCAACGTGGTCGGGATCCTTGGGGATGCAGTCGACCGGGCAGACCTGGACGCATTGCGGTTCATCATAGTGACCGACGCACTCCGTGCACTTGTTGGGGTCGATCTGGTAAATCTCTTCCCCCTGGGAAATTGCCTCGTTCGGGCATTCCGGCTCGCACACATCGCAGTTGATGCATTCGTCGGTGATAATCAGGGACATGGTAGTT
>JAEUOD010000010.1 GCA_016791065.1 Dechloromonas sp. | reverse complement strand
CCACGGTCGGCAAGCGTTTCCTCGACGAGATTCTCTCGGTCGGCGGCTCGCGCCCGGCAATCGATTCCTTCAAGGCTTTCCGCGGCCGCGAACCCAGCGTCGACGCGCTGCTCCGTCATAGCGGTATGATTGCGGCGTAAGCGTTTAGGGAGAACAACATGCGTCGACTGCTCATCATCGGACTGGCCATGGCCAGCGTTTGTGTCCAGGCTCAGACTTACCGCTGGATCGACTCGGCAGGCAGGACGGTCATTTCCGACACGCCACCGCCGGGCCAGGCCAAAGCTGTCACCCGGACCGGGGACGGTACAACCTCAGACGACAACCTCCCGTTTTCTATCAAAAAAGCGATGGAATCCTTTCCGGTAACTCTCTTCACCTCAAGCGACTGTGTCGACGACTGCCGAAAGGCGCGTGATCTGCTAAACAGCCGCGGGGTGCCTTTCAACGAAAAAATAGTTCAAAAACAAGATGATGTCGAAGAGTTGAAGCAATTAGTGGGCGATGCATTCGTCCCCACGCTCAGGGTTGGCAAGCAAGGCCAGCGCGGCTTCGAGGCCGGTGCTTACAACAACCTCCTCGACCTCGCCGGCTATCCCAAAACCGCCCCCTACGGCAGCAAACCCTCGGGCGGACTGAGCAAGTGAAGATTGCCGCCTGGAACGTCAATTCGCTGAAAGTCCGCCTCCCCCACCTGCTCGACTGGCTGGCCGAAGCCGAGCCGGATGCGCTGTGCCTGCAGGAACTGAAACTCGAGGACCTCAATTTCCCGCGCGCCGAGATCGAGGCGGCGGGCTATCACGTCGCCTTTTCCGGGCAGAAGACCTACAACGGCGTCGCCCTGCTGGCGAAAAGCCCGATTACCGACGTCGTCTGCGGCAACCCGCTGTTTCCCGACGAGCAGAAGCGCCTGATCAGCGGCACAGTGGACGGCGTGCGCATCGTCTGCGCGTACATGCCGAACGGTCAGGAAGTCGGCTGCGACAAGTACGACTACAAGCTGCGCTGGCTCGACGCACTGGCCGCCTGGCTCGGCGACGAACTGACGAAGCACCCGCAACTAGCGCTTTGCGGCGACTACAACATCGCCCCCGACGATCGCGACGTGCACGACCCCAAGCGCTGGACCGACTGCATTCTCGTCTCGGAACCGGAACGCGCCGCTTTCCGGCGCCTGCTCGGCCTTGGCCTGGCCGACAGCTTCCGTCTCTTCGATCAGCCAGAAAAAACCTTCTCATGGTGGGATTACCGCATGCTCGGTTTCCAGAAGAACCTCGGCCTACGCATCGACCATATCCTGCTCTCCGCGCCGCTCGCCGAACGCTGCACGGCGGCCGGCATCGACCGCGCACCCCGCAAGCGCGAGCGGCCTTCCGACCACGCCCCGGTCTGGGCAACACTGGACTGAGCCGTGGCCGCTCCGGACGTCAGCAGGCTGCAAGCGCTCTATCCGGCGCTGGCCGGACTCCCGACGGCGCGCCTCGAGGGCCTCGCCACACTGGAGTTGCCCGCCGGCGCCCAGGTTTTTGCCGAACGTCAGCCCTGCCAGGGCTTCCCACTGCTCCTCGAAGGCAGCATCAAGGTTGTCAAACTGGCGGCCAGCGGCCGGGAACTGATGCTTTACCGGGTTTCGCCCGGCGGCTCCTGCATCATCAGTTCCAGTTGCCTGCTCGGCCACAGCGACTACAACGCCCGCGGCATCGCGGAGAGCCCGCTCACCCTGCTCGCCCTGCCAATTCCCGTATTCACGGAATTGATGCTCTCGCACCCGCCTTTCCGCGATTTTGTTTTTCATCTATTCGCCGAGCGCATCGGCGAGTTGATGCAACTGGTCGAGGAAGTTGCCTTTGCACGCCTCGACCAGCGCCTGGCCAAACTGCTGCTAGCGCGCAACGAGGACCTGATCGCTATCACGCACCAGCAACTCGCCGACGAACTGGGCAGCGTCAGGGAAATCGTCAGCCGCCTGCTCAAGGGCTTTGCCGCCCAAGGCCTGGTGACACTCGGCCGCGAACAGGTGACGATCGTCGATCGCAGCGGACTACAGAAAATTATTGCTGTGTGACCCAGGTTACATACCGATGTGCGCCGTCTCGCTAAAGTGGGAAGCGTACCCACTACTCGACGGAGAACACATCATGAAAAGCAATGTTGGCGGCATCGATAAAATCCTGCGTATCGTTGTTGGCGCTGGTCTGATCGGCGCTACCGTGGCCGGCATGTTGCCGGCTTGGGGCTATATCGGCATCGTCCCCCTGGCTACGGGCCTGATCGGCTGGTGCCCGCTCTACCCGCTGCTCGGCATGAACACCTGCCCGATGAAGAAGTAAACAGGCAGAATCCCGAAAACACCCGCTGCGGCGGGTGTTTTTTACGTCAAATAGTTGGCGATGCGGACGTAATCCTCGACCGACACGTCCTCGGGGCGCCAGGTCGGCAGGATGCCGAGTTCGGCGAAGCCCTCGTCGCTCAGCGTGCCTTTCAGCGTATTGCGCAGCATCTTGCGGCGTTGCGAGAAGGCCGTCTGAACGACCTGAGACAGCTTGGCCTCATTTTTCGCAGTCAGCTCGGCAACGTCCTTGGGAATCAGCCGGACCACGGCCGACTGCACCTTGGGCGGCGGGTCGAAACTCTCCGGCGGCACGTCGATCAGCCATTCGAGATGGAAACGGTACTGCAGCATGACCGAGATGCGGCTAAAATCGGACTCGCCGGGCACCGCGACCATGCGCTCGACGACCTCCTTCTGCAGCATGAAGTGCATGTCGCGGACGACGCCGACGTAACTGGCGAGGTGGAAGAGCAGCGGCGTCGAGATGTTGTAGGGCAGGTTGCCGACCAGACGCAGATCGTTGCCGATGCTGGCGAAGTCGAAGGCCAGGGCGTCGCCTTCGTGAATGGTCATGCGCGCCGGCGGATGCTGCTTCTTGAGGCGTGCGATCAGGTCGCGGTCGATCTCGACGACATGCAGGTGGTCGAGGCGGGCCATCAATGGCTCGGTGATTGCCCCGAGGCCGGGACCGATTTCGACGACGGTGTCGCCGCGTTGCGGATCGATTGCCGAAATGATGGCCGAGATGATGCCGTCGTCCACGAGGAAGTTCTGTCCAAAGCGCTTGCGCGCGACATGGCCTTTCATGACGTTTTCCTTTCGGCCATGCGCACGGCCTCGGCTACTGCCTCGAACAAGCTGCCCGGATCGGCCTTGCCGCTACCGGCCAGTTCAAGCGCCGTGCCGTGATCGACCGAGGTGCGGATGATGGGAAGGCCCAGCGTCACATTGATGCCACGGCCGAAGGTGGCGTACTTGAGCGCGGCCAGCCCCTGGTCGTGGAACATGGCGAGCACGGCATCGCCCTGGGCCAGGATGGGTGGCGTGAACAGGGTATCGGCCGGATGCGGCCCGGAGAGATGCATGCCTTCGCCACGCAGCTTTTCCAGCACGGGCGTGATCACCTCGATTTCCTCGCGTCCCAGGTAACCGCCTTCGCCGGCATGCGGATTGAGACCAGTCACCAGGATACGTGGCCGATCCAGGCCGTATTTCTGTCGCAGGTCGGCATCCAGGATGCGCAACGTTTTTTCCAGGGTATCCGGCGTGATGGCGGCCGCGACATCCTTGAGCGGCAGATGGGTCGTCACGAGTGCGACGCGCAGCGGACCGCGTTCGGTATTCCCGGCCAGCATCATGACGACGAGCGGCGTACCGGTCTTCTCGGCAAGGTATTCGGTATGGCCGGTGAAATGCACGCCGGCTTCGTTGATGACGCCCTTGTGCACCGGCGCCGTCACCATGGCGGCGAACTCGCCGGACTGGCAGCCGGCGCGGGCACGGTCGAGCAGGGCCAGGACATAAGGGCCGTTGGCTGCATCCAGCGTTCCCGGGTTTGCCGGCGTAGTCAGCGGGATATCGAGGACTTCCAGGCCAGATGCCGGCACCTCACCTTGCGCTTGATAGGTATGGAATGCGACATCGAGACCAAGCGCAGCCGCCCGCGCTTGCATGAGGCGCAGATCGCCAAGCACCACCAGACGGGCATCACAAGCCAACTCACCCAAGCGCAGGCAGAGTTCGGGACCGATCCCGGCCGGCTCGCCGCTGGTGATCGCGATGACCGGGCGCATCACTGTTCTTGCAGGCGGTTTTCGACGTAGGCGCGATCGCGCATCTGGCGCAGCCAGTCCTGATAGGCCTCGTCGAGCTTGCGATCGCGAATCGCTTGGCGGGCCACGGCGCGCTGGCGCTCGGCCGAGACATCACGTTCGCGGCGCTCGAGTACTTCAATCAGGTGCATGCCAAAAGGCGACTGGACGACCGGGCTCAATTCGCCGGGCTTGAGGGCAGTCATGGCCCGCTCGAATTCAGGTACGGTATCGCCCGGATTCAGCCAGCCGAGTTCGCCGCCCTTGGCCGCCGAACCGTCCTGCGAATAGAGACGTGCCTGCTCGGCAAAATCGACGCCATTGGCGATCCGCTCGCGCACGTTTTCCAGCTTACGACGCGCTTCGGTTTCCGACATCACCTCGTTGACCCGGATCAGGATGTGACGCGCCCGCGTCTGCTGCACCGAGGCCGGCGCGCTGCCGCCGCGCTTGGCGACCAGCTTGACGATGTGGAAACCGGCCGACGAACGCAGCAGATCGCTGACCGTATCGGGCTCAAGACGCGCCGCGGTCTCGGCATAAAGCTGCGGCAGGCGATCCAGCGGACGCCAGCCGAGGTTCCCGCCCTGCAAGGCATCCGGCGCATCGGAGAAAGCCGCCGTCAGTTCGGCGAAATTCTCGCCAGCCCGCGCCCGCTTCAACGCCTGTTCGCCACGCAAGCGCAGCTTCTGAAGTTGCTCGGGACTGGCCGACTCCGGCGCACGCAACAGGATATGGGCCAGTTGATATTCCTCGCCGCCGCCGTTGGCTGCTTGATTGGCCAGGTAGTTGTCGATCTCGCCATCGGAAATGACCAGCTTGCTGTCCACCTCGCGTTCGCGCAGACGTACCGTGGTCAGCTCGTTACGAATCTCTTCGCGAAATTTGGCGTACTCGATACCGTCCCGATCCAGCGCCTGGCGGAACTGCTGTACGGTCAGCTTGTTGCTGGCTGCGATGCGGCCGATCGCCTGGTCGAGCTGGGCGTCATCGACACGCATGCCATTTTCGGCCGCATATTGCAGCTGAATACGATCCATGATCAGGCGCTCGAGCATCTGCCGTTCCAGCACATCCTGCGGCGGTAGCGGCGTCCCCTGCTTCTGCAACTGCTTCAGCGCTGAGTCGAGTCGCGTACGCAACTCGTAATAGGTGATCACCTCGTTGCCGACCACTGCGACGATATGGTCAGCCTCGATGGGTTCGCGCGCGGCATTGGCCGACGATGCGGCAAGGAGAGTGCCCAGACAGCAGAACAGGGCGAGCAGAGAGCGAATCGGAATGGGCATGATCGTCATGGTGTGTTGAACGTGCCGCCATCACTGGGCAGCTCGTTTGTTTTGCCGTAACCGGGAATGCTCCGGCGCAGCAGGTTGAGCGGGTTGTCGCCAATACTGGTCAGGTCGTTCAGTTCAAGCTGGAACAGGAAATTGGTCGACGGCGTGCCGGCCACGGCTTCAAGTCGTTGAGCGACGACACGTGCCGACCAGCAGCCGTCGTTGTACTCCAGACCGCCGATGGCCTCGAGCAATTGCTTGTCCTTGAGCGAGTAGTTGACGCGCCCAACGCCGAACCACTTGCTCGCGAGAGGCCACTGACCGGAGAGATCGACCTGGTCGACCGTCGAGGTATTCGTCAGCGGATCCCGGGTATAGCGGTAGCTTGCACTCACCACCTTGCCGTAGTCCGGCTGGTAGCGCGCACCGATGGAGAGACGCTCCTTGGTACCGTCGCGATAGTTGTACTCCATCGCAAAGTCGGCATAGGTCTTGGGCAGGACCAGGCCGGTCGCGGCAAAGAGCAAATTCGAGTAGTCATCCGTGCGCACGGTCTCGCCGGGGATCGAAACGCGCTGCGGCTTGAAGTAATGACGTTGACCAATCATCGCCTTGAACATCTCGACGCCGGTCGAACTATTGAGGAAGCGCGTGGTCAGCCCTGCGGTCAATTGATTGGCGTCGTTGATACGGTCAAAACCGCTGTAGCGATTCTCGGTAAAGATCTGCGCAAAATTGAAGTCGGCCAGACCCGAGTCGAAAACCGGAATCCGACTTTGGTCCTTGTAGGGAATGTTGACGTAGTAGAGCCGCGGCTCCAGGGTCTGGATATAGTCGGTATCCATCCAGCGCGTTTCGCGCTCGAAAACCACCGAGGAGTCGAGCGTGAAGGTCGGCAAGGTACGCGTCACGCTGCTCGCCTCGGCAGCCGTCGGATCGTTGAGCGAATACTTCGTCATGTGCAAGCCAACCTTCGGTGTGATCATGAAGGCCGGGTGGACGAACGGCAGCGAAAACTGCGGGTAGAGGACGAAACGATCGCCGTTGGTTTTTTCCGGATGGGTGAAGCGCGAATATTGCCCGATCAGGGCGAAATCGGTTTTCAGGACATTCGGTTTGAAGCCGATGAAGGTAATGCGTGGCTCGAGAAAATAGGGCTTGGCGATCGGATTCGCAGGATCCGGTTGCAGCGTCTGGTAACGCAAGGCCTCGACCGAGGTTCGCAGCCAGGGAAGCGGGCTGTAGTTCAGCACGACTTGCTTGGGAATCTGCGTACTGCGCAGTAGTCGACCGGTCAGCAAGCGCGACGGCATGTCCTCCCAATAATAGGCATCGGACACGCCGCGCCAGTTGATCAAGCCGGTGACGCCCATACCGAAATTGTGCTGGTGCTGAATGTCGTAAGCATAGCGCTCGCGCTTGGCTTCCGCGTCGTACGGCAGGTACTCGAAGCGAGACTGGCCAGCGAAGTTGTTGCTGAGGTACTCGGCATCGACCCCGAGCTGTACGCCACGTTTTGCCATGTAACGCGGATATAGTGTCGCCGCGTAATTGGGCGCTATGTTCCAGTAATAGGGCGTGGTGAGGCTGAATCCGCTGTTGGTTGAAAACGACCAGTAGGGAAGCAGAAAACCTGATTTACGCTCCGAGTTCAGAGGAAAGCTGGCGACCGGTGAATAGAAAATAGGCACGTCCTTGAACCAGATCGAGGCATGGGTCGCCGTACCGACGTTCTGATCGTAATCGAGCTGCACCTCGGAGCCCTGAAGATACCAATCCGTCTGTCCCGGCTTGCAGGTCGAATACGTTGCTGTCGTCAGGCGGATCTGGTTCTCACCCTCGAAATCCATCCGCTCGGCATGGCCGCTGGCCTCAGAGGGACGGCGTGGTGGCGCCGTGGTCGGCAGGCCGTAGCTGTTGGCGACGTTCATCATCATCGGCGCACCGCTCGAACCGGTTGTACCGGTGGCCACTTTCACGATCGGCGGCTTGCTCCGGTAGAACTTGCTCTCGACCTCCTTGACCATGTAGTAGTCGGAGCGCTCGGCATAGCCGATCTGTTCAGACAGCTTCATACGCAGGTAGGGTGTTTCAACCTGAGCCCCCTCCTGGAGCAGGCGCACGTTGCCGCTCGCCTCGATCTCGTCTTCCAGGGGCCAATAGTTCATCTTGTCGGCATAGACCAGGGAACCGGCCTTGCGCAATTCGACATTCCCTTCGGCGACGGTCAGTTCGTCCGTCCGACCTTCGATGCTGTCGGCAACGACGAAAGAGGGATAGCTGTCGCCCTTCTTGAGTTCGACCGGATGTTCGACCCCCACTCCCGGCACGAGAGGCGCCTTCTTTTTTCCGAGCACATTGAATTTGCGCTCGACGCGCAAACGTACCGGCGTATCGTTGGCGGCGAGATCGCCGATCGGCGGCACGGCCACCTCGTCGCCCGGCACCGCCTGGCCGCTACCGGAAAGATTCAAGGGCACCGTGCCGAGCGCGGCATGGCTCACCTGCATTCCGGCGAACATGCAACAGACGAAAACAGCTAACGGGCGGCGGGCGAAACCGGGCATCAGGTCGATCAGCAATGGGACGGGCCTGAAGGGCCGATACCCGAGTGTTAAAATCCGCGCATTTTACAACACACCCACAGCTACCCGATGTCGCGCGACCAACTTGTTACAGACTGGGTTGCCAGTCGCTTTCCCGATCAGTCCGTCCAAATCACCCCGGCCTCGGCCGACGCCAGTTTCCGCCGCTATTTCCGCCTGACCTGGCCGGACGGCAGCACGCGCATCCTGATGGATGCGCCGCCCGAGAAGGAGGATTGCAAGCCCTTCATCAAGGTTGCCGGCCTGCTCGCCAAGGCCGACCTGGCCGCACCGCGCATCCTCGACCAGGATCTCGACAACGGTTTCCTGGTGCTGACCGATCTCGGCCGCATCGGCTATCTCGACGCCTTGAATGCCGACCTCTCGATGGCCGACCTGCTGATCCGCCCTGTGCTCGACACCCTGATCCAGTGGCAACTGTCGTCCACCGCCGCCACCCTGCCGCCCTACGACGCGACGCTGCTGCGCCGCGAACTTGACCTCTTCCCGGAATGGTTCGTCGGCCGCCACCTCGGCTACCAGCTGAACGACACCGAAAAGTCCATGCTCGACCGGACCTTCAAGTTCCTGATCAACTCGGCGCTCAACCAGCCCAAGGTCTTCGTGCATCGCGACTTCATGCCGCGCAACCTGATGGTGGTCGAAAGCGAAGCTCGCCTGACGCCGGGCATCATCGACTTCCAGGATGCGGTCTTCGGCCCGATCACCTACGACGTCGTCTCGTTGTTCCGCGACGCCTTCATCTCCTGGGAAGAAGAACAGGAAATCGACTGGGTCGTCCGCTACTGGGAAAAAGCCCGCGCCGCCGGCCTGCCGGTGCGCACTGACTTCGGCGACTTCTGGCGCGACTACGAACTGATGGGCCTGCAGCGCCATCTCAAGGTGCTCGGCATCTTCTGTCGCCTCAAGTATCGTGACGGCAAGGAGAAGTACAGCGAGGACCTGCCGCGCTTCATGAACTACGCCCGCAAGACCGCCAGCCGCTACCTCGCACTCAAGCCGCTGCTCAACCTGCTCGACACGCTGGAAGGCAATACCGAGCAGATCGGCTATCGCCACAAGTAAATGAAAGCCATGATCCTCGCCGCCGGCCGCGGCGAACGCATGCGGCCGCTGACCGACCATGTGCCCAAGCCGTTGTTGATGGCCGGCGGCAAGCCGCTCATCGCCTGGCACCTGGAACGTCTTGCCGCAGCGGGGTTCAAGGAAATCGTCGTCAACCACGCCCACCTCGGCGAGCAGATCGAAGCGGCGCTGGGCAACGGTTCGCAATGGGGCCTGAGCATAGCCTACTCGCCCGAACCGCCGGGCGCCCTGGAGACCGCCGGCGGCATCGCCCAGGCCCTGCCGCTGCTCGGGAAGGAGCCTTTCCTGGTCGTCAACGGCGACGTCTATTGCGACTGGGACTTCAACCGGGCAAGGCGACTGGCCGACAAAACCGCCCACCTCGTCGTGGTCGCCAACCCGGCCCACCATGCCGGCGGCGACTTCAGCCTGAACGGCGAGCACGTCATCGGCGCCCAGAGTGAGCAAACGCTCACCTACGCCGGCATAGGTATATTTTCTCCATCTTTCTTTGCTGACATACCCAGCGGCACGATCATGAAACTGCGCCCGCTGCTCGATGCCGCGATTGCGACCGGCACACTGACCGGGGAACGTTACGCCGGTCGCTGGGTCGATGTGGGGACGCCCCAACGTCTTGCCGAACTGGATGCCGAACTGAGGAACGCATGAGCCACGCCCATTTTCTCGCCCGCCGCAAGCGCTTGCTGAAGACCATCGGCGATGGCGTCGCCATCGTGCCGACCGCCCCCGAGGTCATCCGCAACCGCGACGCCCACCACCTCTATCGCTTCGACAGCTACTTCTGGTATCTCACCGGCTTCCCGGAACCGGAAGCCGTCGTCGTATTGATCGGCGGCAAGAAACCGAAGTCCATCCTCTTCTGCCGTGAGAAACACGAAGAACGGGAAATCTGGGACGGCTACCGCTATGGTCCCAAGGCCGCCAAGGCCGCTTTCGGCTTCGACGCCGCCTACCCGATCGACCAGTTCGACAAGAAGCTGGCTGAATTCCTCGTCGACCGCGACACCCTCTGGCATGCCATCGGCCACGACGCTGAGTGGGATGCCCGCATCGCCCGCGCGCTCAACGAGGTCCGCGCCCAGACCCGCGCCGGCAAACGCGCCCCGCGTGCCATCCACGATCTGCGCGCCGAACTCGATGCCATGCGCCTCGTCAAGGACAGCGCCGAAGCCACCATCCAGCAACGCTCGGCCGACATCGCCAGCGCCGGTCACGCCCGCGCCATGCACGCCTGCCGCCCGGGCATGGCCGAATACGAACTCGAAGCCGAGCTAACCTATGAATTCAGGAAGCGCGGCGCCGACGCACACGCCTACACGCCGATCGTCGCCGGCGGCGCCAACGCCTGCGTCCTGCATTACGTCTCCAACGACAAACTGCTCAACGACAACACTCTGGTCCTGATCGATGCCGGCTGCGAGGTCGAAGGCTACGCCGCCGACATCACCCGGACCTTCCCGGTCAATGGCCGTTTCAACGCGGCACAGAAGGACGTCTACGAGATCGTGCTCGCCGCCCAGGCCGCCGCCATTGCCGCGACGGCGCCCGGCCGCCACTTCATGGAAGGCCATGACGCCGCCGTGCGCGTACTGACGCAGGGCCTGGTCGACCTCAAGTTGCTCGACGGCAATGTCGACAACCTCATCGAGAAGGGCGACTTCCGCCGCTTCTACATGCACCGCACCGGCCACTGGCTCGGCCTAGATGTGCACGACGCCGGCGAATACAAGGTCGGCGAGGCCTGGACCGCCTTGCAGCCGGGCATGACCCTGACCGTCGAACCCGGCCTCTACATCCGCCCGGCCGACGACATTCCGCCGGCGCTGGCCGGCATCGGCATCCGCATCGAGGACGACGTGCGCGTCACCGCGGACGGCTGCGACGTCTTCACCACGGCACCCAAGACCATCGCCGAGATCGAGGAAGTGATGCGCCATGACTGAAGCCGCCGTCGAGTCGATCGACATCCTGATCATCGGCGCCGGCCCGGTCGGCATGACGCTGCACCTGGCACTGGCTGCCGGCGGCCAGCATTCGCTATTGCTCGACCGACGACCGCGCGATGCCCAACAGGGCGATCCGCGCGCCCTCGCCCTCTCCCACGGTGCACGCCAGTTACTGGAGCAGCTCGGCGCCTGGCCGACCCAAACCGCAACGCCGATCGAAACCATCCACATATCGCAAAAGGACGGCTTCGGGCGGACGCTGATCGACCGCCAGGACTATGCCCTGCCGGCGCTCGGCTATGTCGTCCGCTACCGCGACCTCGCCGCCGCCCTGGCGGCCCGACTGAGCGATGACGCCCTGATCGACGCGGCCGAAATCCTCGACATCCAGACGACCGACACGCTGACCACCGTCTCGCTGCGCCACGCCGGCCAGTTGCGCACCATCCGCACCCGCCTGCTGGTGCATGCCGAGGGCACCCCGGCCGACGACCCGGCGGTCACGGTCAGCGACTATGCGCAGCATGCGGTGATTGCCGAAATCACGCCGCAACCTGGCCACGGCCGCCGCGCCTGGGAGCGCTTCACGCCGGATGGCCCACTCGCCCTGCTGCCGCTGGGCAACGAGTACTCGGTGGTCTTCACCTTGCCACCGTCCAAGGCCGATGCCGTCATGGCACTCGACGACGACGCATTCGCTGCCGCGCTGCAAAGCCAGTTCGGGCAACGCATGCGTTTCACCCGCCCCGGTCCGCGCAGCCGCTTTCCGCTCGCCCTGCGCCTGCGCCAGACGCTAGTCCGCGACCGGGAGGTCTGGATCGGCAACACAGCCCAGACCCTGCATCCGGTCTCCGGCCAGGGCTTCAACCTGGGCATCCGCGACGCCTGGCAGCTTGCCGAAACCCTGCTCGCCGATGGCATCGGCGACGCCAGCCTGGCCCGCTACGCCGCCAGTCGCCGCCTTGACCGCAACGGCAGTGCCTTCTTCACGGACAAGATCGTCCGCCTTTTCTCGAACGATTCTGGCCCGCACAAGGCCGCTCGCGGACTCGGCCTGTTGGCACTCGACGTCTTCCCGCCGGCCCGCCATTTCATCGCCAAGCGCATGATCTGGGGCGCCCGCGCCTGGCCCTGAACGGCGCTCCGGCAAGGACCGCAGGAAGGATCGCGAAAATACCGCCCGTGCGGGGTTAGCAATCGCTCTCCGTGAGAAATTGACTATTTTTTAAGCGCCGACTCGGGTAAAATGCACGGCTTCCCCGATTTACCCGCCCGCGCGTACCCCCATGGATTTTGTCGGTTTCCAGCTTCGCAACAACCTGTTCGTCGCGCCCATGGCCGGCGTCACGGATCGTCCTTTCCGCCAGTTGTGCAAGAAGATGGGCGCCGGCCTGGCCGTCTCCGAGATGGTCACCTCGAACTCGCTGCTCTACGGCAGCGCCAAGACCCTGCGCCGCGCCAACCACACCGGGGAAGTGGCGCCGATCTCGGTGCAGATCGCCGGCGCCGACCCGAAGATGATGGCCGAGGCCGCCCGTCACAACGTTGACAACGGCGCCCAGATCATCGACATCAATATGGGCTGCCCGGCCAAGAAGGTCTGTAACGTGATGGCCGGCTCCGCCCTGATGCAGGACGAAAAGCTGGTCGGCGAGATCCTCGACGCGGTCGTCGGCGCCATTCCCGACACTCCGGTCACCCTGAAATTCCGCACCGGCTGGAACCTGGCCAACCGCAATGCGCCAACCATCGCCCGCATTGCCGAATCGGCCGGCGTACGCGCTGTCGCCATCCACGGCCGGACGCGTTGCCAGCAATACACCGGCGAGGCCGAGTACGACACCATCGCCATGGTCAAGACGCTGATCCGGATTCCCGTGATCGCCAACGGCGACATCACGACACCGGAAAAGGCCAAGCACGTGCTCGACGTGACCGGCGCCGACGGCATCATGATCGGCCGCGCGGCCCAGGGCCGCCCCTGGCTGTTCCGCGAAATCGAGCACTACCTGAAGACCGGCGAGCACCTGCCGCCGGCCGAGGTTCGCGAGATTCACGACATCCTGAAAGCACATCTCGTCGATCTTTACGAGTTCTACGGCCCGGAAACGGGCTTCAAGGTCGCCCGCAAGCACATCTCCTGGTACACCAAGGGGCTGGTCGGGTCGGCGGCCTTCCGCAAGGAAATGAACGTCCTGCCGAGCATCGAACAACAGATGCAGGCGGTAAACGACTTCTTCTTCCGCTTGGCGGAAGAGCATGCACACCTAAAATATTCAGAGGAGGCGTTGGCAGCATGAGCCAACATGATTTGGGGCGGTGCGTCATCAACGCACTGGAGCAGTACTTTCGCGACCTGGACGGGGAAAAGCCGGGCGCCATCTACGATATGGTTCTCAAGAGCGTCGAAAAGCCGATGCTCGAAGTTGTCCTGGCCAAGGCTGGCGACAACCAGACGCTGGCGGCGGAGATGCTCGGCATCAACCGCAACACGCTGCGCAAGAAACTCACCGAACATCAACTTCTGTAAATCACCACCATGACCATCAAGCAAGCGCTGATTTCCGTCTCCGACAAGACGGGCGTTCTCGAATTCGCCCAGGGCCTCGCCGCCCAAGGCGTCAAGCTCCTGTCCACCGGCGGCACCGCCAAGATGCTGCGTGACGCCGGCCTGGCCGTCACCGAAATCGGCGACTACACCGGCTTCCCGGACATGCTTGATGGCCGCGTCAAGACCCTGCACCCGAAGGTGCATGGCGGCATCCTGGCCCGTCGCGACCTGCCGGAACATCTGGCGACCATTGAACAGCATGGCATCCCGACCATCGACCTGGTCTGCGTTAACCTCTACCCGTTCGCCGCGACCATCGCCAAGGCCGGCGTGACGCTGGAAGATGCCATCGAGAACATCGACATCGGCGGTCCGGCCATGGTTCGTTCCTCGGCCAAGAACTACAACGGTGTCGCCATTGTCACCGATCCGGAAGACTACGCCCCGCTGCTCGCCGAAATGAAGGCCAATGGCGGCGCCCTGCAACTGGCGACGCGTTTCGGCCTGGCCAAGAAGGCCTTCACGCATACCGCCCGCTACGACAGCATGATCGCCAACTGGCTGACCGGCCTTGACGACGGCGCCGAAGCCAAGCCGGCCGAAGCCGCGCCGGTCCCGGCCATCTTCCCGGCCAAGCTGCAACTCGCCTTCGACCGCACCGAGATCCTGCGCTACGGCGAGAACTCACACCAGTCCGCCGCCTTCTACCGCGACACCACGCCGCTGGCCGGCAGCATCGCCGCCTACACCCAGCTGCAAGGCAAGGAACTGTCCTACAACAACATTGCCGACTCGGACGCCGCCTGGGAATGCGTCAAGGCCTTCGACACGCCGGCCTGCGTCATCATCAAGCACGCCAACCCGTGCGGCGTCGCCATCGACGGCACCCTGCTGGCCGCCTACGAAAAGGCCTTCAAGACCGACTCGACCTCGGCTTTCGGCGGCATCATCGCCTTCAATGGCGAAGTCGGCATCGACGTGGTCAATGCCATGAACGAGCGCAAGCACTTCGTCGAAGTGCTGATCGCCCCCTCCTTCACCGCCGAAGCCAAGGCTGCCCTCGCTTCCAAACAGAACCTGCGCGTGCTGGTCGTGCCGCTCGGCCGCGACCTGAACAAGCTGGAACTGAAGCGCGTCGGCGGCGGCCTGCTGGTGCAAACCGCCGACGATTTCACCGCCCAGGCTTCCGGCCTGAAGGTGGTCACCAAGGTGCAGCCGACCGCCCAGCAGATCGAAGACCTACTGTTCGCCGAGCGCGTCGCCAAGTTCGTCAAGTCCAACGCCATCGTCTTCTGCGGCGGCGGCATGACACTGGGTGTCGGCGCCGGCCAGATGAGCCGCGTCGATTCGACCAAGATCGCCAGCATCAAGGCCACCAATGCCGGCCTGTCGCTCAAGGGTTCGGTCGTCGCCTCGGATGCCTTCTTCCCGTTCCGCGACGGCCTCGACGTGCTGGCCGAAGCCGGCGCTGTCGCCGTCATCCAGCCGGGTGGCTCGATGCGCGACGAGGAGGTCATCGCGGCTGCCGACGAACATGGTATCGCGATGGTGTTCACCGGCGCTCGCCACTTCCGTCACTAATATAAAAACTCACAGAGATCAGCCATGAAACTACTGGTAATCGGTTCCGGCGGCCGCGAGCACGCCATGGCCTGGCGCCTGGCCAAGACGCCCGGCCTGCAGAAGGTTTACGTTGCCCCCGGCAACGCCGGCACGGCACGTGAGCACGAGCTGGAAAACCTGAACATCACCGACCCGGAAGCCCTGGCCGATTTCGCCGAGCAGAACAAGATTCACCTGACCCTGGTCGGCCCCGAGGCGCCGCTGGCGGCCGGCGTGGTCAATGTTTTCCGCGCCCGTGGCCTGAAGATCTTCGGCCCGACCAAGGAAGCCGCGCAACTCGAATCCTCCAAGGATTTCGCCAAGCGCTTCATGGCCCGCCACAACATCCCGACCGCCGGCTTCGAGACCTTCTCCGATGCCGAAGCCGCCCACGCCTACATCGACAAGCAGGGTGCTCCGATCGTCATCAAGGCCGACGGCCTGGCCGCCGGCAAGGGCGTCGTCGTTGCCATGAGTCTCGACGATGCCCACGCCGCAATCGACGACATGCTGTCCGGCAACAAGCTGGGCGATGCCGGGGCGCGCGTCGTGATCGAGGATTTCCTCGACGGCGAGGAAGCCAGCTTCATCGTCATGGTCGACGGCAAGAACGTGCTGGCCCTGGCCTCCAGCCAGGATCACAAGCGAATCTTCGACGGCGACCAGGGCCCGAACACCGGCGGCATGGGTGCCTATTCCCCGGCTCCCTGCGTGACCCCGGAAGTGCACGCCAAGGCGATGCGCGAGATCATCCTGCCCACCGTGCGCGGCATGGCGGCCGATGGCATCCCGTTCACCGGCTTCCTCTACGCCGGTCTGATGATCGGCAAGGATGGTTCGGTCAAGACGCTGGAATTCAATTGCCGGATGGGCGACCCGGAAACCCAGCCGATCCTGATGCGTCTGAAGTCCGATTTCGTCGATCTAATCGAACATGGCATCGACGGCACGCTCGACCAGGTCGAGGCCGAGTGGGACCGCCGCATCGCGCTCGGCGTCGTGCTCGCTGCTGCCAACTATCCCGAAACCCCGAAGAAGGGTGACGTCATCCACGGCCTGCCGGCTGGCAACAGCTTTGGCGAAGACTGCCATGTCTTCCACGCTGGCACGAGCAACCAGGATAGCAAGGTCGTCACCAGTGGCGGCCGTGTGCTCTGCGTCACCGCCCTCGGCGAGAACGTCAAGCTGGCCCAGAAGCGCGCCTACGAGGCCGCCGTGCAAATCCAGTTCGACGGCATGCAGTTCCGCAAGGACATCGGACACCGGGCGCTCAATCGCTAAGCTTCGGCAACAGCACACAAACAAACCGGGCGGCCATGACCGCCCGTTTTTTTACCTGACGGAGACACCCATGGACACCACCCGCCTCAAGGATTTCTTCACCGGACTGCAGGGCCGCATCGTCGCCGAACTCGAAGCCTTCGACGGCCAGCCCTTCCGCACCGATTCCTGGGTTCGCCCGGAGGGCGGCGGCGGCATTTCGCGACTGATCGAGGAAGGCGACTTCTTCGAACGCGGCGGCGTCAATTTCTCGCACGTCACCGGCAATGCGCTGCCCGTTTCGGCCACCGCCGTCCGGCCCCAGCTGGCCGGCCGCGCCTGGGAAGCAATGGGCGTCTCGCTCGTCCTGCACCCACGCACCCCCTACTGCCCGACCGCCCACATGAACGTGCGCTGTTTCGTTGCCAGCAAACCGGGCGAGGACGATGTCTGGTGGTTCGGCGGCGGCATGGACATGACGCCCTATTACAGCCAGCGCGAGGATGTCGCGCATTTTCACCGCACCTGTCGCGATGCGCTCACCCCGTTTGGCGAGGACGTCTATCCGAAATACAAGCAGTGGTGCGACGACTACTTCTTCCTCAAGCACCGCAACGAACCGCGCGGCGTCGGCGGCGTCTTTTTCGACGATCTCAACGAGGGCGGCTTCGAGCGCTGTTTCGAACTCACCCAGGCGGTCGGCAACGCCTTCACCCAAGCCTATCTGCCGATCCTCGCCAAGCGCCGTGACACGGCCTACGGCGAACGCGAGCGCGACTTCCAGGCCTATCGCCGCGGCCGCTACGTTGAATTCAACCTGGTCTGGGATCGCGGCACGCTATTCGGTCTGCAATCGGGTGGCCGCACCGAATCGATCCTGATGTCGCTGCCACCGATCGTCAAATGGCGCTACGACTGGAAGCCGGAAGCCGGATCACCGGAAGCCGAACTCTACGAGGTTTTCCTGAAACCGCAGGACTGGGTGGCGACTACTTGAGCTTGCCCCGGACGACCCGGACCCGCTCCGGGTCTTTGACCTTGAGCTTGCCCGCAGCGCCTTCCAGATTTCCACAGGCACAGGCCGCCTTGATATGGGGCACCGAATTGACCACGGCGGTGCAATCGAGGCACTCGTAGTAGAGGTCGCCGCCGGTCGGCAGGCTCGATGGATCGGGCTCCGGCTCGACAGGGTAGAAGTTGTAGATCTTGCGCATGTCGATATTGAGCACTTTCTTCTCCCTTTTCGTCGGAACCTAGCGCAGATCGAGAACCGCGCTCGCCCGGTAATGTTTGTTGGCTTCGTCCGTCCGTTCGAGCTGATCGAACAATCTCGCCAACTCCAGATGCGCCTGTTGCGAGGGCTGAACAGCCAGTGAAGCTTCGAGGTAGCTCTGCGCCTTACCCCACAGTTTCTGGCGCAGGCACATACGCCCCAATGCCTTGAGCAAACGCCCATCCTCGGGATGGCGCCGCAACCAGGCCTCGGCCTTGGCGATGCGCGCCATCTGGTCCGGGCCGACCAGGCGCCCGTAGATGCCCACCAGTTCAGGCTGCCAGTCGTCCGGCAGCGCCGCATCAAGCACCGACTCGATCAGATTTTGCGCCTCGCTCTCGGCATTGAGCGCATGCAAGGCCTCGGCGGCGGCACGTGCGACGCGCCGGCTACGCTCCTCATCCGGCACGGTACGCAGATAGGCGACGAGTTGGCCGAGGTCCGACTTCCGCCGGGAAATATTGCCCAGATGCGCCTGCGTCCTGATTTCGCCGACCACTTCCGCCGGCAAGGCATCGCGTTTGGCCAGCTGACGACTCAGCTTGAGCACGCCATCCCAGTCGCCAGTACCCTGCCGCGCCCGCAACTCCAGGCGCAGCGCCGCAATGTGCCGCCCCTGCTTGCCTTGTAGCTTGCCGAGCGCCAGCAAGGCCTCGTCGAAGCGCCGCGCCTCGTTCATCATCTCGGCTTCGAGCATCAGCGTCGCCGCCTCGGTACGCGGATCGTCCGCCTTGGCGCGTTCCATCCAGCCTTGCTGCTTCTCCGGTTCGCGCATGCGCTGCGCTGCACGCGCCGCAATCAGCGCCGACAGCCCGGGCGCCGTACCGGCGGCATGTGCCTCGCCGGCTTTCTTCAGCGCCTGACCGAAGCGTCCTTCGAACAGCAAACGCACAGCATCCTGGAATACCGACGCCGCCAGTTCCCGCTGCCGCCCCTCGCGGTAACGACGGACGCGGGCCGGCATGCCGAAGGTGACGGCCAGAGCACGCACTGCGAGATAAAGCACGAAGAACAGGGCGAGCAAGCCGAAAACGAAGAGATTAAGCGAGACCTCGGCCCGCCAGGGCGGGAAGACGAGCAGGACGTAGCCCGTGTTCAAGCGAATGCCGAGCGCGACGGTCACCGCCGCCGCGAACAGGGCCAATATCCAGAACAGGCCTCTCACCGCTTGTCCTTGCCGCCGCGCACGGCCCGCAAGGCCGCCTGGCTGTCGTTGAGGCTCGGCAATTCGAGCGTCAGGTCGCTGGCCGCCATCTGCCGCAGCGTGGCCTGAGCCGCCTGCACCGCCTTGTCGTCATTCACGAAATGACGCCCCAGCCACTCCTGGGCGAGCTTGAGTTCGTTGCGGAAGCTGGCCTGATCCCGCGCGAAGAGGGCAAGGCGCGCCGTCAGCAGGCGCAGCTTGAGATTCTCGCGCAGGAAATAAGTCTGGCTCGGCGCGAGCAAGGCCGGCTCTTCCTGATCGAAACGCTGGATGCGAACGAGAGAGCGCAACTCCTGCCACGCATCGCGCAGCATCGTCCGCCACCAGGGCATGCCGACCGTTGCGTCGGCAGCCGCCATCTTCGAGGACGCTTCGGCCGGTCGCCCGTAGGCGGCGAGCGGTAGCCGATCGATCCCGGCGACCATCTGTTCGAGGCGCAGGCTGAGCCCCGCGACATCGACGAAAGGCAATGCATTGAGCCGCTCCAGATCCTTGGCCAGTGCCTTGCGCAATGGCAGGTACTGCACCTTGTCGAGCCTTGCCAGGCGGGCGTCGGCTGCCTGCAAGGCGCGCGCCGCGACGGCGGCATTGCCGGCAAACTGCAACTGCTGGCTGGCCAGCGCGATCGCCTGTTCAACTTCGATCAGGATGGCATCCTCACGGCTGCGCGCCAGATCCTGGGTCAGTTGGTCGAGCGTCGTGCGTTGCTCCCGTAAGGATTCCAGTTCCTCCTCAACGGCGCCAAGCTTGCCCTGCAGCGCATCGATCTCTTCGCGCAGAACCTTTTGTACACCGCGCTCTTCCATGTCGCCGGTATCGGCCTCGGCCAGACGACGAGAGATTTCTTCCCGGGTTTCAGCCAACTGGCTACGGGTTTCCTGCCACTGCCAGGCCGCCAGACCGAGGGCGACGACGGCAATGAAGATCCAGGGATTCAGGCGCGCCTTGCCCGGTTCAGCGGGAAGCGATGGCGGCGTGGAGACGGGGGAGTTTTCGTTGTCAGACATCATGCCGCCCAATTATAAGCACCCAGAGCGGCCATGATGCCGACGTCGGCCGCCTCGCTCAGGATAATTTTGTTTAGCCCCAGGGCCCGCGCATTGTCGGCAATCCGGGCATGGGGAACGAAAACTGGCGTGCTCCGAAGAAAGGCCAGACCTTCGACATCGAGCAACCCGACCAGATGACGCAAGCCTTCACTGCTCGATACGGTCAGCGCATCAAGGCGCCCCGCCCGCCAGGCCTGCATCAGGGGGGCGCTGCCGCCTGCCGGGCCGCTGCGCTGATAGCAGGCGATGCAATCGACGACGGCACCGCGCCGGCGCAGGGTATCGGCCAGCAGTTCGCGGCCACCGTCGCCGCGAAAGATCACAATACGCCGCCCCTTAACCTCCACCTCCGCCAGTTCGGGGAGTTCGAGCAGCGCCTCGGAATCGAAGCGCGCCGTCGGCACGAGACAGCGGCCGACACCTTGCGCCGCCAGCGCCTTGACCGTGCCCGGCCCGACTGCCGCCGGTCGCAAGCCGGCTGGCCAAGGCCCAGCGGCATGGATGGCAGGCAGCGCGTGCTCTACCGCATTCGGACTGATGAAAACGGCGATCGAATAATCGCCAAGCTTCGCCACCGCTGCTTGCAAAGCCTCCCGATCGGGCGCCGGGGAAATTTCAAGCAGCGGGAAAAGGAGTGGCGTGCCTCCGGCAGCCGCGATCGCCTCGGCCAGCGACCCTGCCTGCTCCCGGGGACGAGTGACGACGATGGTTCGGCCGGCCAGCGGGCCGCGCGCACTCATTGGCAGTGGGCGAGCTTTTCCAGGATGGCGTCGGCGCCCTGGGCGCGCAAGGTGTCGGCCAGTTGCCGGCCGAGCGCCTCGTCGTCGGCCGGATCACCGCGCAGTTCGGCGCTGACCATTTCCTTGCCATCGGCCGTAGCGACAAAGCCGCGCAGCCAGAGCTGACCGTTATCGATAATGGCGTAACCACCCAGCGGCACCTGGCAACTACCGCCCAGGGCCCGCGAGAAGGCGCGCTCGGCCTTGACGCAGTGGGCGGTTTCGACGTCGTTCAAGGGGGCCACGATGGCGGCCATGTCGGCCGCGCCATCGATCAACTCGATGCCCAGCGCGCCCTGACCCGGCGCCGGCAGCGACTGCTCGGGCGTCAGCACGGCCTTGATGCGATCCTTGAGTCCGAGGCGGATCAGGCCGGCGGCGGCCAGGATGATCGCGTCGTACTCGCCGGCATCGAGCTTGCGCAATCGGGTATCGAGATTGCCGCGCAGGCTCTTGATGACAAGTTGTGGATATTTGGCACGCAGGATGGCTTCGCGGCGCAGGCTGGAAGTGCCGACCACAGCCCCGGCCGGCAAGTCGTCGAGGCCGGCGTACTTGTTCGAGACGAAGGCGTCGCGCGGATTTTCGCGGGCCGAAATGGCGGCCAGCACGAAGCCTTCCGGCATCACCATGGGCACGTCCTTCATCGAATGCACGGCGAGGTGGGCGCGGCCCTCCTGCATGGCGACCTCGAGCTCCTTGATGAACAACCCCTTGCCGCCGATTTCAGCGAGCGGCCGGTCGAGAATCTGGTCGCCCTTGGTCGTCATGCCTAGAATGACGACTTCCGCCCCCGGATTGAGCGCAGCCAGACGGCCCTGGACATGAACGGCCTGCCACATGGCAAGGCGCGATTCGCGGGAGGCGATGATGATCTTCGAAGGAGCAGACATGACGCGACAAACGGCAGAATTGGAAGGGAGGCATCTTAGCATGAGCGAGCAGCCCCCCTCCCCGGCGCCGACCAAGCCACCGGAGCAGCGCCCGGAACACCCCGATTTCTGGTGCAAGCGCTTCAACGAAGGCGTCACGCCCTGGGATGCCGGCCAGGTACCTGAGGACTTCGCCGGCTTCATCGCCGGCCAGAATCAGCCGATCAACACACTCATTCCAGGCTGCGGCAGCGCCTGGGAAGCCGGCCATCTCGCCGCCCTGGGCTGGCCGGTCACGGCGCTCGATTTCTCGCCCAAGGCGGTGGCCGCCGCTCGCGAGTGCCTGGGCGATGCCCCGGTCGAACTGCTCTGCGCCGATTTCTTCGCCTTCACGCCAAGCCAGGCTTACCAGTTGATCTACGAACGCGCCTTCCTCTGCGCCCTGCCGCGCAAGCTCTGGGACGACTGGGGCAGGCGCGTGGCCGAACTGTTGCCGTCTGGCGGCCTGCTCGCCGGCTTCTTCTTCGTCTGCGACCAGGTCAAGGGCCCGCCCTTCGGCATCCTGCCCGAACAACTCGACGCCTTGCTGAGAACGAATTTCGAGCTGATCGAGGATCGTCCGGCCCGCAATTCGATCCCCGTTTTCGCCGGGCGCGAACGCTGGCAGGTCTGGCGGCGGCGTTAGCGGTATCATCGGGCGCTTCGCTTACCGCCGCGCCCGAAACATGAAAACCGACACGCCCCAGACCATTTTCCTCAAGGACTACGCGCCCCCTGCCTACCTGATCGACACCGTCAACCTCGACTTCGTCATCGCTACCGGCGCCACCACCGTCACCGCCCGCCTGGCGATGCGCCGCAACCCATCCTTCGCCCCCCAGGCGCTGGTTCTCGACGGCGAGGAACTGGACACCCTGAGCGTGTCGATCGACGGGCAGGACGTCCCCTTCGTCCTGGGACCCGATACGCTGAGCATCGCCGAAACGCCGGACGCCTTTACGCTGCAGACCGTCGTCCGCATCGATCCCGACAAAAACACCCGTCTCTCCGGTCTCTACCGCTCCAAGGACGGCTATTTTACGCAGTGCGAGGCACAGGGCTTCCGCCGCATCACCTGGTTCATTGACCGCCCCGACGTGATGTCCACCTACACGGTGACCCTGCACGCCGACAAGGCTACCTTCCCCGTGCTGCTCGCCAACGGCAACCCGGTTGCCGCCGGCGAGGAACCCGACGGCCGTCACTGGGCGCGCTGGGACGACCCCTTCCGCAAGCCCTGCTACCTGTTCGCCGTCGTCGCCGGCAAGCTCGACGGTCTGTTCGACACCTTCAGGACCGCCTCCGGCCGGACGGTGCAACTTGCCATCTACGTCGAACCGGGCAAGCTCGACCAGTGCCCGCACGCCATGGAGGCCCTCAAGAAGTCGATGCGCTGGGACGAGGAGCGCTTCGGCCTCGAATGCGACCTCGACCATTACATGATCGTCGCCGTCGGCGACTTCAATATGGGCGCGATGGAAAACAAGGGCCTCAACATCTTCAACACGAAATACGTGCTGGCGCGCGCCGACGTCGCCACCGATGTCGATTTCGAGAACATAGACCGCGTCGTCGCCCACGAATACTTCCACAACTGGACCGGCAACCGCGTTACCTGCCGCGACTGGTTCCAGCTCTCGCTCAAGGAAGGCCTGACCGTCTTCCGCGACCAGGAATTCGGCGCCGACCTGCACAACCGGCAGACCGCCCGTATCCGCGAGGTACGTGGCCTGCGCGCCGCGCAGTTCCCGGAAGACGCCGGCCCGATGGCGCACCCGATCCGCCCGTCCAGCTTCGTCGAAATCAACAATTTCTACACGTCGACCGTGTACGAAAAGGGCGCCGAAGTCATCCGCATGATCCAGACGCTGATCGGCCGCGATGGTTTCCGCGCCGGCATGGACGAATACTTCCATCGCCACGACGGCCAGGCCGTGACCTGCGAGGATTTCGTCGCCGCGATGGCTGCCGCCTCCGGTTTCGACTTCACGCAATTCATGCGCTGGTACAACCAGCCCGGTACGCCGCATGTTGTGGTCGACGGCCATTTCGATGCCGAAACCAGAACCTACACGCTGACCTGTACGCAAGCCAACCCGCGCGCCAGCGATGCATCTCCCTACCTGGTCCCGATCCGCGTCGCGCTGTTTACCGAACAAGGGGAGGTGATCGCCAACAGCGAGCGCCTGCTGCACCTCACCGCCACCACGCAGTCCTTCGTCTTCAACGACATCGCCGCCGAGCCGACGCCCTCCCTGCTGCGCGATTTCTCGGCGCCGGTTTATCTCGACTTCGACTACACGCCGGAACAACTCACGCTGCTGCTGGCGCACGAAAGCGACCCGTTCAACGCCTGGGAGGCCGGCCAGCGCCTCGCCTCGACGCTGATTCTCGACGCCACGGCGGCCATTGCCGCCGGCCGGGCGCCGGTCTGGCCGGCCAGCTTCGCCGACGCTGCCCGCCGCCTGCTGCAAACCCAGGCGCAGCGTGGTGCCGCCTTCGTCGCCGAAGCCCTGACCCTGCCCGGCGAAACGACGCTGGCCGAAGCCATGGACGAAGTCAATCCGGAGGCCCTGCACGCCGCCCGCAACGCCCTGCGCCGCCATCTCGCCGAGCAGCTCGAAGGCGAATTCGCCAGTCTTTACGCCGCGCTCGCCCCGAACCAGCCTTACGTGCCGAGCAGCCAACAGGCCGGCCGCCGCGCCCTGCGCAACGTCTGCCTCGCCTACCTGCTCGAACTCGACACGCCGGCCATTCGCCAACTGGCGCTGCAGCAGTTCAACAACGCCGACAACATGACCGACCAATTTGCGGCCCTCGCCGCATTGGCCAACGTCAATGCCGCCGACTGCCCGGAACGCGAGACGGCGCTGGCCGATTTCTACGCCCGCTGGCAACACGAGGCGCTGGTCGTCGACAAGTGGCTGGCCGCGCAATCGACCAGCCGCCGGCCGGACACGCTGGCCACCGTCAAGGCGCTGACCGCCCACCCGGCCTTCGACATCGGCAACCCGAACAAGGTGTATGCGCTGATCCGCGCCTTCGGCGCCAACCTGCCGCGCTTCAATGCCGCCGACGGCAGCGGCTACGCCTTCATCGCCGACCGCGTCCTCGACCTGCACGACAAGAACCCGCAGGTCGCCTCGCGCCTCGCTCGTTGCTTCGACCGCTGGAAGAAATACGACGCCGGCCGCCAGGCGCACGCCCGCGCCGCGCTGGAGCGCATCCGCGGCCATGAAGGCCTGTCGCACGACGTGCTGGAAATCGTGACGCGAGCCCTCGCCAGCACATGAAAATCGTCCAGCTCAGCGACCTGCACCTGACCCTGCCGGGCGCCGAGTTGTTCGGCAGTTCGCCGCTTGCCCGTCTCGAACTGGCGGTCGACCGCATTCTGGCCGACCATGCTGACGCTGACTTCTGCCTGCTCACCGGCGACCTCGCCGATGCCGGCAGCGACATCGCCTACGCCGCGCTGGCGCAAGCACTGAAGCGACTGCCGATGCCGGCCCACCTGCTGCCCGGCAACCACGACAGCCGGGACGCCCTGCGCCGCAATTTCCCGCAACTGCCCGCCAACGATGGCAGTTTCATACAGGCGGCACTCGACACGCCGGGCGGACGCTTCCTGCTGCTCGACACGGTCGAAGCCGGCGCCCCGTGGGGCAGCTACTGCGCCGACCGCCGGGCATGGCTGACACGGCAAATGGCCGCGGCGGGCGACCTGCCGCTGTATATCGCCATGCACCACCCGCCACTGGCGCTCGGCATTCCGTCGATGGACCAGTTCGCGCTGCGCGACTCCGAAGCCTTCTGGTCGGTCATCGCCCCGCACCGCGCACGCATCCGCCATCTCTTTTTCGGACATCTGCACTGGCCGATCGGCGGCAGTTGGCACGGCATTCCATTCTCGTGCACCAGTTCGCCAAACCATCAGATCGCCCTCGACCTGGCGACACTGCGCGGCGACGAGGTTCCCGGCTGCCGCGAACCGGCCGGCTACGCGGTGATCCTGA